>NZ_JBOIUB010000006.1:0-382678 GCF_050749885.1 Zooshikella sp. RANM57 | reverse complement strand
CGGGCACCTTCCTCACGGTGCCGAACAAAGTCACCAATATCCACAATAACAGCAGTACCTTCCGCCCCTATAACGCTGGGGTGGCGATTGGTGATGTGAGTCCGACGTTACCGGATATGCCACCGCCACCGATTAAGGCTGCGGGTGGCGGTTGTGGTGGTGCGGCCATGGTGGTGATGGTGGTTGTGGCTGTGGTGGCAGCTTGGGCAGCGGCTGCAGCATTTTCTGCTCTGAGTGGTGCTGTGTCATCAATGGTGGGTAGTGCAGTCACTGCAACTACAGGATCTGCTGTAGCTGGGACCGCTATGGGGGCTGCGGCAGGATTTGGAGCTGGTGTAATAGGTGCAGGAATTACATCGCAGGCTATTACCCAAGCAGGTGCTATCGCCATGGGGCAGCAGAGTGGCTTCCATTTTTCTTGGAAAGATGTGGCTCGTGATGGATTAATGGCGGCTGCAAGTGTGGGGGTTGAACAGTGGGCTGGTAACTCAGCTAATGCAGTGGCTAACGCAAAGACGACAGGTGAGTCGATATCCACAATGCAAAAAGTGGGTAATGCAGTTAAAGGCTCTAAAGGTTATATGGCTGCAGCTAAAGCAACTGCTCGTCAGCTAGTATCCAGTGCAATGGACCGAGAGCATAAGTTTAGCTGGAAGTCAGTTGCGGCTTCAGCGATAGGCGCTGAGTTAGGTGGAGCGGTTAGTTCTACGATAGGCGCTGCTGATTGGGGCGGTAAATTCGGAGAAGCCTTAACCGAGTCAGTCGTGTCTTCGGCAGTTGATGCCAAAGTCTTTGGTAATAAATTTAATTTTAAAAATGCTGCACGCCAAGCCGTTGGGCAGGCCATTGGTGCTTCATTAACTAAGACCTTTGATGGGTGGATGAATGATGATCCGCGTGATCAACAGGCACCACAAAAAGCCAGTGCTCAGCAGCATGCACATAGTACTCAAAGTAAGTCGAGTGGGGCTGTGGTTAGTGAGCGTGGGCAAGGGAGATTGGAGAAAGAGAACCTAAAACGCCTTCGAGATGATAACTCAAGCTTCTACCAGCTAAGCTCTACAGCTGTTCAGGAAAGTATTGTACTTGATGAACGCAAGGGTTTAGAGGAAAGCCTAGAAGGCCAAGCTGGCTTAGCTTGGCTGGCCAAGTATGGTTTGGCAAGTAATGGTGCAGGAGGTACTCCTCCAGTAACACAAGACGAATACAATGAAAATTATAAGTTTTATCAGTTAGATAGCTCATATGCATTATCTACTCATAAGGCAGAAAGTGTTGGTTATGGGCTAGGAGATAGCCGGCTTCCTAACAGGTCAAGTGATATAAAGGAACGTAATTTATGGGAGAGGATAGTTAGAAGCTGGGAATTAATGACCGAAGTATTTAGTAATGCAAGTAATTCGTCCAGTGGTTTTATTGGGGCAGCGTTGGGAGGGGATGTTTGGGTCAATGATCAAAAAGGTTTTCAGTCTGGATGGACTGGCTCAAAAGGAGACTGGTTTGGTTTAGCTAAAACATCAGGAAACTTTTTATCTTCAATCGCTTTTAGCTATTTTCCTTCTGGTGAGCACCAAATGGTTTCGGAATTTTTTACTCCGGGGGAGGATGAAATTGCTGGTAGTAAAGTGTTTATGCAATATGGTTTACCTGCGGCTACTGTAGCATTAGTTTTAACTCCAGCTGGGAAAAAAGCCTTTGGTAAATTAAGTTTTAGATCAAAGTCTTATCAGAACGTTGAAGGTCTATATGGCTGGCATCCGAGGGAATATAGTTATAAATATAATGGTGAGTTGAACATACCAAGTTTCAGTGGAAGTGGTTATGCTTTTAATAATGTTAGTTTATCAACAGCGTATACCATAAATACAGGTATAATCGACGGTGGGTATGGAAAGTTTGCTTTTGTTCCAAACAGTAAACTGCTTTCGAAAGCTGATATAGACAATCACATAAACTCAAAATGGAATACTGGTAGATGGGATCACGTTCATAAAGGCGATTTCGTTAACGCTGACGGAGTCTGGAAGCTTGAAGGTGGAATGCACACGAGGGAAGCGTTTGACGAGTTTATTAAATTGAATGCTCAGGCTGGCAAACAATACAAAACCACAAAAGTTACTCGTTTCGATGAGTTTAATAATACTGCAGATGAAATTTTTATTCAGGAACTTCCAAATGGTGCGACACGAGTCCAACTTCCAAAAGATGGGGCATTTAAAAATGCAAAGGCTAGAAATAATGCTCTTGCCTATAATTCTGACGGTTCCAAAGTAAAAGGTGTTAAGACGTTATTGCCGTCAGGATGGACTTCCTCAAACTCTGTTTCAGCAACTGACAACATACTTGCGAATAATGCAAATAAAGTCAATTTTAATAGTTACTCATCCAAATGGGTTGGAACTGAAAAAAATATCTCAATTACAATACAGTTGGATAACGCAGGAAAGGTCAATACTTTTTATCCGAATTGGAGGCAATAAAAAGATATTAATATGAGCGAGAATTTAAAAGATAGATTGATATCAATTTTTCAGGATTTGGCTGATACCGTGTCTTCAAAACCAAGGGAATTAGGTGAAATTATAGATGCAATGTTAGCTGATATTAGAGAACTCAAGACTTTTTACACGGAAAAGGAAATAGTAGATGTTGCTGCACAAATAGCAGGAAGTGATTCTTTAGAGTTATATTGGTTGGCTAGAGCTGGAATTCAATCAGTCAAGAAATTGCTGGTAGAGGGGTTGGAATCTGAAGATAGTTGTCAAACGATGTGGGCTGCAATTGGGTTGGTATACTTGAACTCCAATGAGGGCATGGAAAAGCTAGAAAAGTTGGCATTGCTAAGCACAAAAGATGATGCGGAGTTAACACTAGAAGAGATATACGAGGAGATATCAACAAGCAAATTAGTGGAGCTTGTGAAGTTTAGGAATAAGATTGATTCGGGTGAATATGGAGCGATTAGTTCGAAGTAGGTAGTTCCAAATAGTAGTACGCGAACTTTAGAAGCAAAGAACAGGACATCCACTATTTGATTGTGATCAGGAAAGAAGAGGACATCCACTATTTGATTGTGATCAAAAAATAGCCAGAGGTAAAAGAAGAGGACAGCCAAGATTTGACTGTGATCAAAAAATAGCCAAAGGTGTAGGTCTATACTTCTGGTTATAAAGTAGTCAGTTTTGAGTGGAGGTTAAAGGATGACACGGCCACGAAGTCAGTTAGTCAGTGTGGCGGATACGCCGTATTATCACTGTATATGTCGGTGTGTTCGTCGGGCCTTTTTATGTGGTGATGATCAGGTTACAGGACGTAATTTTGATCATCGAAAAGCCTGGCTGATTGAACGACTCACCGAGCTGGTTAAGGTGTTTGCCATTGATATATGTGCCTATGCGGTGATGTCAAATCACTATCATTTAGTGGTTCGTATTAATAAGGAAAAGGCAGAGCAATGGACTGATGATGAAATCATTCGTCGTTGGCGGAAGTTATACCACGGACCACCCATGATTCAGCGTTTTTTAGCGGGAGCGACGCTGGATAAAGCTGAACTTAACGTTGTTAATGATATTGTGCAGCAATGGCGGCAGCGGTTAGCTGATTTGTCCTGGTTTATGCGTTGTTTAAATGAGCCTATCGCTCGTTGGGCCAATGATGAAGATGGTTGTAAGGGTCGGTTTTGGGAAGGGCGCTTTAAAAGCCAAGCATTATTGGATGAAGCGGCATTATTAACCTGTATGAGTTATGTAGATTTAAACCCAGTTCGTGCAGGAATAGCTGAAACACCGGAAGCCTCAGATTTTACCTCAATTCAAGTGAGAATGATTGCTTGGACAAAACGTCAACAGCAAAGCCAGCAGAAAAAAAAGCCTCAAAATAAGCATTTTTCCAGAACGACAAAGTTACCCAAACATACTAAACCTGCTGCTCCCTTACTCCGTTTTTCAGGTCATGAAAAGCAAGGCAAGAAAACTACGATACCCTTTACGTTAAAAGACTATTTGCAACTGGTAGACTGGTTGGGAAGGGCTATTCGTGATGATAAGCGAGGCGCTATTTCTAGCAATATTCCTCCAATTTTAGAAAGGCTAAACATCAACCATGATGAATTACTAATTTATGTGAGTAAAAAAGAAAAACGTTTTATTGATGTGATGGGGACGGAGCAGAGTTTCCAGCAAACAATTGCTCAATGGCAACGTAAGTTTATTAAAGGAATAAGTTTAGCTAAACAGTTATTTTCTGGAAAAATAATATATACATAAGATGTAGACAGTTGTTGGGTTGGTTTTTAGTTATATAAATAGTGGGTGTCCTTTTATTTATTTGTTATACAAAAGATATTTCATGGATGGCAGAGTGTGGATGATTTGGCGGTTACGTTATAGTAAGGCCAGGTATTATAATGTTAGTTTTGTAAGTAATAGTAATTGCTGTAAAAATAAAAAAACTGCCATTTTTTAGAAATGACAGGCTTTTTATTGGATTGTAATTATTTAATGAGTCGATACAGGAATAAAATAATAAATGCACCTCCAGTAGCAATTAATATACTTTCTATAGTAAAAGCATTAACACTACCAAAACCAAATAAGCTACCTACGTAACCACCAACAAAAGCACCTGCAATCCCTAAAAGGGTGGTAATAATTAGACCTCCACCGTCACGACCAGGCATTATCCACTTAGCTAAAATACCAGCTAATAAGCCTAAGATGATCCAAGTAACTATTCCCATAGTTAATCTCCCTAAGAAATTCATAGTTAATTGTAAGGAATCTTTACTATACGAAAAAAAATTGAAAATACATTTAATTTTAGTTAATTATGAAATGTAAATCACGTATTTGAGATATTTTTATCTCAAAATACTAGTGAATCTATGGCTAGCTGTCTTATCTAGAAGAAGAGGTGTCCATTATTTGAATATGATCAAAATTTTTAGTCAGAGATGCTTATAGAGAAGGAGGAAAGCCTCTTAGTTTACTGTACCATGGTATTATGTTTTTTGGTTATTTAACAATTCATCCTTGGTGGTTCAACTACTACGATAGCGAAAATTATATATCAAGATGATAAAATCTTGTTGGGCTTGATTTTATGTATTGCACTGTCTGTTCTTGGGTAGTGCGTTGTCTGCTACTTTTAAGCAACAGACACTCTTTTGTGAAGAAGTTTAAAGTATGTTAGTTGATGTTAAGTTAACGCTATTAATAAATATATATAACTTAATCATTTTTGTGAATAAAAAGTATTATTATAGGTGATATTTATTTATTGATATGTTCTTCTGCAAAAAGTAACGCCGCAGTAATTCCTCTTAGTGAAATTTTAACTTCCACTGGTTCTTTGGATTGACTGGTATATTGTATTGTTAATGTATGTCCTTTCTTTAATCCATTTAATATTGATTCTGTATCTTTTTGAGAGAGCTTACGTTCGTTTAGGCTTTCACTTGCAAGTAATTTAAACCGGAAAGACTGGATATCATCGATGATGAATGTCGCGTTATCAGCAGGATAAGCGTTATCTAGGACATGGTAAAAGATAATTTCTGTTTCAGTACCATTTGTAGCGGGTTGTTGCTGAATAATAAATTGAAATATAGTGCCATCACTATAAGGGAATAATGCTTTATTTCTAACATGTGTCACTGAGCGACAGGTATTGTTCGCATCATTTAAGCAGTTTACTAGCCAGTCTTTAAAATAGCGTCGGGTTTCACCTGGAAATGCGGCGACGTGTAAAGACGTTATTAATAGTAAGATGGCTATGAAATATTTTTTTAGCATATTTGTTCCATGTTTGTTAGCACTTGTAGTTGGTGTAAGGGTATTAACTCGTCTGAATGATGTCTACAAAAACATTAAAGTGGTTTATAGGTTTGATTTTATTCAAATGTTAGTATTTACTAACTCTTTGTGCACTTGTTTTTCAGAGTCAAGTATATTGATTGCAGTTCGTCGGTTGATTCTTGAACAGGTAAGCTCCTATTTGACATAATATGTCATGTTCTATGATGCTGCTGAATACCGGTAATTCGCAGGGCATATTAACAAGTTGTTGATAGGGAGTTGCCTGTGAAACAAAAAACGTCATTATATAAATTAGTAAAATGGACATTTTACATAAGTGTAATTATGGCTGCAGTAGGTTTTTGGTTTAGGAATGATTTTCCGGCGCCTAATGAGAGAATTATTGATCCTCAGGTGACTAAAGAACCTTTACAGAAGAAGGTAAATAAAGAGTCATTTAAACTTATGCGTAGTGGTGTGGTGTATGAGGTAAATCCATTATATGAGTACGAATTAAGTGGTTTAGTTGTTTCTTTAAATCACCATGATGGAAAATTTGGGCTGCATAAACGCGCAGAAGACCATATTAATGTAGCTGATTTATGTGTAGTTTGGGGTGTTAATGCCAAACAGGTTGACCTGAATAAGTTTGATTTTTGGAATGGTGAATTTACCTGTAATTATTTAACTAAAGATTCACTTCAAGCGGGTTTGTTTAAGGATAATCAGTTATCTAATAATCACATTGTTGCTGTCGATGAATTGATTCGTGACCAAATTGCTGATGTGAAAGTGGGTGACCAGATTTATTTAAAAGGTTGGCTGTCAGAGTACAGTAATCACTTGGGTAAACGTGGGACAAGTATTACTCGAGATGATACAGGCAATGGCGCTTGTGAAACCATCTATATTAATGATTTTAAGGTGCTTAACTCTATGGAAACAGGTTGGCGTACCATGTATAGCATGGGGCTTATGGGCTTAATATTTAGTTCTTTGATCTGGGTATGGGGTGTAGGTACAGGACGCTTTAAATAATAAAAGTTAAATAGAAATGTATCAGATAGTTTTAGTTGTTGATAAAGAAATGGTTGTAGGTTTTTCCTTCAACCATTTTTTTTGCCATATAGTGTTCGTTAAATGTGAGGTGTGTGTGAACCTAGATACAGTGACAATTTTCTTCAAGAAATTTCATATTGAACAAATAAAGTCAGTGTATGCTCACATTTGGTATTTATCCACAAGTGACTAGCATTGTGTGTAGAGGATAGCGGAATAATAGGAATAGCTACTGACGTTTAATGCCCATGTATTTTTTATTTGTACGCACTGGCAATTTACGGCAGGATTAACAGTCTAGACGATATACTGTTTGAGACGGGGGAGGCTGTGCGTAATAGTTTGGACTTAAGTCATTACGCAAGTTGTTACGTCTGATTAGTATGACTTGTCGTTAGACGGCAGTGATATGACGCTCGTTTTAAAAGCGCATATTCTGGGTAGCTGTCTTGAAATCATAAACACGCTTCTTTGATTTTTTGTGTTGGCTTGGAGAACATACACCATGGCTCTGGAATTTGGACAATCGGTATTTGAACACGCTCAACGTTTACAAGAAGAAGGTCGCGATGCTAATCAGATTGCAAAGATTCTTTGTGAACGGGATCAGCAAGGCCATAACTATGGTATAGGTATTGTGCTGGATGGTGAAGGTAAGGCCATGGCTTCATCATCCACATTACTTGAGTATGCCACTAAAGAAGTTCAGGAAAGCACCGTTGGAGATTATAAAAACTCTAATGCGCAGCTCGAAAATTTAAAAGAAGCCGTATTAAGTTGGCAGCAAGTTCCAGAAGAACACTGGTCAAAATTTAAGCTGGGTTTGGTGTCTGATGCGGGTACGGGTGCAGTCAAAACCGCCGTAGAGTTAGGCTTAATGCAAAATCCTGCACTAAATACAGTGGGTGTTGAAGAGCTAGGCTGGCCAGCCTATAAAGCGATTGCTAAGGTCGCTCGCGTACAATTTGCTGAGTTTGCACAAGATGGCATTATCGATCAGCAAAACACTTTGCCTATCTATCAGGCGGGCCCAATGAATACGACAGGCATGGTGCGTTCTGTTGATGTTGTAAGTCAGCGAGCGAGAGTTGCTGCAGATAAAGGGCAGTTTGTGGTGTTGGATCGCGCATATTCTGGGTTTGAATTTGCCCGAGACTTAGCGGATAAAGGTTATCAGTCAGTGATGGCACAAAGTTATGATCTACAGATTAAACCTTTTGTGGAACAAAACGTGCCTTTCTGCCTGGCAATTAGTCCGACTAAAGCGTTTATTACATTCTCACTTAGACCTTGTGGACTGGTGTTGCTCTTTTGCCCTGATGAACAGGAGCAAAAAAGTACGTTGTTAACTTTAAATACTATCATTCGTGCCCGGGGTTCTTCTTTTGAGCATCCAATCATTCGTGCGTTTGCTAAAGCAATGATTAATGATGGTGCGCGTTTACAGTCAGAGCATGAACAGGCTTTAGCTCGGGTTGCAGAAGCAGAAAGTGTTTGGCAGGAGTTGGTTAAGGGTACGGCCATTGAGTATTTGTACTCTGCCAATTATGCGGGCTTATTTAGAAATCCACAGGCAAAAGATAATGCTGCTGTGCATATATACGATCAGCATATCTATCCTGTGTTTGCCAATAACCGTTGCCGACAAAATGTTACTGGTATTCCGACAGACCGAGCATTAGCAGAGCAGCATGTAAAAGCATTTGCTGAACAGTGCTTCTAGGTTTTCCATTCATTTAGGTTATTTTGATAACCCACATCAACCACTTGTTTTGTAGTATTTCTGTCAGGTTTAGCCTGATGAAATACTGCAGGACATACCATGCATTGCAGGACTGCTATAGTGCATGCCCTTGCAGATGTCATCATTGCACATGCTGAAAATGGTTATTTTTTGCTTAATGGGGGTTAGGATTTAGATAACTTGGCATTGGCATCGTGCTCAAATGTGTAGTAACACGCCAGGTTATAGGTTTGGCTTTGTGAAGTGCCAATTAATCGAGGGTCAAACGGTGCCAACCCATCCATCATCCATTCTTTGTCACACCAGCGATAAGAACAGAGTAGTTTGTGATTATGACTAGTGAGAATCTTACACGCAAAGTAATCACGGCTGGGCTCAGTAAACTCATTTAGCTGAATCACTTCAATGCGCCTGATCGTGAATTCTCCTGCTCTTATGAGGTGGTGTATAAATGCAGGCTTTTGTGACTGTTTGATCTTGCTAAGTAAGCGTTGACTGATAAAGCTATGTAAGCTTAAGGGAGACTGAAAGCGGCATAGTGCCATCAAACATTCTTCAGCCCGTTTTTCTAGGTGGGATGAAGACCACTTTGGATCATGCTGATTCAATACTGATTGAAGAACTTCGAATGGATAGTTCTCAACGTTCTGTTTGTTGACGGGATTCAGCTTTTCTTTATGAAGTGCATGCCAGATAAAAACTGGAACTAGTAGAAGTAATACTGCAAGTAACAAGGAAAAATATAAATACATAAGGCTATACACACTACTCATATAAAGTGAGTTGCAGTTCCAATTGCTGTGTACTTTTCATATACATTTTATATCCACTTTATGTGTCATATTTAAGGTTCTTGTTGACCTATTAAAAAGTGTGCATAAAGTGCTGTATCACTTACAAAATGGACTTACGATCACCTTTTAACTGTAAAGCAATTGTCATTTGAATTTACATATACCTTCAGTGAAGGATATAGTTCTAAGAATAGCGTTAACTTTGTCAGGTTATGCACATTAAACAAGTCGCACTAAGAGAAGTAATCAAAAACCCTTAATCACAAGAATGTGCTTCAAATAAACTCTTTTAACTATCTTACATTAAAAACTTGGATCCGTTTGTTGAATAGTAGAAAAAATAGTGAGACTTATACCAAGAAATACAATGCTAAATGAACGGTTGTACTTTTTGTATTGGTTAACTTAAGGTGGAAATGACATCCAGTAAAATAGATCAATTTTTTTAGCCTTATCTGAAGACTTTCAGTTAGGCTTTGATTTGTTTTTTTGGGTTACGTCATTAATACTGTTTAAAGTATTTCACATTCTTAACAAAAGGAACAATCATTAACAGTCCTTATGAATTGTTTTTGATCATTTGTAAGTAAAATCCTTTTTCTTTAGTTATATCCATAGCAAAGGATATAAATTACCCAGAAGAAGGGTGTTATACAAAAGGGCACCTCTAAAAATGCACTGTTTTTAAAGGTGCCCAAAAGTTTTACTTGGCATAAAAATCCGCCTAGTGGAATATGCCTATCATCGTATTTCTAGGACAGAAGTGGCAATGAAAAAAGTCTTGATCAGCAGTTTTCTCTGCGTAGCCATGGTTGTATCCAGTGGTTGCTCAACTCAGGGTAATAAACAAGAGATCGGTACCGCTGTTGGTGCAGTTTTAGGTGCTGTTGTAGGATCTGCATTGGGTAAGGGGCGTGGTAAGAAAGTTGCCATTGCTGCAGGTGCAGTATTGGGAGGTTATATAGGCAATCAATTGGGCGCGTACTTGGATGAGCAAGATCGTATTGCACTCGAACAAAAGTCTATTTCAGTATTAAATACAGCTAAAGACGGTGAAGATGTACAGTGGCGTAGTCAGCGTACAGGTGCTGAAGCGACTATATCCACACGAAATACACGCCAAGAAACACGGAATGTTAATTATTATCGTGATAAACGTGTTGTAAAAGTGATGAATCTAACGCTTATTGGTAAAACCTTTCAGGCCAAACAGCGGGCAAATGTGCGTAATGCCCCAGAAAAACAGGGTTATCGGGTGACGAGTTTGGCTTCGGGTGAACAAGTGACTGCTGTCGGTAAAACACCTAGTAACTGGGTTATGATTGCGAAAAAGGGCGTTACCATTGGTTATGTTCATGGGTCGCTATTAAAGCCTGTAACTGTTCAGGAAAAGCAAACTGTACTTAAGACTGCAAAAACTAATGAAACCTCAAGCCAGCAGCCAAAAAGCATTAATATTGATGATATTGAGCTCAAGGACGTGGATGTAGTTGAAGACTCGATGGCGGTGAATACAGAGTGTCGTAGTTTAGATATGAAAATTAATAATAAAGGAAAATCTGGAAACGAAAGCTTTGATACGTGTAAAGGCGCTGATGGTGCATGGGAAATAATTTAGTAAAGCCTAAGAATGGTTTGCGAAGGATGTAAAACGGACATATTCATGTCCGTTTTTTTATATGTATACCAATATGCTTATGTAGAAAGATAGATCTTGAGTATGTGTATATTAAAGCAAGACACATTATCCTTGAGACTTTACCTGATTTAATAGGTAAGTGAGTTTTTCTTTAACTTTGGCATAAACCTGCTGAGCACTGTTGAGTTCGTTTGTGTCGAAGGATATTTCACAACGTTTTATATCTTTATCAAACAAGGCATTGAAATAATCCTGCCGGCGTTTTTCTTGCAAATTCACCCATAGAGACCCATTAACTTCACCTGATTCGGCTAATGAAAGCCGTAGTTTCATATGGTCAATTTCTTTATAAAGCTCTGGCGATGGTGTGAACTGAATACTGATATAGCCTTGCTGTTGATTCCAGTGGTAGTTAAATTCAGTAAAGTCGCCCTCTGAAACGCAGGCATTAGCTATTGTGAGTAGCGGTTCTGCAGGAGAAATCAGTATGGGCTGTTCAATGGTGTGTATTTCTTGCGCTAGCGTAAATGCACATGTTATGGACCATTGATGCTGTTGATCTGTAATTCGGCAGTTATGAGGCAGCTCAAACAGTAATTCAAGTGACTGGTTTTCTCCAGGATTTAATTTTAGTGAATTACAAAGCAATGTTTTTTTAGCCGTTTGGCTCAATTGCGGGGCAGAGGTAGCTTTAGATTGCTCAATTATATGTTCTTTTAAACAAGCTTCAATATTGTCAAGGGTAAGTTCAAAATTACTGGGTATTGCTAAGTCATCTGCAGGATAATGTTCATCGTATGTGAAGTTAAGCGAACCAGTAATCATTTCGCCTTGGAGATAACGTGATTGGTTGGTTTTTAAGTCAACATGGAACGTATCAGCAATAACAACTTGATGACTGGGTGACATAATTTCCTCCTATAAAAGGCTGTACAAAAGCGTAATGTGAAAATAAACCCTGATCTATAGATACAATGATGCTTTAAAATAATTATTCAACAGGTTGAAGGCTATTATATCTTACGATGTAGCCGCTCCAGCCACCTGTGATAAGTCCAGTTGATTCAGATCAGTAGCAAACCAATGTTTTAATAGCAAGCGCGTATAGTGGGTATTTAATTTTTTATCAAGTTCACAGTAGTATAGCCAGCGCATAAGGTTTGTGATGGGATAGGGCGTATTGGGTATAATCGGCAGACCCTGGTTATCAAGTTGCAACTGTCGTTGATTACAACGTTGTATATTATACAGCAAATGCTGACGGGCCATGTTAACTTCAGCGGAATTGGGAAACTGCGACCAAGGCATTTGTGGGGAAAAGTAGCTGCTGGGGGCTGGTAGCCGTAAGGATATAGAATGAGCAGAGTAGCTACTTACCTTATCCTGAGGAAAACATGGTTCCCCAATTTGATAATAAAAGTCAGTGGGATGATCACTATGAATATTAATTTTTTCAGCATGAGTCATACGTTGCTGAACATAGTCTCCAGCTGAAGCGGCTGATGCTAAAGGCCGTATACCAAAGATACGCTTGCCTGCGGGGTTAAAATACTGAAGTGAGGTTATACCACCAAAGATATGAATAGGGTGTTGTTGAGCGGCTTTCCAAAGCGGCTCACCTAAGACTTCATGTAATTGTTTTACGGCTACATTGTCATAACTCGCTAATGTGCGTAGCAAGGGGGTTAAATTGAGTCGCTCTGCAAACACTTCACTCACAGACGGCGAAAATTGAGGTTGGTTATTATTGATTTGGACTGTGCCTAAATAGTAAAGACTTCCACTCACAGGCCATATAACGCCCGTTGTTTGAGGTTGTACAACTTTTTCTGTGATAGCAAGGTTAAACGGTAATTGGCGCCAGTCTGATATAGAGCTGTGGGGAATGTTTAATTCACTACATGCGACCAAACCAGCTAGTTCTATGGCTTGTGTCCACTCAAATCCATGGAGTAACTCTTCATTGTTATCAACATCATGGCTAGCAAATAACGGGCTATCTTTAAATTTTGCAGCATAAAATGGTGAGGCAGTAAAACGACCTTGATTATTCACCCTAAAGAGGGTTGAAGCACGTGCTATTCCTGATATAGGGCTGTCAGCTGATATAGCAGGACAACGATTATTTTTTATGAGGGGTAATAGCGCTGGCTCTTGATATTCCTGCTTAATGACGGTACCTGCTGCATCACGGCACGGTGTTAAGCGTGATGACTCAATTGACATAGGCCATAAACCACTGGCGCCTAAGATGGGTGTTGTGTGTTGGGCAAGTAAGTCATCTTCACCATGAACCCGAATAAGTCGTCGCGTTTGTTGAGTTGCAATGGGTATTTCAATGGTTAACCCTGTTAACCAGAAGTACCTTTGAAACTGCTCAAGTGTCTGTTTTGCGCTAGGTTGGTAGCTTGATGAGTGGTTATCTGCTGACGTGCTTTGTTGACGGGCAGAATGAGATGACATGAAGGGTAAAGGCGTTTGCCCTAAAATAATTTCATTATTGATGGCGTAACGTGGAAAAAATACAGCGCCAAAATCACCTTGAAAACGTTGCTCTTCAGGTAATAAATTGGTTGCATTTAGCTGATAAGTCATTTCATATAAAGGTGAACTTAATTGTATGTTCGTAGAGTGTGTAGCAATTGCTTGCAGCTTAAGTGGTAATGGGTGAGTAATGGGTTGTTCTAACCATTGAGGATTTTCCTGGGAGAGAGACTCTTGATCTTTAATAACAACAAGCACCCTAAGCTGATCAAAAGGCGATAGGGTTTCTCGCTGTTGTTGGTTTAAAAATTCACTCAGTAGCTGCCATGGTTTATCCCTAGCACTGCCTGCTTCACGGGCGTAAACTGCAGTATATTTAAATATTTTTCGATCAAAAGGCAGGTGTTCAATAGTGGCTAAAGGTGGAATTTGTCCCGCTAATTCCATTGTTGAAAAGGTGTTGATACTGGAAGCATTTAGAAGCTTTGCGCTAGAGGCTAACCAGTATTCACCTGGTGGTAGCGAAAACTGAACACGAGGTGTTGCTTTGTAGCTTATTTGGCCTTTTGGTGGCTGGTGGTTACTTGTTTCGCTATTGTGATTTGTTACAAGCATTACGTCGTCTAACCAGTATTGCGCAAGACTGTAATCAATGGGTGAATGCGTTGGCCAGTACCAGTTTTTATTCAAAAACTGTTGAATAAATTCTGTTAATTTCAGTTTTGTAATGCTTTCTTCTAGGGCACAATTCTCTTGTTTGGCTTGCCAGGCTGCGAAGATAAGTAATTGCTGTAGACTACAAAATACCTCATATTGTAGCCGGAGCTGGTTTTCGAGCCATGTCACTGAGGTTTGAGGAGGGAGATTATCTTGAACGCACCATGGCATTACTTGTAATAGTGTACGGTTAACTTGGCTGCGTTCCCATAATGCAAAGTAGTTGCTTTGCTGCGTTAGCGATGTTTCAAATTGTGTTTGTAAAATACGGTCTATATGCTGATATAACGGTAAACGTTTATTTTCTTTTTGTGCTTGGGCATCAAGCTCACAGGAAAACCATACATGATTTGTTGTGTGTTGAGTTGTAGTAACACTGGTTGCCCCTTTGCGCAACTGAGATAAAATATTTAAAAATTGTGCTGCCGTGGCCGAAAAACCGAGACGTTGTAAAAGCTCTTCCGTCAAGGTGTGTTGTAACTGCACCAGTATTTCTTCATTAAGTGTAAGTGTGCAAAGTGGAATGGGTAAAGAAACAAAAATATCCAGACGTCGGCTAGCACTCACTTCTTCGCCAGCATCACCAGATATTGGGTTTAAGTCGCCTCCTGTAATTATTTGAATAGTATCTCTGGGAACACCTTGTTCAATTAATAGTGAGGCTGCTACCTGAGCTCTTTGCAAAGCAAGTAACCCATTTTTTTCACAAGAGCCAATCGTATCAGTAAAACCGTGAATAGTAATTTTGGCATCTGGGTATTGTTGCCATAATCGTGCAACGGATTGTAGTTGGGTTATAGGCAGTGAAGTAGACTGTGGTTGTTGATAGTAAAAAGAAAAACGTAAGCTGTACATCATGCCATTTGTGAAAGAGCTAATGCCATACTGCTGGTATTTTTTAGCAAGTGTAATAAATTGTTGTATCGCTTGCTGATGCGCTCGACTGTTAAGCTCCGTGTAATAGTTGAGCGTGAAATCAAGAAGATCTGTTAGGCTATTTATTTTGGTTGGTATACCAAAGCCATGCAACATCCGTTGTTTGTTTTCGCTATCAGTGTAATTGTGTAGATAGCGTTGAGGAATGCCGGGAGTTGTATTATTAATCAACACTTTCATGTGTTGTGCAGTTTCTTCCGTGAGTTTAATTTGGGGAGGCAGTTTTACCAAGGTGTGTAATTTTTTTTCAGAAACGAGTTGCTGTGGTGAAGTGGAAAATATATTTTCAGCTATTTTAAACTGCGAAGTGTCAAGGGCTGTAGGAGTGTCACTATCGAATAATGTTGAGAGTAAAGATTCTGCTTCAAAATAATTAATTGTATGTTGCAAGTGAATATTTTTATTGTTGTTTTCGATGTTTTTTAATATGTCTGTAATGTTAGGGATGAGTTTGGTTAATGTTGTACTAGGTAACGACCCATTAATCATTGTTGATTGAAAATGATAAATACGCTGATGATGATTGTGCTTTTCTAAAGCAGGGATTTGTTGTGGCCAATAAGGAAAATGTTGGGCTAATTGATCAAACAATGAAAGAGGCGTGCCATTCACTAGACAAATATCAGCTGAGGGTGTGGTGAATAAAAATGAAGTTTGAGTAGTAAATGAATACAACGTTAGCTTTGTGGCTTTAATGTAGATGGTAAAGTGCAGTAAGGCATTATTGAATATAAATGACTGTTTATCTTCAATAATAATTGCAGCAAAACCATTTTGGGTGGCATAGATAGGAATATCTTGTAAAAAGGCAGGATTATCTTCACTGCCTTGGTGGCGTACCTCTACGTATACATCTTCTTCTGTCGTCAATGAATTTGGCGCAAATGATAAAATAAGCAGTTTGTTTCGGTTAATAATGAGTGCATTAATTTCTGATGTGGCGAGTTGTTTTTTCCAGTTTAGGTGATCTGCACTTGCTGGTTCTTCATTGCTTTGTGGGTCGCTTAGCTTTTGCTGCTGTAAGTTAATAGTAAGTCCAGCATTTAGCCAGTTTTCAGGTAGCTGTTTTATTAAGGCTGAAGGTAGCGAGGTATTAAATATCGAAAACCACTGTCCATAAAGGGAGAGTGGAATAAACATTAATTGAGTGGGGTCTTGATAAGACAAATGATAAATGGGGTGACCTATGGTGCCATCAATATTAAGGTGAAATAGCTGTCCCTGTTCATTGGTCGTCCACAATGCTAAATAAGGTTCATCCGTAATCCCATGATGCTCTTTTGTGAGTATAAGTGTATTGGCGAGGGGCAGGATCGAACCTTCAATTAAATGATCATTTAGATATTCTGCAGAACATAGGTATTGCACTTTTAATGCGTGACAAGTTCCCAGCTGGTTGATGGCTTCCATAGTATACGTGTACTCTAAGTTGAAGTAGCTATGTGATTTTTTATGTTGTTTACCCAGCGTTATGGGTATCGGCCAATAAAGAGGTTGTTTGCTGTAAATTCAGCACAAGCAAGTCTTGTAAACGTTTATTCCTAAAAATATAAGCCGGCACTTGTTGATCGTCTGCAGGTATTAAGATTAAATCAAATAAGCCTTTCATGGGTAAGTCATCAAAAATCAATTCAATCCACTCAGGGTGGTGGTGTACTTTAGGACAGTTAGCAAGCTTTGGTGTGGTTGTATGTTGCCACTGAGGGTCTTTGCTACGCAGTAAGTAACGATCTGAAAAGTAATTATTCGTAAGCCCCGTGGTTTGTAAGTGAAGTACTAGTCGTTGTTCAACAACATTGAGATAAACAACAGGAATTTTATTATCCCGAAATTTATCTAGAATAAGACGATGTTTACCGAAGCGGGGAATGAACTTCTCGTTGAGTCCTTGTTTAATTTCTAAGGGTGTTTTTTCCTGATTTAACAACGCTTGTGTAATTGGCCCTATGGCACCATTCATAGCATCAAAATGCGCAACCTGTGAATAGTGATTGAGTTCGGCCAGAGAGGTGCCTTCGGTAGAGAGTTTGTCAGGATTATTTTCGTAAGTAAGAATTTTTTCCCATGGCCACTGACGGTGACTGAAGATGAGAACAATACCTGCGTCATTCGTTTGGCACTCCCCCTTAATACGATAAGGTATCCAGAGCGTCTCCAGCCATCGACCTCTTGCTTCACGTTGATCTGGATTGACGGTTTTTATAAATTTTGCAAAATACTGTTGTCGGTAAAAGTGAACTCGAACATCTTTAAGCATTCCTCCTTTTACACTTTGTAACTCACGCCATAATCTGCCTTGCCAAAAAACGTATAGCCAGCCTTCAGGTAGGAGATCTGAGTGTGACCGACATTGAACCGCACTCATTAACCCTAAAGGTTTAATGGGAATAATGATATTGTCCCACTCATCCTGTTCGGTATTGCTTTGAACGGGTAGTACATTATCTGCCAGAGGCAAGTATAAGGGCGGTTCCTTATACATGGGTATTTTTAAGCCAAAACGACGAGGGTGGTTGGGTATATGGTTAAAAATAATTAAACTGCGGTATTTATCACTGTCTAATGTGCTTTCGGTTGGCGGTTGCTCACTTGAAGGCAATTCATGTTGTTGATTAGCAAATAAGTGAATACGCTGAACATTTGAGTGTTTTATTCCTGCTACTTCAATAACAAGTTTATAATGATTCTGACTTGCTTCACCAAGATCAGTAGCAGCGATGAACTCACTTCCACCAGTAAGCAATGATGGATCAGGTGCTTCATCTGTGCGAAATGTTGCAACTACAGAAAGCGAGCTTTTACGGGCTACGCAAAGGTCTCCTCGAATTAATAATTGTGTGAGGCTTTTAGCTAATTGCTCATGATCATGACAATGTTTTAAGGGCGGGAAATGTTGTAAATGCTCTGTAATTTTAGGGAACTGAGCAAATAAATGCTCAACAAACAAGCTGATGTCTCTTTCGTTAGAAAAATAGCGTGGTTGAAAACCAGGAGTGAGGGGGATACCTTTTACAACAATTTCATACGGGGTATTTTCGAATTCGAACTCAGATTTCATGTGATAGAAACAAGTTAAATGACGTTTAAGGTATACACAGAATGCAGGGTATATTGATTTTTAAATTATAGCAAAATGCTTTATGTATACCTGATGTATTACTCGGAATAGGAAAAAATAATTGATTATTTGTTTTTTAATGTTAGTTTTGTATTAATCCTGTAAACAAGTGGGTTTTTTTGTGAATTTTTTTAGAGATGTCCTTAGTAGTCTTTCCGGCAAATAGGCTTCATGTTATAGCCTATATTACTGTGAAGTAATAGCTTTATTGCATTTAACCATCAGCCTTTTCAAGGCTGTTAATTTGTTAGGTTTACTTCCGTAAACGTCCTCTCGCTCAATATAATTTAGAATGGCTTCTCTAAAACACTGACTTGGGTCATTCACTTATTTTATCAACGTGTAATACTCCGCACTTTTTTTAAATCAGTCCGTAAATTTCTTTTTTCTTGCTGGGTAAAACTGTGTTTAGGCATAGAGGCTTACCCTAGCATGGCAGCCAATGTTGTATTCAATAAGCTCTGAAAAGCAGCAGAGCAAGGTTTGGATATTGTTACTGATCCACACACAGTGACGTGTGGTATAGCACTGCATTGTCTGTCTTTTTGAAAGTCCATCAGTCTTTAAGTAGTAGTTATAGCCTGAGGTTAGTTATGTCTTTGCAAAATGAAGTAAAAGCGCTCAAGAAATTTGTGCGTGCTGCGAACTATCTTTCTGTTTCACAGATTTATCTGAAAGATAACCTGCTCTTAGAACGTCCCTTACAGCATACTGATATCAAACCACGGTTATTAGGTCACTGGGGAACATGTCCTGGCATTAACTTTTTATATGCGAACGTTAACCGACTCATTGTGAAGCACCAACGTGACTTTATGTGTTTGATCGGCCCTGGTCATGGCTTTCCTGCGGTACAAGCAAACTTATTCATCGAAGGTTCACTATCCCACTTCTATCCAGATGTCATCCCATATAGTGAAGATGGAATGAAGGATATTTGCCGTAAGTTCTCTCAAGCTTATGGTTACCCTTCTCACGCAAATCCAGAAGCACCAGGACAAATTCTTGAAGGCGGTGAATTAGGTTATGCGCTTGCAGTTGCTTGGGGTGCAGTACTTGATAATCCTAACCTTATTGCGGTCTGTCTGGTGGGTGATGGTGAGTCAGAAACTGGGCCTCTTGCTGCATCCTGGTATGCGAACCGCCTGGTTTCACCTAAAGAGAGTGGGGCTGTCCTCCCAGTACTTCATATTAATGGCTATAAAATCTCTGGGCCAACACGTTTGGGCCGTATGTCCAATGAAGAAATCACTCAGGAATTTACTGGGCTAGGCTATCATGTGATCGTTGTGGATGATGAGCGAGAAGAGGATATTTATGAGCAAATGGCAAAAGCGATGGATGAAGCTTATGCCCTTATTGCCAATATTCAGCAGCGTGCCCGTGATGGTGAAGATGTTGAGTGTCCTCGTTGGCCATTAATAGCAATGAAGACAGCAAAAGGCTGGACTGGCACTAAAGAAGCAGATGGTAAAAAACTTGAAGGTAATTGTGACTCTCACCAAGTCATTGTTAATCAATGTGCGGATAATCCAGAACACTTAAAACTGTTGGGTGAGTGGCTTGCCAGTTATAACTTTCATGAGCTGTACCGTATTTGTGATGATCAGCGTATTGAGTTTGATGAGGAAATTCTCGGATTAATTCCCTCACCTGAGCTTGCGATGGGTAGACAGAAACTGTCTTATGGCGGTGAGGTGCTTGAAAACTTAGTATTACCTGATTTAGCAACACTGGCTTATGGGCATGATGTACCTCGTGGTGAACGTGGTTACTCCATGTTAAAAATGGGTGAGTGGTTACGCGAAGCCATTCGTTTGAACGAAGCTCAGTCCAACTTACGTGTGTTTAGTCCAGATGAGACTTACTCAAATCAACTGCAAGCAGTATTTGAGGTAACCAATCGTAGCTGGCAGTGGCCAATTAAGGCTTGGGATAAAGATATTGCACGTGAAGGCCGGGTGATCGAACTGCTTTCTGAAAACCTGTTATTTGGTATGCTGCATGGTTATACCGTAACTGGGCGTTTTGGTATGTTCCCTACGTATGAGTCTTTTGCACAAGTGATTGCCTCTATGGCAGATCAGTACTGCAAATTTATTCATGCATCACAAGACGTACACTTCCGTAAACCAGTACCTTCTTGCAATGTCGTATTATCCTCTTTATTGGAAAGGCAGGATCATAACGGCTACTCGCATCAAAACCCTTCATTGCTAGCGTCTATGTTGGAGAAACATCCAAAGATTGTTTCCGCTTATCTACCTGCAGATGCTAATTCTACGTTGGTTTACACGGAACAGGCTTTTGTTGACCGAGATAAACTAAATATTATCGTTGCTGGTAAAAAAGAATTACCTGTTTGGTTAACGTTAGAAGAAGCTCGCCAGCAAGCTCAAGAAGGTATTATGACCTGGGATTTTGCCTCAGATGTAGATCCTGATGTAGTACTTGCAGGTTGTGGTGACTATGTAACTCAAGAGTGTTTGGCTGCATTGATGTTAATCAGAGCGCGATTACCACAGGTAAAAGTACGCTTTGTCAGTGTTACAGAGTTAACTTCAGGTGGTTTGGGCTCGTTGAAATATGCAGAAAAAACGCATCTACTTGATGAGTTCTTCACGAAAGATAAAGGGGTTGTATTTAACTTCCATGGTTATCCAAACACCATTAAGAAGTTGGTCTTTAACTATGCAGGAGCAAGACGCTTCAGAATTAAAGGCTATGAAGAGAATGGTTCAACAACTACACCATTTGATATGGGGGTGAGAAATGGAACATCCCGGTATCATATGGTCATCGACTTAGCTTATAAAGCATTCCAGCAAGGCGTTATCAATGAAGATGAACACGCAACGGTGACTACAGAAATGCTAAGACGACTGGTTGAGCATAAGGAATATATTCTGAAGCATGGCATTGATCCAGAAGAGATTGATAACTGGCAGTGGCAACGTTAATCGTTTTTCTGCTTTAGTGGAACATAAAAAAACCGCCTTCGGGCGGTTTTTTTATGGGGACACTATGAAATATCAGGGGTAATGATTGGCGGAAACTACAGGGTGATGGTAGTCCGTAAATGCGTTAGCTATTTTTTGATAAAGATTGTTGGTCCATCTTGGCGAAGTAATTGGAGGCTTTAACGCTTGTAGTCGTGGGTCAGAAGGTGCAATCACCACACTTACCTGCTGTTTACCAATGTTATGTACCAAGGTAAATAGCTCTTCTATAGCTTGGTCGCCAATGGCTAAACAGCCTATAGATACATCTTTACCATGAATAAAAATATCACCACCTAGTCGAGTTCGACCATCAGTTACAGCCTGTTGTTGATCAAATCTATTAGGGTAATTGAGCTTCATTGATAGATGGAAACGACTATTTGGGTTTAATAGCGTTATTTTGTATAACCCTTCTGGGATTTGTTTATCGCCTTGCTTGAGCTTTGGACCTTTAGTTCCACTGTTGGCTAATAGGGGATATGTTCTGACATAGTGCCAGTTATTGTCCTGTTTAGCCCAGAGCTCCATTTGCAGTTGATCTTTAATAGTGAGCAGGCTGATTTCTTGAGGAGGAAAATTGAGCCCGGCTGAAGTGAAGTATGGTTTAAGACGTAACTGTGCTTTGTATCCATACTTATGGATGACGTCTTCAACAGTACGTTGTCCAACCACTTTGACATAAAAGGGATACCAGAGACTCCTTCCGTAACGATAACCCATTGGTAGCAACATGGCTAAGGCTAAGAAAATCGCCAAAATGCCTTTTATCATTACACTTACCTTCGCAAAGAAAATTTTATAGCTGGCAAATGATTAACATGGTGAGTAAATCACATCCCATTTGCCGTAGCAGAATTTTTAACCAGTTCTCTTAATAAGTGTAATGTATTTTTGTGACTTATATCACGGTTCAAAAATAAAAAACTGGGTTCTGGTCCAAAATGCGATGGCTTGTGAACGTGACAGCCCATGGCAATAGCCTACTCGTGTTACTGCGTCATGGCATTGCTGCAAGGAGGTATCTTTGGGTAATAAATGCACAGCTTGGTTCATTGCATCTAGTAGAGAACGTTCACTGTCAGTGATCTCATGCATAAGTAAAACATCATCATTTGCACTAGTAGGGTAATTGAGAATAGGGTATCTGCTATTCATGTAATGTACTGGCTTTGAGTGTTTATCAATATACATATACTTCTTCCAAATGACTTTTTGGACAAATCATCATTGCACTTAATATCTAAGTGCCTTAACTATTCTGATCGCGTTCAGTAAAAAAATTATTCATGATGAATGAAAAAGCGCCTCAATCAAGAATAAAAAAAGGCATTTATCATAAGTATAAGTCAAGTTGTTTATGTGTTTTAGGATTACCAGAAATACAAATTCAACTTAGTTCACGCTATTTATTGTTCAACATAGGTACTAAGGCTAACAATCAAAATAAAAGTTCCCAGAGGAGTATTAGTGATAACTTTATGTTTTTAAAGAATTTATGTGGATTGTGCATTATTTTTTGGCTATGTTGTGCGCTATATCTTTTATTAAGCATATAAAACGTGAATGTTTGCTTAATAATAAATAAGACTGGTTATATTATTTCTCTGTAAAAACTAAAAAGGTGAAATAAAAAGAAACCCGGCTAATCAAATAGTTTGATTAGCCGATTTGGCGCTAGACGGCCAAGAGGCAGGCTTGTAATGCATTGATTATTTCACTAAAACTTTAAATGTAAACTACGAAATATCATTTTAGTTGTGTAAAGTTATGTATATGATTGTTGTAAGACTTTGCTGTATAACAGCGTCAATATTATTGCCATAACGATTGTTTTAGAGGGGGTCAATACAGGAAATGGGGTTATTAATATTCAAAAAGTGATTAATATCCTTCGTGAAGGGTATGTTGTTGCTTTTATGAACAAAACAGTGAGTTAGCCATTGTAATCAAGTTCTGAAAATACCCCTTAAATCACAATCGTTAAGGGTTGAGGTGAAGTGAAGTTACTCAAGCGTTTGGTGTTGCTTTTCTTAATAGTTACCCTGATGTTGCCTTACTTGCTGTATTTTTATGGTATGTCTGTGTGGCAGAGCCGGCCAATGCCTGCTCATACTATTTTAACTGAGGCTCAGGCTGAGAATGTGTGGTCTGCTGTTGGAGGAACAGGCGCTCCATATTTGCAAAATATTGGGCCGTGGCAGTTTGTGTTGTATTTTGGTTGTTCAATTGCACAGTTAGAAGGCACTAATCGTAAGTGTGAGCAAAAATACGCAGGATTTTTGCCTGTTCTTCTCATTGTTGAACATTATCAACAACAAGAGTTAACAAAACTGCCTGCATGGGAGAAGGCTATCGTTAGCAGTGCTTTAGTTATTTGGGTCACTAATAACTGGACAATAGATCAAGTTCTTGCCTCGTTAGTTGAAGTTAAGCCTGAGTATTTATCAAAGTAAAATCACTTTATAACATCGAATTCTTTTCTGCTCTTTCGTTGTAGGTATATGAAAGATAGTTTCACTGATTTAAGAGGAAATGGTTGGTCCATATCAGGTAAGGATAGTCGGTAACATTAGTCATAATATGTAGTGTGTAGGTGTTCTATGAAATTTTCACATACCTTAAAGGTAGGGCTGTCTGCATTATTGTTAGTTGGTTCAGGTTTTCTTTGGTCTGCTGAAGATAAGGGGTTGTTTTGGCATGTCACAAGTTCTGTAGGGTCTGCTCATGTTTTAGGGACGATTCATTTTGCTGATAAATCGTTCTATCCATTACGTAAAGAGATAATGGCTGCTTTTGAAAAGTCGGATGTGTTGGTTGGAGAGCTTGATGCAGAAGCGTTGGATAGTAAAAAAATTGCTAAGATACTAGCAAAAGAAACGCGTTTGCCTAAAGGAGAAACAATAGAAGATCACCTTGATGCCGCTGTTTATAGTAAGCTGAAACAGTATTTACAACAAGAAAATGTGCCGTTGACCTCTGTTGAGCATACCAGGCCAGGTTGGTTAATGATGCAGATAATGTCTAGATATATACAAAAACTGGGGTATAAGGCCAAAGATGGTATTGATAGGCACTTTATTCAACGCGCACAAGGAAAAAAAGAAATAGTTGGTCTAGAAACATTTGTTGAACAACTACGTCTTTTTTTAGAGCTTGATGATGCAAATGCTCTAGTGAGTGAAACACTACGCAGTATAGAAACAATGGACAGTGCCTTGGCAGCATTAGTCGATAGCTGGAAAAAAGGTGATGATAAGCAATTGGAACTGTTGTTAATTAAAGAACCTTTATTATCAGAACCTAAGGCTAAACCCTATTTTGAGCGATTTATCTGGCAGCGTAATAGAACAATGGCCAAAAAAATTAGCACACTCTTAAAAGAGCCAAAACACTATTTTATTGTTATTGGTAGTGGGCATTTAATTGGTGATCAAAGTGTACTGTCTGAATTAGCTTCAATGGGTATGCAAGTAGAGCGATTATAATAGATCTTTAGTCTTTCAAAAATTAATAGTTAATCATAAAAATTATGATTAACTTTCATTATCCAGTGTTACATCAACAATGAGTTCATTCGCAAGTTTTTCTAAGTTGGACTTAATAAGATCAATATTGGCGCTTTGGGGGACGCGTAATACTGCAGATGCTTTGAATATGGCATCGTTAGACATTGGCGCAGAGGTGTGTTCTGTCTGTATGTCAGTAATATTTATTTTAAACTCAAGCAAAATTTTGGTGATATCTCTGACAATACCTGGCCGATCATTACCCAGCAAGTGTAGTGTATAAGTTATTTCTTCTTCAGCACTGGCTGTGTTTGCTGGGTCGATTACTGCATGGTGAATAGCAATTTTTTGAGCTGTTAATTGGTTAAACTGTTCAGTCAATGAGGGGAGGAACTTATTGGGTACATAAATATGGGCAATGCCTGCAAACTGCCCATTAAAGAGCGATAGTTTACTATCTAACCAATTACCTTCGTGAGCCGCTATAATTTGAGAAATTGTTTCAATAATTCCTGGGCGATCAGGAGCTAGTAGCGTAATAACCACCTCAGCCATAATGTTTCTCCCTATAACATGAGTTGCTAATTCATTAGCCTTACAAATACCCATTTGAGCATTAATTAATCACAACTTATCTTAGCTTTTCAATTACAGCAACAGTTTTGTTATTATCTTTGGTTACTATTCAGCAAATGACAAAAAATCTTGCGCTAGGTTTGTGTTTTTATAACACTTATGTCGTTGACATTGACGTTTGATGACAGTCACTTCTGTTACAGAAAGTGCACCACAAGGCGTAAGATGGTAGGTGATAGTGATTGTTAGCTGTTTTCGTAATAGGTGTACGTTATCACCAGAGTTGCCAACTGCATTAATACATAAAAGAGATCAACTGTATGTCCCTAGGTTTGGTTCGTTTAAAGGCAAAAGCTGATCGGCGGTTACGTGCCGGTCATATATGGATATTCAGCAATGAAGTGGATACAAAAGTAACTCCCTTAGGGCAGTTTCAGCCAGGCGAACAGGTCGTGGTGGAAAATGCAGCAGGAAAACCCTTAGGTATTGCTTATATCAATCCGAATACGCTGATCTGCGGGAGACTTATTAGTCGAGATATACAATACAAGCTGGATAAGTCGCTGTTAGTTCATCGTTTGAATGTTGCGATGTCTTTACGAGATCGAATGTTCGATAAACCTTTTTATCGATTAGCGTTTGGCGATAGCGATAATCTTCCTGGCTTAGTTATTGACCGCTTTGATGATGTGGCTGTTGTACAAATTGCAACAGCGGGAATGGAAGCAATCAAAGAAGATATCATTGCAGCACTACAGCAGGTGATTAACCCTAAAGGTATTCTGTTCAAAAATGATTCACAAGTACGTCAAATAGAAGGGTTAGATGAGTATACTGAAATTGGTGCTGGAGATGTGCCTAATCAGGTTAAGTTGATAGAAAATAATGCTTATTTTATGGCTCCAGTTATTGATGGCCAGAAAACAGGTTGGTTTTATGATCATCGAATGAATCGTCAGCGTGTATTAAATTATGTAAAAGATAAGCGGGTACTGGATGTATTCAGTTATGTTGGTGGTTGGGGAATTCAGTCAGCCGTTGCAGGTGCGAGTGAAACTCTGTGTATTGATGCATCAGAACATGCGTTGCATTTTGTCAGAGAAAATGCGGCACTGAATAATGTAAACACACGTGTTAATACCATTAAAGCGGATGCATTTAATGCGTTGCGGGATTTGCGGGACGAAGAAGAAAAGTTTGATGTGATTATTATTGATCCTCCAGCATTTATAAAGCGTCGAAAAGATCAAGCAGCAGGTGAGCAAGCCTATCGAAGAATTAATGAGCTTGCCATGCGTCTATTAACGCGAGACGGAATTTTGGTGTCAGCATCTTGCTCAATGCATCTAAAACGGGAAACACTATTGGATACATTACGTCAAAGTAGTCGTCACTTAGATCGTCATTTACAAATATTAGAACAAGGGCATCAAGGGCCTGACCATCCTGTGCTACCTGCTATACCTGAGACGGACTATCTCAAAGCCTTTATTGCGCGCATCGTATATTAAGCTGCTATAAGGTATACCCACTGGTAAAGCATGTGCGCGCCAGTGGGTATAACACGACTTAGCTGTTTTCGCGAAGCGAGATAACAGGCCAGCCACGTTGTTCAGCTACTTGACTAAGCTGTGGGTCCGGGTCAACGACAACGGGATTCTCTACTGTTTCCAGTAAAGGTAAATCATTGTGAGAGTCGCTGTAGAAGAAGCTGCCTGCCAGGCTATGTTGTGTTTGTTCCAGCCAGGCGTGTAAACGCTTAACTTTTCCTGCCTGAAAGCACGGTATACCAAAGGGCTTCCCTGTATATTCGTGGTTGACTTCTTCTGGTGTAGTCGCAATGAGCTGGTCTACATTAAGCCGTTGGGCGATAGGTGTGGTGACAAAGGCATTGGTAGCGGTAATAATCACTAAGATGTCACCTCGTTGCCGATGATGGTTGAGTAATTCTTCAGCTTTGGGTTGAAACATAGGCTCAATTTTTTGTTGCATAAATAACTGGTGCCAGTTATCCAGCGCTTGCCTGGGATGTTTGCCGAGTGGTTCAAGTGCGAAATTTAAAAACTCATCAATATCCAGAGTACCTTGTACGTATTGATCAAAGTAGGCTTCATGGGCATCCAGAAAGCTAGCGTCTGCAATGCCTTGTTCGACCATGAATTCGCCCCAGGCCAGGTCGCTATCACCGTTGATTAAGGTATGGTCAAGATCAAAAAGTGCTAATGCCACAATATTCACCTACTTTATGGAAACAACTTAGCAGGCCATTATAGTCATTTGTTAACGAAATGTGAGGGAATCAGTCAATGTTTGAAGGGGAAGGGGGTTACCCTGAAACAATAGGGGTTATTTTAGCAGGAGGTTTATCTTCGCGCATGAAGCAGGATAAAGCGCAATTAGTATTGCCCAGTGGAAAAAATTTACTGGCCCATGCGGAGAATCTGATGGCATCACTGCCACTGAGAGAGGTAATTGTCAGTGGTAAGCAAGGTGTACAGGACATCTATCCAAAAAGAGGTCCGCTCGGTGGAATTCTTGCTATTGCTAAGCGTTACCCAGGAAAGCGGTTATTAGTTATACCTGTCGATATGCCGTTGCTTAAGCCAGAAGTTCTGAATAAACTGTTGATAACGAATAATCCAAATAATGTACCTGTCGTATACTTGGGTTATCCTTTACCTTTGTTATTGTCTTTGACTGAAGAAGTTGTAGATTATTTAAACGATGCTATGCAAGGCTTAAAATCTGCATCAATAAAATCCATGTTAATGGAACTTCAATATATTCAGTTACCAGCGATAAATGAAGAGTATTTTTTTAATTGTAATACGCCAGAAGAATTTACGTTTATTTGCCAGCAATTGAACTGAAGAAAAAAACGTATTTACCAGCCTTCTACACCTGACATATCGGGTAATTCGTGAGCGATTCCCTTATGACAATCAATACAGGTTTTTTCACCACTTGCGAGTGCTGTTGAATGCTGTTGAGAGGCTCGTTGGCTTTGGGCAGTGAAGTCCATATAATCAAAGTTATGGCAATTTCTACATTCTAACGAGTCGTTTGCTTTTAGTCTGGCCCATTCATGCTCTGCTAGCTCCCGGCGTTTATTTAAAAACTTTTCTCGGGTATTAATTGTGCCAAATAATTTACCCCACACTTCTTTTGAGGCTTGCATTTTGCGCGCAATTTTATCGGTCCAGTCATGTGGTACATGGCAGTCTGAGCATTTTGCTCGAACACCTGATCGGTTGGTAAAATGTATAGTATTCTGTAGTTCGTTATAAAC
The DNA here is from genome assembly GCF_050749885.1 of Zooshikella sp. RANM57. Lineage (NCBI taxonomy): Bacteria > Pseudomonadati > Pseudomonadota > Gammaproteobacteria > Oceanospirillales > Zooshikellaceae > Zooshikella > Zooshikella sp. RANM57. Next base: position 354,016 of record NZ_JBOIUB010000006.1, on the reverse strand, counting down.
GTTATCACGCATTTCGTGACAGCCAATGCAAAATGTTTCAGTATTGGTAAACTCCATGGCTGTATTAAAGCCGCCCCAAAAAATGATGCCAGCAATAAAGCCACCGATTGTCAGAAATCCCAGGCTAAAATGAATACTGGGGTGCCATAAGAGTTTCCAATAGTGTTTAATTTTATTCCACACAATGATGCCTTAATTTTTATTGGTTTCAATTACTTCATACATATCTTTAAACAGGTTTTTAACCATAGGCGTTGAGTTTGATTGTGTGACATGGCATTGTTGGCAAAAATAGCGTCGTGGTGATATTTCCGCCCTAAAGTTTCCATCTCTATCCATAAAATGGGTCACACTCACCATGGGGGCTTGTGATGCTTGTGTACGCTCTCTACTGTGGCATGACATACATTTATTGGTATTCAAGTCTACCTGATAGTTACGAATTTTATGGGGAATAATAGGGGGTTGCATGGGGTAGTTACGTTCTTGACGAATGTCTGTATTTAATACATTTGCCATCGATGGTGGGTCTGCTTCTTCTGTAATTGTTTGATTAGGACGCAATGTTGTAATGTTTTCTTCAGCGAATACAACGATTGCGATTAATAATAGTGCTGGAAAAAGTAGTCTAATTTTATTCATGGTTAATCACCCTTAGCCTATACTTTGACAACTTTAACTGCACACTTTTTGAAATCCGTTTGCTTGGATATGGGATCAGTGGCATCGAGTGTAACTTTGTTAATTAACTGACTGGCATCGAACCAGGGAACAAAAACCAAACCTTTAGGTGGTTTATTTCGTCCCCTTGTTTCTATCCGGGTTTGGATGGCTCCTCGACGGGAAACTACTTTAACTGAGTCTCCTCGTCGTAAACCTCGTGATCGTGCATCTTCGGGATGCATGTATACAACCGCATCAGGAAATGCCATATATAGTTCGGGTACACGTTGGGTCATTGAGCCTGAGTGCCAGTGTTCCAGTATTCTTCCGGTACATAGCCACAAGTCATATTCGTTGTCGGGTGATTCTGCAGGCGGTTCATAGGGCAAAGCAAAAATAATGGCTCTGCCATCAGGCTTACCATAAAAATAAATATCTTGTCCTGATTTGACATAAGGGTCAAAACCCTCTCGGTAACGCCATTTGGTCTCTTTACCATCAACCACAGGCCATCGAAGACCCCGTGTTTCATGGTAAACTTCAAAGCTTGCTAAGTCATGTCCATGGCCTCGACCAAAGGTTGCATATTCTTCAAAAAGCCCTTTTTGGAGGTAAAAACCAAATGCTTGAGACTCATCATTATCATAGCCTTCGGTTATATCTTTTAATGGATATTGATCCACATGACTATTTTTAAATAATACGTCAAATAATGTTTTATTTTTATAACTAGGATTTTTGTCTAAGATATCGGCTGGCCATACTTCATCTGTAGTAAAGTATTTCGAGAACTCAACAATTTGCCATAAATCAGATTTAGCATCACCTGGTGCCTTAACTAATTGATGCCAAAACTGTGTACGCCGCTCAGCATTACCATAGGCACCTTCTTTTTCAATCCACATTGCAGTGGGTAAAATTAAATCAGCTGCTTGGGCTGTAACCGTGGGATAAGCATCCGATACAACAATAAAATTATCAGGGTTTCGATAACCTGGATAGCCTTCCTGATTAAGGTTGGCTGCAGCTTGAAGATTATTATTTACTTGAATCCAATAAGCATTGATAACACTATCTTTTAACATTCTATTTTGTTCAACGGCATGAAAACCTGGTTTTCCTGGGATAATGTTATTGGGAATTTTCCATATTTTTTCTGCGATTGCTCTATGTTCAGGGTTTTTTACCACCATGTCCGCGGGCAGTCGATGACAAAATGTTCCGACTTCACGAGCAGTACCACAAGCAGAGGGTTGTCCTGTCAGTGAAAAGGGGCTGTTACCAGGAGAAGCAATTTTACCTGTTAATAAATGAATATTATAAATAAGGTTATTGCACCATACGCCTCGGGTATGCTGATTAAAGCCCATCGTCCAAAATGAGGTGACTTTTGTTTTGGGATCAGCATACAGTTCGGCAAGTTGGTTTAGTTTTTCGACAGAAACCCCTGATAATTTAGCAACATAATCGGCAGTGTAGGTACTGACGAACTTAGCAAATTCATCAATGGTAATGGGTTTTGAGCCGCCAGGGTTATCAGCAAATTCCGCACTTTTTTGTAGAGGATGTTCAGGCCGAAGTCCATAGCCAATATCCTGATTACCTAAGTGAAAATTAACATGTTTATTCACAAAATCATGGTTTATTTTATCATTACTAATAATGTAGTGCGCAATGAAATTGAGAATGGCTAAGTCTGTTTGAGGCGTAAAAATAATGGGAATATCGGCTAATTCAAAGCAGCGATGCTCATAGGTTGATAATACAGCGACTTTTACATGGGGATAACTAAGACGTCGATCAGTGAGCCGAGTCCAAAGAATGGGGTGCATTTCTGCCATATTAGATCCCCAAAGGACAAATGCATCAGCATGTTCAAGATCATCATAGCACCCCATAGGTTCATCAACGCCAAAGGTTCGCATAAAACCGGCTACAGCACTTGCCATACAGTGGCGCGCATTGGGTTCAATATTATTGGAGCGAAAGCCCGCTTTCATCAGTTTTACGCCAGCGTAGCCTTCCCAGACTGTCCATTGTCCTGATCCAAACATACCTACGGAAGTTGGTCCTTTCTTGTTGAGTGCTTGTTTAAATTTATCAGCCATTACAGTAAAGGCTTGTTCCCAGGACACAGGCGTAAACTCACCATTTTTATCGTATTTTCCATTGCTCATACGCAGTAATGGTTGGGTTAGACGGTCTTCACCGTATAAAATTTTGGAAAGAAAATAGCCTTTGACACAATTTAATCCACGGTTGACTTCGCTTTTAATATCGCCATGCGTAGCTACCACTCGCCCATCTTTTGTTGCTACATGAACACTGCATCCAGTGCCACAAAAACGACATGGCGCTTTATTCCAGTGCAAAGAGGTTTTTTCAGCAGAGGTAATAATATTACTGGTTTCTGCTGTTATGGGCAGCCCTGCAGCAGTAGCAGCGGCAAAGGCTGCTTGTGCTTTAATGAAGGCTCTTCTAGAAAAACTCATGGACAACCTCTTCGTCAGCTGCGTAATGAAAAACCAATTGGCAGGAAAGAACATAAGGTAAATGGCTGAATATTTTTAGACTGTTCATTAAACTTGAATAGTCTGGCGATTCTAACAAGGCAATAATTTTTCCTTGTCCATCTGTGCCATATACTTCCGTGCCTGTCTGTGACTGAAGCGCAGGAATGACTTGTGTATTCTTATCTGGAAGACAGTAAATAATGATGCTGCTAATGTGTGGTAATAAATGGGAGTCATTTGGCATGGAATCATTCCATTATTTTTTAGGGAAAACAGGTACTTGACTATGGCGTGTTATTGGGTGTGTGGCTCAGAGAGGGCATGTTAACCAGGAGGGCCGGGTGGACCTGTTAATATCTGACTTATCCAAACAATAAAACCAAAGCCACCTACAAAAATGACAGATAATAATGGGGCAAGAATAACGGTCAAAAATAAAAAAAGAAGGAGCTCTTCATGTTTTTGCTTTTTGATATTGTCTGTCATAAGGCGCTCCAATTATTACTGATGAATTTATTGTAGTGTGGTAAGCCTTGGACGAGATTAAATTTAGTTGTTAGTACCGGAAATATAGGTAAGGTACAGTTAAGACTATATCTGAAAGAATAAAGTTGCCTTTTGATTTATAGAAATTTTTTAAATAGATTGTTGGGCTTTAAAAAAATAATGACATTAGAACGCCATAAAGAATAAATATTACCTATTAATGGGTATGTGCTTTTTGTTTGTAGTTTATTTTTTATTAAAAATTAAAAAAGATTCATAATTGATCATCTTCTCCAAAATTATGTGATTTTCTCATTTCGTTGTCTTTAACCATCATGAAGATGAAGGTGTATTAGTGATGACGGCTACATTTGCTGCTTATAATGTATGCTGTGATACTTGTTTTAAGCTGAAGGATTAAAGTTAATAAATGTCAGTAGCAAGTAAGGTCTGGTACAAGGAAATGTAACAATTATAAGGAACAACCATTGCTGATCGAAACAACTGTTTTATATGTACGTTAGTTTATTGTTTGATGTGGCATATTGTTGAAGAGATGTTTAAAGCTGCAGAACAACTTTTTGTTATGCTTAGAGTAAAGGCTCAAATTACTGGGGGCCGGAAGCCCGTATTAGAATTGCTCTAGGGTAGTGGTTTGTGGAACAATGACTCAGATGATAAATACACGATATTGCGATGCAGGCTATGGTAGAGAGCCGTCCCGAAAATCAATGTGGCGTAGGCGGTATAGATCCTGATGGTTTCAGGCCAAATGTGGGGATTATCCTCATTAATAATGATGCACAAGTATTATGGGCTCGACGGCGAGGGCAGGATGCTTGGCAATTTCCGCAAGGTGGCATCAACCCAGAGGAGTCCCCTGAACAAGCAATGTATCGTGAGCTACATGAAGAGATAGGCTTGTTGCCTGAGGATGTAGGGATTATTGGTTGCACACGAGGTTGGCTGCGGTATCGCTTACCAAAACGATTAGTGCGCTATAATACGATACCCATTTGTGTTGGCCAGAAACAAAAATGGTACTTACTTAGGCTGTTAGTGGATGATAGTAAAGTGTGTGTCTCTCAAGGAGAAAGCCCTGAGTTTGATGCATGGCGCTGGGTGAGTTACTGGTATCCTCTAGGACAGGTGATTACCTTTAAGCGTGAAGTGTACCGGCGGGCTATGAAAGAGCTGGCGTCTCGACTTTACCGCGTTAGTCAGGAGTGATACAAGTAAACGTTCACTGCACTCAGTGAAGTGGAAGAACAATGTAAATCTTAAGTGCCATCTGGGTTTTTGGCATGATTGATTATGAACTGGATTTGACACACGATGCTCAATACATTGCGGAGGATTGTTCAGGATGTAAATGCAGCGCATGATTTGCAGTCTGCGTTGGCAATTATTGTGGCTGAAGTCCGTAAAGCAATGAACACGGAAGTCTGTTCGGTTTACTTGTTTGATCAAGACACCAGTGAATATACCTTACGCGCGACAGAAGGCCTGAAAAAGTCAGCAATAGGCATTCGGCTTGGACGTTCTGAAGGACTTGTGGGCCAAGTTGGTTTACGTGAAGAACCTATTAACCTTGATGATGCACCTTCTCACCCTAAATACCGTTATTTGGAAGAAACGGGAGAAGCGCCTTTCCATGCCTTTCTAGGCGTACCGATTATCCACCACCGAAAGATCTTAGGCGTATTAGTTGTTCAGCAGCGTGAACGTAGGTGTTTTGAAGAAAGTGAAGAGTCTTTCTTAGTCACGATGTCTGCCCAGTTAGCGGGTGTTATTGCCCATGCTGAAGCCACAGGTGCCATTAAGCAAGATAGTTATTCTCAAGTCGGAGAATTGAAACAGACAGCTCGCTTTAATGGGGTTGCTGGTGCACCTGGGGTAGCCATTGGTGTTGCTGTGGCCGTTTTACCTCCTGCTTATTTAAGTGGTGTTCCTGATCAAACTTGCGAAGATATTGATGCTGAATTAGCGCATTTTCAACATGCGCTTGAGTCTGTCAGAGATGACTTGCGTAAAACGTCCGCGAAACTTGCTGATCATATTCGTCCTGAAGAGCAGGCGTTATTTGATGTCTACTTGCGTATGCTTGATGATAATGCACTGGGTGCAGAAGTGAGTGATTTAATTCGTCAAGGTCAGTGGGCTCAAGGTGCTTTACGGCGAGTTATTGATGAGCATGTACGCAATTTTGAAATGATGGAAGATCCTTATTTACGAGAACGTGCAGTTGATGTGAAGGATCTGGGGCGTAGAGTACTAGCTTATCTTCAAGAACAACAGACGATAAACATCCAGTATCCAGATCAAACTATTCTGGTCAGTGAAGAGCTAACACCTGTCATGCTGGGCGAAGTTGCCAAGGAAAAACTGGTTGGCCTGGTGTCTGTGCAAGGTTCTGGGAACTCTCATGTTGCTATTTTGGCTCGGGCTATGGGGATACCAACGGTTATGGGCGCGTTGGATTTACCTTATACCCAATTGAATGGCAAACAGCTGATTGTAGATGGCAATGTTGGACGGGTTTATTTAAGTCCTTCAGATGAATTAAGGGCTTATTATCAAGAAGTTGTAGATGAAGAAAAGCTATTTATTGCGGGTTTAGAGTCCCTTAAAAACTTACCTTGTGTCTCATTGGATAACTGTCGTATACCCCTGTGGGTTAATACAGGACTTATCACGGATGTCATGCGTTCACTGGATCGGGGAGCCGAAGGTGTTGGGCTTTACCGGACAGAAGTGCCGTTTATGATTCGTGAGCGCTTTCCTAGTGAGAATGAACAACAGGAAATATACCGCAGTCAACTTGAGGCCTTTGCACCTAATCCTGTGACTATGCGTACGTTAGATATTGGTGGTGATAAATCACTATCATACTTCCCAATTAAAGAGGATAACCCTTTCTTAGGCTGGCGAGGTATCAGAGTCACACTGGATCACCCTGAAATTTTCCTGGTACAGATTCGAGCCATGCTTAAGGCAAGTGTCGGGTTAAATAATTTACGCATTATGTTGCCAATGATATCCAGTGTGTCTGAAGTGGATGATGCTTTACATCTCATTCATCGTGCTCATGGTGAAGTCGTCAATGAGGGAGGGAATGTCGTATTACCTCCTATAGGCGTGATGATTGAAGTGCCTGCTGCGGTGTATCAGGTAACAGAGTTAGCGCGTCGAGTTGATTTTATTTCTATTGGTAGTAATGACCTGACCCAGTATCTATTAGCGGTTGATCGAAATAACCCGCGGGTAGCAGAGCTTTATCATTCGTTTCATCCCGCAGTACTAACTGCACTACAAGCTGTTGTGAGAGATACGCATCGTGTTGGTAAACCTGTGAGTATATGTGGTGAAATGGCGGGTGATCCTGTCGCTTCCTTGCTGTTAGTGGCTATGGGGTTTGATGTGCTGTCCATGAACGCAACTAATTTACCTAAAGTTAAATGGTTACTACGGCAGATTTCTGTTAGTTGGGCCAAAGAACTTTTACAGTCAGTGCTGAAAATGGATAACCCTCATTTGATTAGTAGCACGATTGAACTGGCTTTACGTAAAAAAGGGTTAGGAAAAATAATTACACCTAGTAAAGCGTAGTAACACACTTTAACGTCAACGCTTTACTCCTTTCATCCTGTTTCTACAAAAACATGTTATTACTAAGCTTTTATCTTACTTTGGGCGCCTTGGCGGGTATATTGGCTGGCTTGTTTGGCATTGGTGGTGGTTTAATTATTGTCCCCGTACTTTTGTACAGTTTTTCCTTTCAAGATATTTCCCCAGCAGTTGTAACCCACTTGGCTATTGGCACTTCACTGGCGTCTATAGCGGTTACTGCATCTAGTTCAATGGTTGCTCATTTACGCCAAAGCTTACTGTCTTGGCGACAGTTTATTGGGTTGGTGATGGGGGTTGTATTGGGGAGTGGTTTGGGGGGCTGGCTTGCTACATTTTTGGGTGGTGAATGGTTAATAAGAGCTTTTGGTGCTTTTGCTATGGTTATGGCGGTACAGATGCTGATATGCAAAACAAAGGCTTCTGCAGGTCATGTAGCAGGACAATTGCCAGGGCTTTCACGACAGATTACTTATGGTGGAGTGATCGGCTCAATCTCTGCCATTTTTGGTATTGGTGGTGGAACCCTGACGGTTCCCGCATTACGTTGGCATAATGTATCTATGCAGCAAGCTGTAGCGATTGCGGCAACCTGTAGTTTCCCGTTGGCGACTGTTGGTGCGATAAGTTATGGCTGGCATGGGTGGGGACACCAAGGATTACCAGAGTGGTCCACAGGTTATGTCTATTGGCCTGCGTTATTAGGCATCAATGCCACGAGTATCTGGTTTGCAAAACTCGGTGCTAAGTTTGCACATCAATTACCAGAAGATAAACTGCAGCTGGCATTTGCTGTTGTTTTGTTTGTAGTGGGTATTGATTTTTTGCTGTTCACATAATAGCCATCGAAGCAAGCTGCTAAGCACGTTATAATGCCTGGATGACTCATTATTCTTCATGACGAGGAGAAGGATTACACTGTGTATGTACATGATATAGATCCTATAGCACTCCAATTAGGTCCTTTAAAAGTACATTGGTATGGTTTGATGTACTTAGTTGGCTTTGCTGCGGGCTGGGCATTAATGTCGTATAGGGCCAAGCGGTCAAATGGGCTTTGGCAGGTGGAGCAGGTTTCAGATCTACTGTTTTATATTGCACTTGGTGTCATATTAGGTGGACGAATTGGTTCTATGTTGTTTTACCATTTTGATGCCTGGCTAGAGAACCCGTTGCAAGTATTTAAGGTTTGGGATGGCGGGATGTCATTTCATGGTGGGTTACTTGGCGTACTCATCGCGATGTATTTTTATGGCAAAAAAATCAATAAATCATTTTTCCAAATGACAGATTTTATTGCGCCCATGGTGCCGTTAGGGTTAGCGGCAGGAAGAGTCGGTAACTTTATTAATGGTGAACTCTATGGTCGAGTGACTGATGTATCCTGGGCAATGATTTTTCCTCAAGGTGGTTCGATACCTCGTCACCCATCTATGCTTTATGAAGGCGCTTTAGAAGGGGTTTTGTTATTTATCGTACTCTGGTGGTATTCACGTAAGCCAAGACCTCGTGTGGCCATTTCAGGTCTCTTCTTGTTAGGTTATGGGCTAGCCCGTTTTACTGTAGAGTTTTTCCGTGAACCGGATAGTCATTTGGGTTTTATAGCGTTTGATTGGTTGACGATGGGGCAGTTACTCACAGTGCCCATGATTATCTTAGGCATTGCTTTTATTGTTTATGCTTACCGTTGCCGTGCGTTGGTGGATGGAATGAATACAGATGACCGCACGTATATGCAACATCATGCGTCAGTAGCTAATGAGCAGGTGAAATAAAGATGAAACAGTATTTAGCCCTTATGCAACATGTGTATGAGCATGGCGTTTATAGAAATGACCGGACTGGGACAGGCTCTTACAGTGTTTTTGGCTATCAAATGCGGTTTGATCTACAACAGGGATTTCCCTTGGTAACTACCAAGAAATGTCATCTGCGGTCAATTATTCACGAACTGTTATGGTTTTTAAAAGGTGATACGAATATTCACTACTTGCAGGAAAATGGTGTCTCTATATGGAATGAATGGGCTACAGATGAGGGAGAGTTAGGCCCTGTATATGGTAAGCAGTGGCGTTCCTGGGAAGGTGCTAATGGTGAAGTTGTAGATCAGATTAGCCAGCTTATTTATGATATTAAAAATAATCCTAATTCTCGCCGACTAGTGGTAAGCGCTTGGAATCCTACGGTATTACCTGATACGTCGTTATCACCAAAAGACAATGCAGCAACTGGGAAACAAGCACTGCCACCTTGTCACTGTTTGTTTCAGTTCTATGTTGCTGATGGAAAACTGTCGTGCCAGCTTTATCAAAGAAGTGCTGATATTTTTATTGGTGTACCTTTTAATATTGCATCTTATGCACTATTAACCATGATGATCGCCCAGGTATGTGATTTGCAACTTGGTGAGTTTGTTCATACATTAGGTGATGCACATTTATATGCTAATCACTTGGAACAGGCTAAAATGCAGTTGGAGCGAACCCCTCTGCCATTACCAATAATGCGAATTAATCAAGATATTAAAGATTTATTTGCATTCACCTTTGAAGATTTTTCTTTAGAAAACTACCAATTTCACCCGCATATTAAGGCGCCAATTGCTGTGTAATAGAAAAGCATAGTAATGCAAATGATTCGCTTTTTTTGATAGTTGGCTAATAAGTTTGTGAAGGGCACTTATTTATTATAAGTGCCCTTTTTTTATGCATGATTACGCTTTATTACAGATATCGTTGTCGTGAAGATTTAGTGTCTCAAGTAAAGTGCAACTTGGTTATCAAATTTTTTGAGGGGGAGATTTTTTTATTGAGCCCGTTCACAGAGTAGGCCGATACTAATTATGTTAACTTTTGTCTTAATGTAGCATTCTTGGGATTAATAGTCGCGTTTCACTAAACTTTTCTTGTTATTTAGCCTGTTGTCATTACCCCTGAAACTTTATGTATTTCCTGACGTAAGCTGTTGTGATCAGGCAAACGTATAGTGTTGTTTAATTGTATACCTATTAGAAAGGATTTTAGTAGGTATAAGTTGGTACTTATGAGAAGGAACACAAGACTGATGTTGACGAAATCCTGGAAATTAATACGTCGTGTATTTGGTGTTAGCAGTGTTATTTTTATTATGCTACCTCATATTGCTAAAGCACAAGATATGAACAATGAGGTAGGATTATTTTTTAATCAGGCGACGTATCAGTGTATGTTGACTCAACAAGCCATTAAGGATTATATGTTGTTAGGCGTTGAAGTGGATGTTGCTCAAACGTCAGTTGAAATGGACGAAAGTATTAAAGCTTTTGAAAACATGCTTAAAGATTTTAAGAAAAAGGAATTATCAGAAACTTTAAAAAGTGCTATGAAAAAACTTGAGCAAGACTGGCAATTGACTAAGCCATTTTTAACGAAAAAAGCGACTAAGTATGGTGGAGAACAGCTGTTAGTAAGAAATGTTGAGTTATATAAAAGTTGTAGTCAGTTTGTTGAAACTGTGGCTCAAGGTATTTCATCACGTCATAAAAATATGTTGATGGCAACAGCTAAACAAAGAATTTTAGCGCAGCAAATGGTTTTATATTACACAGCTTATACCTGGGGATTTAGAGATCCTCAAATAGAAGATGCATTATCAAAATTCAATAAAGAATTTCATGTTGGTGTAATTTTACTTGGTAAAAATAACACTAACGTGGCAGATATAAATAATGCTACCAAAAAAATAAAGTCACATTGGATATATGCTAAAACAGGTATGAGTAAGTACCATGAAAAGCAGTTTGTTCCGCATTTAGTTGCGTCATCAATGGGCTCTATTGTTAGAGAGTTAAATAAAATTGTGAGCTTATATCAGGATTTAATTGACAGAAAGGTTTAGATTCTGAAACTGACTTGGAAGATAGTCAGTGTTTTAATAGCGTTAGTTGGACCGTCAATAGATGAAGCCCCAGTCGCTAAGTTTTATCAGTGGCTGGGGGAAAGTGGGTTAATTATTCTTGTAAAAGTGGCATTTCCACGATCCATGGTGGTAAGCCTTAGGTTAGTTTATATAAAAGTGCTTCTGTAAAAATAATATAGTAATGGTACTTACATATGTACGTCTACCACTAACCTGTCATTTGAGTGAAATAGAGCTGTCCATACAATCGCTAGTAGCATGAAACATCTGACAGCTAAAATATTAGTTTCTTATCTGCTTAGAGGAACTAATCCTCATCAAAATAAACAGCGGTATAAGCATCTTCCATATTAATTTTATTGAGATACTTCATCCATGTTTTTTCCACAAAGGTTGAAGGTGCTGCTTCGCCGCGAACAACTCTGACAAAGTTAGCTTCATCCTCTGATAGTGGTTCTCGAGAACCCTCACTGAGTGATTTTAAGGCATCACCTAGAGAAGTCAGGGTGTTAGCTTCTCTTATTGAGAAAAAACCAGACCGCTGAAATCCATAAGGAAAGTGTGCATCATCAAAGAAGCGTTTGGCGGTCTTAAAGCTTTGACTGAGTGTAGCTGTACTCATCGGCCATATCCTATCGAATGTGACTAACCTATAGCATTTCTATAGTGAGTAAACCACCAGTATTCCTGAGTTGGTTCAAGGTAATCAATATGCCAAAATTCAGCTAATGTCAATTACAAAACACACTAATTTTTGGCAATCGATAGGCGCTATTTTACAGGGACTCAAAAGCGTTCATTTCAGTGTTAAGCAAACACTAATAAGAAACGCTCATTTTAGTAACTAGTACGTCGCGCCTGGTAGGCTAACTGGGACTTAACTGCGGTTGTGCTGTTTAGCTTGTTGGCGACGTATAGTTAAAGAGAGAAAAGTGTAATCAGCTTTGTAACAGAGCGTTCTTTTTTTGCAAATCTACACCGCAGTTAGAAAGCGTTGATTAAGGGTTAAAGTCGTCGGCTTCACCCATTAGAAAGGCTATGCATTTTTTAGTGTAGTTTTCCTGTTTTTCTGCAGGCACTTTATCTTCTCTTGCCCATTCCTTACAAGTTTCTGCAGCTTCTTGGCGGATTTCTGCCTCAGTGGCATTTTGATTTGAGCGAGCTTCAGCCAAGGCAAGATTGCTCCAGCAAAAAGAGAGAATAATGCTCAATGCTGTAGAGAGTAATAACTTCATTAATGCAGATCCTTTGTATAAAGTGTGATCAGTATGAAAGGTATTGTATTATTCAAAATAATGAATACTTTTCAGTTCGTAATTTCCGTATTGTTTTAGGTATAGTGATAAATGCTTTGTTTTCTAAATAAATTATCGTAAGGGGGCACTTTTACATCAAGGTAAGCCATTAAAAATTGCTGCATCAAAAAAGATAATTTTAACTTTAGTCACCCTCTTCGATAGGTAATATCAATTTATTAAGGCTGCTCTAATTTTGTCCATATTGTGATGCTTTAATCAGTATCACTTAAAGTGTTAATTTTAGCGTTATATATAGTTTAATACTCAGCTTTTATAAGCAAATCGTAGAAAAAACAGTTAAGTTAACTGTCGATATTATGATCTGACTATTGCAAGCTTTTTATGTTGCAATGGTGGAACAATAATTTTTTATTTAGTGAGTAACTTTGCAGTTTAACCTTTACCTGGTCGAAGAGAGGGATAGTGTGTTTGCTTGATATTTTGTGCACTAATTATTGTTTGGGTGGTGTATAGTAACTATTTAGCTTAATATGGTGTAGTCAATGTGGCTTTCCACTACCGCTTGAGTAGCTTTTTATAAACCCTCAACGTTATTTCCCCACATTATTTGTGAATTTATGAAGTGTATTGACTGTTTCTTCAGCATAAAAGGTTAATAAGATAAGCTGCTCATTGTTAGTGATGTTATATTATGGTTGATTTCACTAAACCCTGTTAGTAAATGTACGCATAGCTAAAGCAATATCGACCACGAAGGTTAAATAATCAACACACTTTTTTGAGGCAGTATGCTTGATCTGTATTATCGTCACCAAGGGCTGCAAGGTAATCCGCCAGTGGTTTTACTACATGGTCTATTTGGTTCGCTGGAAAACTTAGGTTCTGTGGCCAAGGCACTTGCAGAGGAGTTTTCTGTTTATTCAGTTGATTTACGCAACCATGGTCGTTCCCCTCACCATGACATGATGAACTACGAATTAATGGCAGGTGATATCATTCGGCTGTTAGATACGCTTAGCTTGGCTAAGGTTATGATTGTGGGACACTCAATGGGTGGAAAGGTGGCTATGGAAGTTGCCTTGCGGGCACCTGATCGTGTTTCAGGGGTAGTTGTTGCTGATATTGCTCCTGTTCGTTACTCACCGCACCACCAACAGGTTTTTGCTGGACTTCAAGCGTTGACATTATCATCTATTACTTCTAGAGCTCAGGCTGACCGGGATTTATCTGTCTATGTCGATGAATCTGCTGTGCGGAGTTTCTTGTTAAAAAACTTAGTTAAAACGTCAGCTTCTGGCTTTCAGTGGCGAATGAACCTTTCTGCTATTGCTAAGCATTATGAACATATCATGGCAGGGCAGAGTAGTGACTCATCCTATGAAAAGCCTGTTTTGTTCATTAAGGGGGGGGCTTCTGATTATATTCAGCCACGCCATCAGGAGGCTATTTTGTCGTTGTTCCCTTCAGCGGGTGTAAAAGTGGTACAAAATGCGGGCCATTGGCTGCATGCAGAAAAGCCAACTATTTTTAACAGATTGGTCAGTCAGTTTTTGAATTCAATATTGCTTACGGCATAAAAGCGTTTTGCTTCTGACATGCCTTTAAAATCCTTCCCAAAGAGTATTGCTTGTGTTCTATGCTAAAGAGTGAAAATACTGCTATTTGTGATATTAAAACATGGTCAGTAAGTGGGCTTTACTCTTTGTAGTGTTGTTTATTGGTCCTGCGTGTTGTGGGAGTGAACCCCTGGTGATTGCAGCAACGGAATGGGCTCCTTATTCAGGTTCACAGTTACTCAACAAAGGCTTTTCTCCAGAATTATTTACGGTTGTGATGTCAAGGAAAGGCTATGAGGTTGATGTGGTTATACTGCCTTGGTCAAGAGCATTGAAAGGCACTTATGAAGGTACATTTGATGCGTTACTTGATGTTTGGTATAGCGATGAGCGAGCAAAAAAGCTAATTTTTTCCAAACCTTATATGACAAATCGGGTTAAATTTATTAAGCGTGTGGATAGTAAGATCAAAAGTACGGACTTTGCTGACTTAAGGCATTATGAGATAGGTGTGGTCCGTGACTATGCGTATGAGCCTCAGTTTGATCAGAGTCCAGTGCTTAAGAAGTCTTCAGAAAGAACATTCCTGGTGAATTTATACAAACTTGTTAAGCGTAGAATAGATTTGACGCTAGAGGATGAATTTGTCGCTCGTTTTGAAATTGCTCACAAAGCCCCCGAACTTCAAGACCTGGTTACTTTTTTACCAACACCGCTATCAGAAAATAATCTTTATGTAGGATTCAGCAAAAAGAATAAGCATGTGGAAACCTTGGTGAGTGACTTTGATGATAGTTTAAGAGCGCTCATTCTTGATGGAACCTATGAACGTCTTAAAGCAAAGCATGGTATTTTATGGCGTTGGGATTATTATCCTTAGCAGTGGCATAGCATAGCGCAGCGCATTCAACGAAATGTTAATGAAGGCTTTGATTACTGTTGATAGGAAAGCAGTCTTTTTGCCCCATACTCTCGCTGTCATGACTGGTAAGTCCGATCATTTCATCATAGGCTGAGTAGTGTATATGCTCAGTATCACATATCTGAAGCCCATCAAATGCATCTCGTACGCTGGATAAACTAGGAAAAACCCGCGGTTTATTATCTTTGTCATTTAAAATCAAGAATTTTCGATCATGAATCTGAACCTCTGCCATGTATATATCACCTTCAAAAGACAGGATTAATAACCGGTGGATGGGGAGGTGGTGGTTACGAATACGTTTCAGGTTCATTGAGAGCCCCCATAGGGTGCCAGCTTGGTGGCTACCTTTTAAATGTAGTCAAGAAAGCTGTGCTCAACCAACAATAAAAGGATTAGGTGAGTTTTGCCAATCAATGGATGGATAAGGGGTATAGCTATACTGTATTAGTATTAAAATTATTACAGTGTTGCAAACGTTAGATAGGAAGAAAAGTCGTTGTAGCTACTCCTCTCACCAAGAAGTTGATTGTTCGATCATTTTTGCTTGATACGATCTGTGCCATCATATCTTGCAGCATGATCATTTTACCGAAAAGCCGTTCAAAGCTAAGGTTAACAGCATCCTGCTGTAAGGAATTGGTAATCAAGAATGGTTTACCAGAAGCATTTTTTCGAGATTGTAAACGCCAGGCAAGAATTTCTATGTTTCGAGCGCTGTTATAGAGTTTCTGTTGGTCTAGTTCATCCAGAATGAAAAACTCATCATGATAGTCATAGCTTTGGCGAATCATATCGGTTAAGCCTGCCATCATTGCCATGACCCGATCGCCTGTAAATGAGCCATCAAACGCAAGCAGGATTGCATCTGTACCTGCTTTACGATTTAGTTCAGGTAGGCGCACAGGGCCATAGTGATTAAAAAGAAGGGCTTGGCGTTGTTTTATCGTTGCTCCAGATTTATACAACTCCCGAGGGTTTCGCTTATATAATTTTTCCATTAGTGTGGTTAGGTGTTTTCGTATTTCTGCTCGAACAGTGTCGGCGACAAAGTCTGTATCAGACTTAGCAAGATTTTCTACACGAAAAGGCTGGTTCCCACAACCTGAAAGTAGAGCCATACAACAGAAAATGTATATGCACTTTTTGCAACGCTGAAACACTGTGCTCACCAATTAAAAAAACATATTGCAAATAATTATAGTTAAAAAGAATAACTCGCTGTTAATAAGTAGGCTCTACTCATGTTTAGAAGTGCCCTTATTTTAAATACGTTCGTACATGTTGAATCACTGCTATTGGTTTTTGCAGCTTTATAAAAAGGATGTCATTTTCGCTGACGGTTAACAGCAAGTGTAAGTTGAAAATGATAGGTTTCCTGTTATGTACTACTAGACAGTCATCTCTAATTTTTTTTGTTTTGAGTATAGTATTAATTTCATAAACAAGATCTGAGTAAATATTTTTATGCGAAGTAATTTATACTCTTTTGCTTTTGCGCTGCTGTTGTTACTCATTAATGGTTGTAGTGTTATGACAGAAAGCGAGTGTCGGATGGCTGATTGGCATACTGTAGGTTTTGAAGATGGTACTCAAGGCTACTTAAGTTCCAGAATTGGAGTCTATCGTAAAGATTGTTCGGACTACTCAGTCGTTCCTGATTTGGAAGCTTATCAGGCTGGTTACCAGTTAGGTCTACAACGTTACTGTACTGAGTCCCGAGGGTATGCCGAAGGAGAGCAAGGAAAACAATATAAAGGCGTTTGTCCTGGTTCACTAGAAACGCGTTTTTTATCCGGCTATCAGAGGGGATATAACGTATACCAGGCTAGACAGCGCTGGTATGCGATAAAACAGAGGCTTTCGGCATTAAGGCAGGATTTGAATTCATTAAGAACAGAACTTTCAGCAAAAGAACATGAACTTATAGAGCAGGGCGATCATATCCAGAAGCGATCAGAGCTAATGGACTCTATGAATCGCTTACGGGCAAGAGAGTTTCAAATCCAAAGTGAGCTGTTTAGGTTGCAAAGTGATGCGCGCTGGGCGAAAGAAGAATATGAAATTATTCGCCTTAGAAACAGTAGGTAAGTGTTCCTGTGGTTATTTTGTTATAGTATTTAAAACATCTGCCCAGATTGTTTCATACCTTTACTGAGTTATCATAGTTAATTGCAGAGAGTAACAAATTAAGTTTGCCTAAACACAGTCTTTCGTTGATTTCACCCATAGATATTGCCTGAGTGGGTAAACTTTTGTAACGGTTGTATAGTTTTATTTTGGCTTAATATGCATAAAAACAAAAAAATCCTAGTTGTTGATGACGATACCGAAATTAGAACGCTGTTACGAGAATACCTTGAGCGCTCGGGATTTTCAGTGTTAGAGGCGGCTGATGGGGTATCTCTTTTTGAACAGTTTCCTGCTGAAGATATCGATATCGTCCTTTTAGATGTTATGTTGCCTGGTGATGATGGTTTTACGCTGTGCCAAAAGATTCGTAAGGTATCATTGGTACCGATCATTATGTTAACGGCAAGTTCTGATGATGCAGATCGGATCGTTGGGTTAGAAATGGGGGCTGATGATTACATGGCAAAGCCCTTTAATCCAAGAGAGTTACTCGCCCGAATCAAGGCTATCATGCGTCGGGTTGAGACCCATCAGCAGCCCGTTGAAACGAAACCTGCTAGCAATCCTCGTTATTACAAGTTTGCAGGCTGGACCTTAGATACGACAAGCAGACAGTTAATGCGTGAAGGAGAACAACAGTACCCACTCACCGGCGCTGACTTTGCTTTGTTAATGCTTTTCCTTGAGCATCCTCAACGTATACTCAAGCGTGATGAGATCTCTGACTTAACCCGGGGTAGAGAGTCCAGTCCGTTTGATCGTTCAATTGATGTTCATGTTAGCCGACTCAGGCATCGGTTAGGTGATGACGGCAAAAATCCTCAAATTATCAAAACGGTTCGTGGCGCAGGCTATGTGCTTGCTGTAGAAGTCAGTGTGGCTGATGAGTTGGATTAGACGTTTTTGGCCGAAATCGTTAGTAGGGCGTTTAGCCAGTGTATTAGTGCTCGCCATAACTGCAGTGCAATTGATTAGTAGTGCTATTTGGATGACTCAGGCACGCTTTGCTGAGGAGCAGGAAGTCAGCCGTATGGCAGAGCATATGGCATTAAGCATGGCTTCAACCGTTAAATTTTTTAATTCTCTTCCTGTTAAATATCGACATATTGTACTTGATCAGTTGCGTAATATGGGAGGAAGCCGTTTTTTTGTCAGTATTAATAAAGAGCTTATTTTAATTAATGAGTTTCCAGAAAAACGGATTCACCATATTGTGATCAGTGAGTTCAATAAAGTGCTAAGGCAAGAGTTAGGTAAAACTCAGCATATTATTGTCAAGTTTTCTGATCCAGATACCCTTCATGTGTTTAATAATGATGTGTTGTTGACGGACTTGCCTCCACGTTGGGCTCATCATAGCCTGTTAATGAAGCCGTTATCGCCACCCATTCTGGTGACACAAATTAAGGTGTCAGAGAATGAATGGTTATATGTGGCTGCTTTAATACCTCACCCTTCGTTTATTTCTGAGCGAGAGTTTTTATCTACAGAGCGGCTGATCTTTTTAGGTTTGATGCTGATTGTTTTGTTAATGGTGTCGTTTTGGGTCGTGACATGGCTGGCTAAACCATTAGAGCGGCTGTCAAAAGCCGCAGATGAGCTTGGGAGAGATCTTGAACAGCCACCTTTACCTGAAGAGGGAAGTCAGGAAATGGTTTGGGCTGCAAAAGCCTTTAATGCAATGCAATATCGGTTACAGCGTTATATTGATGATAGAGCACGATTATTTGCAACTATTTCCCATGATTTAAAAACACCTATCACTCGAATGCGTTTACGGGCAGAAATGTTATCTGACGATATGCAGCGAGAACGATTTTGTCAGGATTTAGCCGATTTGGATTTAATGGTAAAAGGGGCTTTGCAGTGTGTAAAAGAGACGGATGTTCATGAAAACCAGGTGCCTATCGATATTATGGCGATGCTAAGGCGATTAAAAGATGATGCTTCAATGGCTGGGCATGAAGTCACTTTGATAGGCAGTAATTGTAAGATGTTTATTGGTAAACCATTAGCAATTAAACGAGCACTGACTAATTTACTGGATAATGCGATTGCTTATGGTAAGCGAGCAGATGCATCTGTTGTTGATTCTCCTCAAAAACTCGTCATCACCATTCGTGATTATGGTCCAGGGTTGCTACAAGATGATTTAGAAAAGGTGTTTGAGCCTTATTATCGTAGTCAGGGAAATGTTTCTAAATCAGGTATAAGAGGATTAGGGCTAGGCATTGTTCGTAGTATTGCTCGAGCACATGGTGGGGAAGTCATTTTAAAAAATCACCCTGAAGGGGGATTAATAGCTGAACTGACGTTACCCCGAAAATAATTTAATCCTTATTTTAGCTGAACGATAAGTGCTGCAATTTTAATTATTGTTGTTTAGCCTGCACTATATAAAAAAAAATTAACTGAGATGTAAGTTATGAGTCATTGGCTAAAGCACACCACAGCTTTGTTATTAATGTTAATTGCTCAAACCTCTTGGGCGACGACAGAAGTTGAAATTTTACACTGGTGGACCTCTGCAGGAGAAGTTCGTGCAGTCAATGAGCTTAAAAAGGCAATGGCAAACGTTGGTTACCAATGGGTAGATTCAAGTGTAAGAGGTGGTGGGGGAGAAACGGCAATGACTGTTTTGAAGTCTCGAGTATTAGCTGCTAACCCACCATTAGCCGCTCAAATAAAAGGTAAGGAAATTCAAGAATGGGCTAAATTGGGATTCTTGTCTGATTTATCTTCTGTGAGCCAAGAACAAAACTGGTCGGCACTATTGCCGCCTTTTGTTGCCAAGATAATGCAGCATAAAGGTAAGTTCGTTGCAGTCCCTTTTAATATTCACAAGGTTAATTGGATTTGGCTAAATAAGGATGTGTTCCGAAAATATAATCTGCCGATTCCTACCTCCTGGGTCATGTTAAATGAGGTTGCTACTAAATTGCAGGCAAAAGGGGTTACCCCAATAGCGCTAAGTAATCAGGCATGGCAACAAGCCATCATCTTTGAAATAGTTGCGCTTGGTATTGGTGGTAGTGAGTTTTACCACAAGGCCTTTGTCGAAAATGATATTGATACACTTGAAAGCCAGAAAATGATTAAAGTTTTAAAACAGTTCAAGCGGTTAAGTGTTTACTATGATGATGAAGCTCAAGGTAGAGACTGGGATGCAGCCTCTGAGATGGTGATTGAAGGCCGTGCGGCCATGCAAATAATGGGGGATTGGGCCAAAGGTGAGTTCTTGGCGGCAGGAAAAGTGGCGGGCGTGGATTTTACGTGTATTCCTGCGCCAGGCACTGAGGATAGCTTTATTTATAATATTGATAGTTTTGTGATGTTTGATGTACAAGATTCTGAGAAGCAAAAAGCACAGTCAGCATTAGCAAAAATAATAATGACACCCGATTTTCAAAAAGCCTTTAATTTACGTAAAGGCTCTATTCCGGTTCGTAATGATGTGCCATTAGATCAGTTTGATGAATGTGCTCAATTATCTCATCAGTCATTGGAGGCTGCTGCTAAAACAGGAAATTTATTACCGAGTTATACTCAGTATATGGCGACAACATCTGATACTGGTGGTGCTATTTACGAGGTAATAACGGCTTTTTTTAGAGACCCCAGTATGACGCCTGAGACGGCGGCCCACCGGTTGGTCGCTGTTGTAAAAGCCGCTATGGGAAATTAATTAACACTCGGTCAATATCACTCTACTGTAGATAGTTTATTTAACTGATAGTCAGCGGTGTAACTGCTTATTTTTGACTATAGTTGCTATCAATTGAGTTTACTTTGCCGTGGGTTGTAAGTTTGAAGTCTACCTACCTGATTATTCTTTTCATCTTTAGTGCTATTGTTTTTCGGCCATCGTTAGCTTCTGAACAGCCTCTTTTAATTTTTGCAACAGAACCCTGGCCTCCTTACTTTGGACCCAGTTTATTGCGCCAGGGATATATGGTTGATGTTTTGCAAAGTGTTTTAAATTCTGCAGGGTATCAAGTAAGGATTGATTATATCGGATGGAAAAGAGCATTAGCTCAAGCTAAAAAAGGGAAGTACACAGGAATTATTGGCCTTTATTATACAGAAGATCGTGAAGCTCACTTCAGGTTTTCACCACCACTTGCCAAAAGCACGGTTTGTCTTTACCAACGATACAGCAAAAGAAATCAATTAATGCTTGATGATATTTCCCAGTATCGTTTAGGGGTTGTAACAAATGATACGTTAGCAAAAGGGATTCTTGATAGTAGGGGACTGGTTGCTACAGTCGATGCAAGCCAAACAGTCATTGTTGATGCTTTGCTCTCAGGTAATTTAGATGCATTAGTTGCGACTGCTGAAGTATTTGAATATTCATTAAAATCCCACTCTGATCAACAGTATAGGAATATACAAACTATGTCTCCTGTACTCTCAACACATGATTTATTTATTGGGTTTTCTAAAACCTGGCCTGGTATTGATCATGTTGTGTCTAAGTTTGAGGAGCATTATTTAAAACTACAGGAGCAAGGTGTTATTAAAGCGATTCAGGTATTACACAATATAGATAAACAATATGACGTAAAAGGCAGGGAGTAGGAAAGTTGTTGGTTTAAAAAGGACAGGGACTCAATGGTCCCTGTAAAGTCCACAGGACTGAATAACAGCCTTGCACTTGGGAGAAATGGGATGCTTGGCATCCCTGAAGTAATATGGCTAGCATATTACTTCAAAATAAAATCACTATACCCTTACGGGTATAAGTGTCATGCCGTCATTCACAAGGTTGTGAATAACATTAGTCAACACACAATACTTTAAGCGTATTGGTTCCACCTTGAGAGTGGGCGCGGTCACCTTTAGTGATGATAATTAAATCACCAGTGCTGACATGACCTGCATTTTTGAGTGCCTGAATTGCATGACGGTTAACTTCTTTACCTGGGATTGTGTCAGTTTCAAATGGAATTGGCATTACACCACGGTAAAGGGCAACACGGTTTTGCGTATCTTTATGCCGAGAAAAGGCAAACACTGGAATAGAAGAGCGAATTCGAGACATTAACAGTGGCGTTGCCCCTGACTCAGTCATACAAATAATCGCTTTTACACCTTGCAGATGGTTAGCTGTGTACATTGCTGCGAGTGCAATGGACTCATCAATATTCTGGAAGGGTTCATCCAGGCGGTGTTTTGAACGGTGAGCCGCAGGGTGTAACTCAGCACCTACACAAACACTGGCCATTGCTTCAACAGTTTGCACTGGGTATTTACCAGCAGCTGTTTCAGCAGACAGCATAACTGCATCTGTTCCATCCAAAACGGCATTAGCTACGTCAGACACTTCAGCACGGGTTGGCATTGGACTAGTGATCATTGACTCCATCATTTGAGTCGCAGTGATTACCACGCGATCCAAGCTTCTGGCACGATCAATAATGTGTTTTTGCACAGCAACCAGCGTTGCGTTGCCAATTTCAACACCTAAGTCACCACGCGCAACCATTACCCCTTCAGAAGCACGAATGATTGAATCGAGTACTTCATCATCAGCAACAGCTTCAGCACGCTCAATTTTGGCAATCAAACCTGCTTTAGAGCCAGCTTCTTGCAAAAGTTGACGCGCCTCATCCATATCTTCTGCTGAACGAGGGAAAGATACTGCTACATAGTCAACACCGATTTGGGCGGCGACTTTGATATCTGCTTTATCTTTATCCGTGAGGGCTTTGGCAGATAAACCACCACCTTGACGGTTAATACCCTTGTTATTGGAGAGAGGGCCACCAATTAGTACTTCTGTGATGACTTCATGCTCAGTAACACCTGTCACACGAAGTTCAACACGACCATCATCCAATAGCAGAATATCGCCTGGACGGGAGTCCGCGATTAATGCTTCATAGTCGATACCGACGCGTTCTTTGTCTCCAGCATTCTTGTCCAGAGATTTATCCAGAGTAAACGTCTGACCAACTTCCAGCTCAACTTTGCTTTCTTGGAATCGCGCTATGCGAATCTTGGGACCTTGAAGGTCCCCAAGAATCGCCACGAAAGCATTTTGACGTTTAGCGGCTTCACGTACTAGTTCAGCGCGTTTTAGGTGATCTTCAGGTTCGCCATGTGAGAAATTCAGGCGAACCACATTAACGCCCGCTTTGATCATTTTCTCTAATGTTGCTAAGTCATTAGAGGCAGGACCTAAGGTGGCTACGATTTTAGTTCTACGAATGCTTCCCATGGCTTATGCTCCTACGCTTATGCAGGTGCATTAATTAAAGCAATGGTGTTGTCTAGCATGCGGTTTGAGAAGCCCCACTCGTTGTCGTACCAGGCCATAACTTTAACCAGGTTACCGTTAACGCGTGTCTGGGTTGCATCAAATGTAGAAGAAACAATGCTGTGGTTGAAGTCAATAGAAACCAGTTTTTCAACGTTGTAGGCTAAAACTGGAGAAGCATCAGCTGCTTTCTTCATGATTTCGTTGATTTCTTCAACGCTAGTTTCACGCTTAGCAACAAAGTTGAGGTCTACCAAAGAAACGTTGATTGTTGGTACACGAACAGCCATACCATCCAACTTACCATTCAGCTCAGGTAATACTAGGCCTACTGCAGCTGCTGCACCAGTCTTAGTTGGGATCATAGACATAGTGGCTGCACGAGCACGGTACATATCGCTGTGGTATACGTCAGATAGGTTTTGATCGTTAGTATAAGCGTGGATAGTTGTCATCAAACCGCTGTCAATACCTACTGTATCGTTCAGTGCTTTAGCAACAGGCGCTAAACAGTTTGTAGTACAGGAAGCGTTTGAAATGATTTCATGAGACTGACGTAGTACGCTGTCGTTAACACCATATACAACAGTAGCATCAACGTTAGAGCCTGGTGCAGAAATAATGACTTTTTTAGCGCCTGCAGCAAGGTGAGCACTGGCTTTTTCACGGCTAGTGAAGATACCTGTACACTCATAAACAACGTCTACATTTAGAGAACCCCAATCAAGCTTAGATGGGTCACGCTCAGAAGTAATGCGGATTTCGTCACCATTGACAACCATTGTGCTGCCTTCAGTGCGAACTTCGCCTTGGAAGCGGCCATGTACGGTGTCATAACGAGTTAAGTGAGCATTGATTTCAGCATCACCTAAATCATTGATAGCAACAACTTGAATACGATCGCGGTAGCCGTTCTCATAAAGAGCACGAAGTACGTTGCGACCAATACGACCGTAACCGTTAATAGCAACACGAATGGTCATGGAAGAATCCTCCTACAAAGACTGCTATATTTTGTAAGTAATATTACAAATAAAATGGACTTTCGACAATAAATACTACTGAGAAATCCGTGATAAGTTATGTAATATTACCATTTGAAAACGTTATCTTACTTTTGACTGATGAGGAAGCGTAATGCACCCTACAATCGCAAGCGTTACTCAACGGGTCATTGCCCGAAGTTCTGCAAGCCGTAAAGCCTACATCGAGCGGATGCAGCAAGCTGCAAAGCAAGGTCCTCAGCGTTCCACACTCTCATGCGGAAACTTAGCTCATGGTTATGCTGCTTGCCAGCCGCAGGATAAACAAATTCTTAAGCTCTCAACACAAGCTGATGTAGCTATAGTCTCAGCATATAATGATATGCTATCTGCGCATCAGCCGCTGGAAAAATACCCTGCCCTTATTAAAGACGCCGTGCGAGAGCTTGGGTCCGTTGCACAGTTTGCAGGTGGTGTACCTGCGATGTGTGACGGTGTCACTCAAGGGCAACCAGGTATGGAGCTTAGCCTCTTCAGTCGAGATGTGATTGCGATGGCAACTGCGATATCACTCTCTCACAACATGTTTGACGCGACCCTTTGCCTTGGTGTCTGCGATAAAATTGTGCCAGGGCTTTTGATTGGCGCATTAAGCTTTGGTCATCTGCCTTGCATCTTTGTGCCAGCAGGACCAATGCCATCAGGGTTACCAAACAAGGAAAAAGCCCGAGTGCGTCAACTTTACGCGGAAGGCAAGGTTGGCCGTGAAGCGCTGCTTGAAGCGGAATCTAAATCTTACCACTCTTCTGGTACCTGCACATTTTATGGCACAGCAAATAGTAATCAGTTATTGATCGAGATCATGGGTTTGCATTTACCTGGCGCATCATTTGTAAACCCTGAGACCTCATTGCGTGACGAACTGACATGCGAAGCTGCTCGCCAAGTTACACGGATAACTGCTTTGACGGAAAATTACATACCTATGTGGAAGGTAGTTTCAGAAAAGTCAATTATCAATGCAGTTGTCGCCTTATTAGCAACAGGTGGCTCAACAAACCACACCATGCATTTAATAGCAATTGCTCGAGCGGCAGGTATACAGATTACCTGGGATGATTTTGCAGAGTTATCGACCGTTGTGCCTTTGTTGACGCGAATATATCCAAATGGACAAGCAGATATCAACCATTTTCAAGCAGCGGGTGGCATGGCATTTTTAATCAGAACTCTTTTACAGTCTGGGTTGCTTCATCACGATGTGGACACCGTCATTGGCAAAGGGTTGGATGCGTATACACAAGAGCCTGTATTGAAAAATAATAAACTTATCTGGCGTTCAGGGCCTGAAGAATCTCATGATCTTGAGGTATTGAGATCTGTGAGTGAGCCTTTTAGTGCTGAAGGAGGCTTACGGCTACTAAAGGGTAATCTGGGGCGTGGTGTGATTAAAGTATCTGCGGTTGCTCAAGAACATCAAGTCGTTGAAGCTCCAGCCATTATTTTTCATAGTCAGGAAGCTATGGCTGAAGCCTTTCAGCGTGGTGAGCTGAACCAGGATTGTATTATTGTTGTTCGCTTTCAGGGGCCGCAGGCAACAGGAATGCCTGAACTACACAAGTTGACGCCATTTTTAGGTGTATTACAAGACAAAGGTTATAAAGTAGCACTGGTTACTGATGGTCGTATGTCTGGTGCTTCAGGGAAAGTCCCTGCAGCCATTCATGTGTATCCTGAAGCCGCACAAGGAGGACCGTTAGCTAAATTAAAAAATGGTGATATTGTTTGTTTGAATGCTGAACTGGGTGAGTTAACCGTGAACGTTTCTACAGAAGAGTGGCAACAGCGCACGCCAGTTGTTGCAGACTTGTCTGATTTTCATCATGGTATGGGACGAGAGCTATTTACTCAAATGCGACAGGTGGTGGGGGGAGCAGAATTTGGAGCAACCGTTTTTGATTTTGATATTGAAGGTAAATAATTTTTATCCTTCAATTTGCGTATAAAATAAAATGGTCTGGCTTTACGTTGTAATTGGTTGAGCATACTGTTGATGAATTAATAATAGTAGTGAGGAGGTAGTAGTGTCATCTCAAGTTGCATTAGTGGGAGATATTGGCGGGACCAATGCTCGTTTCGCATTGTTTGATTTAACCACGCAATCGTTGCAGCAGATTCAGGTTTTAGCGTGTAAAGATTATGACAATATTGACCAAGCGATAACTCATTACTTAACTCAGCAACATGCCTCACCTCATAAAGCCTGTCTTGCTTTTGCCTGCCCTGTTCATAATGCTCAAGTGCGTATGACGAATAACCATTGGCATTTTGATAAGCAGACGTTGAGAGATGACTTAGGGTTAAAGCAGCTCCGCGTTATTAATGATTTTACTGCGCTAGCGTTGGCATTGCCGGCATTGTCGGCTACAGAAGACCTTTGCCAGATTGGTGAGGGTGTTGCTGTCGAAGACAAGCCGAAGTTGGTGCTTGGGCCAGGCACAGGAATGGGGGTTGCTGGCTTAGTGAGAACACAACAAGGCTGGTTGCCTATTCCTACAGAAGGAGGGCATGTCGATTTTGCGCCTCGAAATGAATTGGAAGTTGAAGTTTGGCGGTATTTGCATAGATGTTTTGAGCATGTTTCTGTTGAGCGAATACTGTCGGGTAGTGGCTTGGCCAATTTATATCAAGCCTTGGCAGCCGTTTCAGGGCAGCAGGCTTCAGTGGTCGATCCATCTCATATCACAACAGAGGGTTGT
Source organism: Zooshikella sp. RANM57 (assembly GCF_050749885.1). Lineage (NCBI taxonomy): Bacteria > Pseudomonadati > Pseudomonadota > Gammaproteobacteria > Oceanospirillales > Zooshikellaceae > Zooshikella > Zooshikella sp. RANM57. Next base: position 326,956 of record NZ_JBOIUB010000006.1, on the reverse strand, counting down.
ACGGGGTCAGATAAAATAGCCACTCAAACACTGGATTTGTTTTCAGAGATTTTAGGTTCTGTTGCAGGCAATGCGGCACTGACCATTGGTGCACTGGGTGGTGTTTATATTGCTGGAGGGATTATTCCCAGATTTAAAGAGCACTTTGTAAAGAGTGGGTTTAGAAATGCATTTATTGAAAAAGGACGGTTTAGAGAATACCTAAGTGCAATCCCAACTTACCTTGTGCTTGCTGAATATCCTGGTTTATTAGGTGCTGCTCAGGGCTTACTTTCTTCAGAAAGGTTGGGCTAATGGTGCCATTTGATGATTGAGTCAAAGATGTATAAAAAGCACGATTTAAATCTATAAGATAAAAAAAACTCCGCATAAAGCGGAGTAAAAATGCCAAGAGTAGTGTTAAACAACACTTGTCCTAGAGCAGTTTCCCATTAATGGGAAGGAGACACATTATTCAGAGGACAGCTGAATAACGATGAGAAAAACTAACTGTTAGCTTTGTTTAGCGCTTGAATACTGAGCTTGCAGAGCTCAGTAATTCGCTGCCAGTCTTTGTTACGAACGGCTTCACTTGGTACTACCCATGACCCACCTACACACATAACATTGGGTAATCCGAGGTATTTACCTGCATTTTCAGCGTTAATGCCACCTGTCGGACAAAACCGTACATCATTAAAGGGACCAGCCAGGGCTTGTAGCGCTGGAACACCACCTGCCGCCGCCGCGGGGAAAAACTTAAAACGTTGATATCCTAGTTGCCTTCCTTGCATAAGCTCAGAAGGTGTTGCTATGCCTGGTAATAAAGGAATGGTTGAGTCGATTCCTGCTAGCAACAGTTCCTGGGTTAAACCTGGACTAATCGCAAACTGAGCTCCTGCATCCGCGACAGCGTTTAACATAGTTGGGTTGGTTACAGTGCCTGCCCCAACAATCGCTTCAGGAAGTGCTTTACGAATCACATTGATAGCATCTAAACCTGTTTGCGTTCTTAGGGTGATTTCCAATATTGAAATACCACCATCAAGGAGTGCTGTAGCGAGTGGCAGCGCTTCGGAAATGTCATTAATAGTAATCACTGGCATGATGGGAGACTGTTGGCAGATCGTATCTATCTGCTTGGTCACCTGTGTTGTCAGTGTTAAGTTTGTCATGTTTGATCCTGAGCGCATGAGCTTAAGGGCTCCAATAAACAACAAAATTAATGGACGGATCTTTTAGAAATGCGCGAATAGGCATATCTGTTGGATCTTCAGCCGCTAATGCTTTTTGTAATGTAAGTAATTTGTCTTCCCCAACAATATGCAATATCACCTGCTTAGCGCTGGACAGCAGTGGGTATGTCAATGTAATACGTTGATGACGAGCTGTGGTCGGTTGACATGATAGGCATAGTTTATGAGTTGTTGGGTTAAGTCCTTCCTTCAGCGTGGCAGTATTAGGAAATAGTGATGCGGTATGACCATCATTACCCATACCTAAAATTACTACATCAAAGGGTTGTGGTAGTTTTTTTAATGCTGAAGAGCAAGCATTAAGTCCGCTATCAACATCTACGGCAGGTGTTTTTAAGCCGATAAACCTGGCAGCAGAAGCCTTTTTTTGAAGCAGTTGTGTTTTAACTAGTTGAGCGTTGCTATCAGCATGGTTTTCATCGACCCAGCGTTCATCTGCTAAGGTGATATTCACATTGGCCCAGTTTAGGTTACAGCCGGCAAGCACATTAAACAGTGGAATGGGGGTGCTACCACCCGATACAACAAGTGTTGCTTGATTATGAGTGTTTAAGCCCACTTGTAAGGTCTCTTTAATGTTGTCAGTTAATGCAGCGACTAGCTTTTCACTATTTTTGAAGCTAAATAAAGGATGCTGCAGCTTGGCTGTCACCTCAGTAAGTACTTGTTCAAACGGAGTCTTCATGCCAGGACTTTCCATCACGGGTAATCATTGCTATTGATGAAACGGGGCCCCAGGAGCCTGCGGGGTATTTTTGTGGGCGAGCATTTTGGCTCTGCCAGCCATTGATAATTTGATCACACCATATCCAGGCGTATTCAATTTCATCACGACGAACAAATAAGTATTGGCTGCCTTGCATAACCTCCAAAAAGAGTCGCTCATAGGCATCTGGAATACGTTGGGTATGGAATGTATCTGAGAAATTAAGTTTGAGTGGGCCAGGTTTAAGACGCATCCCTTTTTCCAGACCTTGATCCTTTGTTAGCACTTGAAGAGAAATGCCTTCATCAGGTTGAAGCCTGATAATGAGTTTATTTTCAACAATATCCCGTTGCTCGGGGGCAAAAATATAATGGGGTGGTCTTTTGAAATGAATAATGATTTGAGAAAGCTTTTCTGCCATACGCTTTCCCGTTCTCAGGTAAAAAGGCACATTGGCCCATCGCCAGTTGCAAATTTGTGCTTTGATAGCCACAAATGTTTCCGTACAACTTTGAGCGTTTTGACTATCAAACTCATCCAAATAACCTGGAACAGGTTCACCTTGGATACTGCCTGCGCAATACTGCCCTCGAATAACGTGGTGGTTTAGCGAGTTGGTGTCAATCGGCTTGAGTGCCTTAAGTACTTTAACTTTCTCATCTCGAATACTGTCTGCACTTAAGTCATTCGGTGGGTCCATTGCAATTAAACACAGTAACTGTAGCAAGTGGTTTTGCACCATATCCCGTAACTGACCCGCTCGATCAAAGTATCCCCAGCGGTGCTCAATACCAATGGTTTCTGCAACAGTGATTTCAATATGATCAATATGATTATGATCCCACTGAGAGCCAAACAAACTATTTGCAAATCTTAGTGCAATTAGGTTTTGAACGGTTTCTTTTCCAAGATAATGATCAATTCGATAAACCTGCTCTTCAGTAAAGTACTTTGCGACTGCATCGTTAATCGTTTTAGAAGATGCGAGGTCATAGCCAATAGGCTTTTCTAATACGATACGTGTTTGTTTATTAATGCTGCCTGCGTTATGAAGGTTTTGGCAAATTTCACCATAGATAGCAGCCGGTGTAGCAAAGTAACAAATTAAAGGGTTATCAGTTTCGCTCAGCTTTTGGTGAAGCGCCTGATAAGCTGTGCTATCGGTAAAATCAATTTGGAAATAAAACAGCCTTGAAAGAAAACGGCTGAGTACAGACTCGTCAATTTCACTCGTGGGTGTAAATTTGCAGAGATGTATGCGAATAGTCTCTAAGAAATTTTCCTGATCAATAGGCGAACGGGCTAAGCCAAGTATTCTCAGCTGAGGGGCTAACAGATTTGCTTTATCGAGTTGATAAAGCGCAGGAAAGAGTTTCCGCAGGGCCAAGTCACCTTGGGCGCCAAAAAGTGCGATATCACATTTTGTTTTGGCTACTGTGGACATGAAGTTAACCTGTTTGCGGTAAATTGTAATCTGATATGTGGTTATAAAATTACAAAAGTGATTAAATTTTAGTTTCTAAGTGGGTTTTTTGCAAATAATTTTGTAAAGTTTACTACATATTGGCATGTTGTGGTTTAATTACCTTCAAGTGGCGATTGTTAGGTAGCTTAAGCATAGGCTTCAAGCTATCATAGCCGCATTCATATCCATTGCCTGGTAACGTTGACAGCGTTATAGCTCAATTATGCTGCAGTCCTCTAAGGTTTGCTTACTTTAACTGAGCTTTTACTTGAACATCGAGTGATTAAGTTTGCTGTCGTTTGTGTGATGGAGCATCTAGTATTTAGTAAATTAAACAAAATCTGTATTTACTTATGGCCCTACCCAGTCAGTCATCCAATCTTTTGGAGCGGATACGCGAAAACCTTGAACAATTAAATCGTTCTGAACGCAAAGTGGCTGATGTCATTTTGAAAGATCCTCAATCTGCTACGCGTTATAGTATTGCTGCACTCGCTCAGGCGGCAAGTGTTAGTGAGCCTACCGTTAACCGCTTTTGTCGCAGTTTTGATGCAAAAGGTTATCCGGATTTTAAGTTGCAACTGGCCCAAAGCCTGGCCAGTGGTACGCCTTATGTCAGCCGAAGCGTAGAAATTGATGATACGGCTGAAGAATATACTCAAAAAATCTTTACGACGAATATGGCCTGCCTGGATGCAGCTCGTCAGTCTATGGATGCGTCTGTGATTAATCGGGCGGTGGATTTTTTGATTCAAGCCAAGCAAATTAGCTTTTTAGGGCTTGGTGCTTCAGGTCCTGTTGCCATGGATGCTCAGCATAAGTTTTTCCGTTTTAATATCCCAGTGATGGCTTATGATGATGTGTTGATGATGCGTATGATGGCCTCTGTAGCTAACACTGGGGATGTCATTGTTATCATTTCCTATACAGGAAGAACCCGAGAGTTGGTTGAGATTGCAAAAATTGCTCGGGAAAGTGGGGCAACAGTCATTGGTATCACTGCACCAAATTCCTACTTAGCGAAGGAATGTTCGTTAACCATTGATGTTATCGTTCAAGAAGATACTGATATATATATGCCAATGTCTTCTCGTATCATTCACTTAACAGTATTGGATGTTTTGGCTACAGGAGTAACATTGAAGCGTGGTGTTGATTTTCAAAAACACCTGAAACGTATCAAAGAGAGTTTACAAGCTAGTCGGTTACCTGTATCTCCAATCAAAACTTGATATTATACTCTTCACGAATCATTTTTAGGGTTTGTTGTCCGCGATCTTCACCCCAGTCACTTATTAATATAAGCTCCTGGGGCTTCATCACTTGACGGCCGCCCCTAAAAAACCTTCGTTATGGGTATAGTAATTATCTATAGCTGATTCAGTTTGTAAAAAAACACCCATCATGTGATGGGTGTTTTTTTAAGCTTATTGCTTTTTAATGATCAACGACATTAAGTTCTACACGACGATTCATTGCTCGGCCAGCTTCTGTACTATTACTGGTAATTGGTTTTTCTTCACCATAGCCCACAGCACTAAGGTTGCTGCTGTTGACTCCACGGGAAACGAGGAAATTACGTACAGCTTCTGCTCGGCGCTGTGACAGACGCAAATTGTAGCGATTACTGCCGACATTATCCGTATGTCCAGAAACTTCTATTTTAGTATTAGTGTGCAAGCGGAGTTTTTCTGCAACTTTACTTAGGTATTCATGAGAGGTACCTGTTAATCTGGCAGAATTAAACTCAAACTGAACACCTTCAAGCGCAAGTGCCTCTGAGCAGCCAATGGCATTCACTTTTACACCAGGAGGTGTATTTGGACAATGATCCTTCATGTTTGCGACACCATCATTGTCTGAATCTAATGTACAGCCTCTATTATCAACCTGAGTATTTAATGGTGTATTTGGACATTGGTCACGATAATCAGGAACCCCATCATTATCTGAATCAACTGGGCAACCATTGTAATCGACTTTAACGCCGCGTGGTGTTGCTGGACATTTATCTTTACTATCAACAACACCATCATCATCGGTATCATGCTCAATCATTGAGCAGAAAAATCCCCCTAATAATGCACCGCCAAGTGCGCCTACTGCTGCTGCTTCACCATCATCTGCTGATGAACCTGCAACGGCCCCCAAGCCACCGCCTACGAGTGCACAATTACGCCAGTCTTCATGCCACGGACCATTTGTGGCACAGCCAGTAAGAAATATAGGCAAAAAAACCAAGAGTCCTAGCGTCCTGCTTTTTACGGATGGTTTCATTTTTTTCTCCATTATTATCATGGTTTCAGCTATCTGGGTTCATGACCAGTATAGATAAGGTTTATTAGTTTGCCGCAATAACGTGACACTAACATTAGCATTATCTAGTTTCAGTGGTTAACGTGTGATTACTACGCCATGCCAAAAGGCAATATAATGTTTAATTTTTTTGGCTGCAGGCTTAGGGTCGGGGTATGACCAAGCAGCATCTTCATTTAATTTATCTTCGACTTTTATGTGAAAATAATGGGCCACTCCTTTCCATGGACAATCCATTTGTGTATGACTTGCAGTGAAGAATCCGTTGTTAACTGATGAAGGCGGAAAGTAGTGATTACCTTCAACGATGATTGTTTCATTGCTTTCTGCCAGTGTAGCACCATTCCACACGGCTTTCATAAGTTCACTCCCACCAATTTACAATACACAATATACTCTACTTGAGGTATGCCAATTATTGTGAAAGTAAACTAACGTCTTTAGCTGAATTTTTGTTTAAATTTCAGTGATTATTAATACGACTTTTAAAGCAGTTTACCTATCTTGCTAAGAGGATTAGTTACATTACACCCTTTAATATACGGAAATTCACTTTCTTGTTAAAACACTGACTCCTTTATTGAGCTGTGTTACTGTATAGTGAATATGCTTGTATGGATATTGACAAGCTGTATAGAGCCTATGCTTTTATAATATGAAATATAATCATAATAAAATTGAAAATTGGGACAGCTCAACCAAAAGGGATCAAGCAGTGTGGATGAATGATGTTAAATATCGCTCTATTTTAACGTCCAAATGGACGGTAAGTCGTTATATAAACTTATGGTTTTCACTTGGCGTCATTGCATACTCGTTTTTACCGCTTTTATTGTTATTTGCTGTAAGTAAAGGATTTACTACAGATTTTGTAAGTTCGACTTTTTTTGAGTGGCTTGGCAGTTTTGGAGAGCATACTGGGCATTTTGCGCTTTCTTGGGTTGCTTTACTATGTGCTCTGCTGATGTTTTCAGTCATGTGTCTGCTTGCTTCATTAGCAAATATTTCGACTGTATTAACGTTGGCTTTGGCACTTGTTTGTATTGCGGTTGTGGATGTTTTTTTTGATTACAGGGTATCTCTGCTGCATGGTCAGTTAACCGATAAGTTATTTAATATTGCGTGGGCTATTGGGAAAATTCATGCGTTATCTATCATTATTTTTACTTTAATTGCAGTTAAATGGATACCAAATAATCGTAGCCACGGGTTATTAGTAGTATTATACGCCGTATTAGTCGCTTATCTTGGCACTATACTGCAGCAGGGATATGTTGATGCTAATAGAATAACTGCAAGTGCTGAGGTAGGAGCGGCTGTACTCAATATTATCATTGAGTTAGCACCTGCTATTTTGTGTATTATTGGTGGTGTTTTTTTAATTCACTATATCAGAGAACGTAAGCAAAGTTTTTTTGTGCAAAGTGTATTGTTATTTCTTTTTCCAATTTTTAGTGCACAGTTGCATGTTGCTTTTGGTAGTGTGGTTTCTTACCATCAACATCATATTATAGCTAAACTTTTGATTGCGACCGCATTTGTTATTCCTTTAATAGGTGCTTTCATGGAGGCTATCTATAAAATAAAGGTGTTTAAAAAAATATTGAATGACAAAAAAAATGAAAATATTCAACTTTGGCAGTCTAATAAAAAATTACAAAAATCTAAATCGCAACTGAGTTCTATTTGCCAGTCAGTGAAAGAGCATCAAAAAGGTGAAGCCGGCCTTTTAGTCAACCTGGGTCAAGAAATGAAAGAGCCGGTTAATAACATAATGGCGATGACTTCTTTGCTGGAAGAAAATAAGTTAGAACAGCTTGAAAAACTGTCAGTTAAAGCTATTTATTCTGCTAGTGAGAAATTATATAGACTAGCGTCTGAAGTGACAGATTATGGAAAAATAAAAGCAGGGAAAATAAATATATGTCATGTTGAGTTTGATTTTTATCAGGTGATTGAAACGGTTGCTGACCAATTGACCTATAGAATAAATGAACAGCCTGTTTCTGTGTCAATTGTATACGCTGATGATATTCCTGGTCCAGTCAAAGGAGATTCCAAAAGAATTCAGCAGGTAATCTATAACGTTGCTATAGCGTTACATTGTTTTGGAAAACGCAGAGAAATATGCATCAACACTCAGTTACTTAATCAACAAATTGATTGTGTAACACTATTAATTAAAGTTTATAATGTCAATCAAACTAAAAAAATGGATACAGGAGTGTATGATGTAGAAAAACAAATGCCAAATATTTATTTGGCTGTTGCGTGTGAATTAGTGAAGCAGTTGCAGGGGGAGTTAACCCAAACTAAACAGGGTGAAGTAGCTATCAAACTATGTTTACCCCTGGCTCCGGGTGTGCCAATTAAAGTTAAAAATAAAGTCGATTTACAGGGCGTTCGTGTTCTAATTGTTGATGATGTTACAGAAAACTGTGAACTATTGGAGCGTTTGTTGAGTAGATGGGGGATGGTCTGTGATATTGCTAGAACGGCGACAGAAGCTCTGGAAAAGATAACTCAACAGGCTTTAAGTAAACATCCCTACGATATTGCTCTCTTGGATTATAAGATGCCTGCGATGGATGGAGAAATGTTAGGACGTGGCATTAAAAGTGATCCTGTAATTGCAAAAACCAAATTAGTTATGCTTACATCTGCTAATTATCAACGTAATATAGAAGATTTAAAAAGAGCAGGGTTTTCTGGGTATTTACTGAAACCTGCCCGTTCACGTTTATTACTTCAGTTGCTGGGTAAAGTATTGCTGTCTGAGCCTGATGTACTAGTAACACGAGAAATGTTAAATGATGGATCAGAAACGGTTTTGGTGAATTCAGATCATCAGCCAGGCAATATTAATATTTTAATTGCTGAAGATAGTTATTCACATCAACTGGTTATTAAAACGCTATTAAAAAAATTAGGATGTAATGTGACCGCTGTTGATTGTAAAGAGCAGTTGATATTACAAGCAAGTCAATTTCGCTATGACATAATTATGTTGGATACGTTATTGAAACCAAAAAGTACAGTACCTACAGTGGATGAACTGAAAAGTTTATTAATAAATGAAACACCGGTTATTGGCTTAATATCAAGTGATAAGCAAGGAGAGCTTATTGCTAGTTGTGAATTATATGAAGACTTTATTTACAAGCCATTTTCGCAAAACGTTTTAGCGAATATGTTGAACCACTGGTGTAGTGAGAAGTTCTCAACGATTCAATAATTTGCTACTAACACGACATATTAGGCATATATCCCCTTCATAGAAAAGGGGATATGCCACTAAATTCAGTGTCAATTGATCATGCGTTCAAAAGATTGTTGTCATTAGTCATGTCTTTTCGTGATTTTACTTCAATAAAAACGCGTTTGACGAGTGGGTACTCCGTTTTAATTTGGCAGTCAAGTTGAGCAATGGTTTTTTCTACAACGCCGGCAGGTGTTTGATCTTCAAAATCTAAACTAATTGTTGCGAGAATGAAGTTAGGTCCCATATGCATTGTGGCAATTTCATTGACATGCTCAACATGAGGTTGGTTAGTAAGTAGTTTACGTATGCCTTGGCGGGTCGCAGGTTTTGCACTTTCACCAATCAATAGGCTCTTAGTTTCATAGGCGAGCCAAGCTGCTGTTCCTGCCAAAATACAACCAATCAAAATTGAGGCAATGCCATCATAGATAGGATTGCCTGTTAGATGTCCTAAGGTGATGCCGATTAGCGCAACAATCAGGCCTAAAATTGCGGCACTATCCTCAAAAAATACGACAAAAATTGAAGGGTCTTTGGCCTGATGGACTGCTTGAAAGAGTGAGTTTTTACCACGAGTATGCTCGAACTCTCTCCATGCCATATACCATGCAGCACCCTCAAACAGAAGGGCAAGCGTTAATACGATATAGTTTACCAATACGTTTTCTAGTGGGCTTGGACTCATTAAATGGTGAATGCCTTCATAAATCGAAATGCCAGCGCCTGCTGAAAAAATTAATATAGCGACCACAAAACTCCAAAAATAGACTTCTTTTCCATGCCCAAAAGGGTAGTCTTCGCTGGCGGGTTTTTCAGACTGCTTAAGGCCAAAAAGCAAAAGTATTTGGTTGCCGCTATCCACTATTGAGTGAATGGCTTCAGAAAACATTGCTGAGCTTCCAGTCATTATGGAAGCCACAAACTTAGTAATCGCTACTAGCCCATTACCAATTAATGCCGCGATGACGACCTTTTTGGACCCCGATGCCATTTAAATTTCTCCATTTACATTCGGTTGAGGAGGTCGATGATAAAAAGTCATTTGTAAAAATCAATTTGAATAAGGGATTAATTTGCTGTTAGTAATGTTTATTAATACTCAATGCGTGATGTTATGCAAAAAAAAATATTATTTTGCTGTGCAACAGTGAGGCTGAAAGTGGGGTTTCAATAACACTCATTTGGTTAACGCTTCTCTTTACCAGCGTTGCAGTTATCGCTAATGGGCTTTGTGTTAAGTGCTTTCTAGAGTCTATTTTTATTTGCAACATTAAAAGATATAGATAAAGCTAAAAGAAAAGCGGCTAGTTTAAGGTTGGTTATGAATTCCAACACGATGTTGTTGCACCCATTTTCCCTTAACTCCGATGAGCATGAAGTATTAGTACAGAATGCGAAGGTGGGCATGTGGCTGTATCTGGTTATATGGCTAGCGATTGTCTTTTGGGGAGATTTGCTTCAACAGGTACCATTACTAACAACATTGATGACTGCTTGTCTGGTGTTACTTGCTTCAGTTCGTTTTTCTTTAGTGCACAATTTTGCACGTTGGTATCTCCATTATCCTTTGGCATGGGTGTGTGGCATGTATTGCTGCATTTTATTTAGTGGTTTGTTGTGGGGGGGGATGACTGCGATTGCGCTCTCTAGCCTGTCGTTTCAAAGCTTGGCAGTTGCATTGCTCGCGGCGACGGCAGGATTTATCTCCGCAAGTTGCGTGCTGTATACGTTTAGTGGTTTGCTGACCATGGGTTATCAAACCTGTTTGTTATTTCCTCCATTGATTACATTGTGGCTTCAAGGCGGCGAAACAAATTACTGGTTATCAGGTCTGTTGTTGGCATATTGGTTCGGAATGGTCGCTATTTTCTGGGTACAGCATAAACAATATCGGTTGTTAACGCATCAGCAACATGCACCTCAACTTACAGAAAAAAAGCTTTGTTTAACGGAGGCTCACCCTATTACTGGATGGGTGAGCTTTGGTTATTTACCTGGTGTGGTTAATGCTGAGGTTAAGCGAAGCTCTCGCAGTGGCGCGCCATTAGCGTTACTCAAGCTGGTGATGACGCCTCATGATGAACGTAAACTTGATAGGGATGAAGTAGAGTCTGTCCATTCGGAGTTGGCAAGCGTAATTAATAGTGCGGTTACACGTGCTAGTGATTGGATATTTTATGATGAAAATGGAAGTGTGTTTATGGTATTGCCAGAAACACCAGCCGCAGCAGCTTGTCATATGGCGGATAAAATAATTAATTGTTTACCCAAAACCCTCTATCAACGCTATTTGTTTAGCATTGGAGTGCTTGCGGGGAGCATTTCATGGCCAGTCTCAAGTAAAATATTGTTGCAACGTTTAGCAAGTGTGACCAGCGATGTGCACAGGAATCAACAGGCTGTAGCCTTTTCTACCATCACCTGATAGTGTTCATGCTTTTCTTCTTGTCTGTTATCGCTTGAGAGATCCTATATGCAGGTTGCAATGATTGCTGCTTTAGCGGCGAATCGTGTTATTGGAGTTAATGGGAAACTTCCTTGGTATATTCCTGGAGAGTTAAAGTATTTCAAGCATGTCACCATGGGCAAGCCTATTATTATGGGCCGTAAAACGTTCGTTTCACTGGGTCGTCCACTTCCTGGCCGCAGTAACATTGTTATTACTCGTGATCAAGCGTATCAACATGAGGGAGTCCAGGTTGTTCACAGCTTAGAAGAGGCATTAACGCTTGCTGAAAACATCGCTTTTATCAATGGCGTTGATGAAGTTGTGATTATTGGTGGAGGAGAAATTTATCGTCAGGCTCTGCCAAAAGCGACGCGTCTTTATTTAACCCAAATCCACAAAGAATATGACGGTGATGCTGTTTTTCCTGAATGGTCTAACAATGAGTGGCAAATGGTAAGTGAGCAAGCTAATCACTATGAGCCTCAGGCACTCGACTATAGCTATCAAGTATGGCAGCGCGCTGATACCGATGGAACAAGCATATAATCAAGTAGAGATAGACTAGGTCAGGACGACGAGGCAAGACATAAGATGAAAACATGGGCCTGAAAGTGAGGCCCATGGTTGGAAGTAAGCTGAATAGTTTAGTTAGCGTCGATTCAAACGGTCCAAGCTACGGACTCCACCTTTATCGGCACTGGTTGCTAATGCGGCGTAAGCTTTAAGCGCCGTTGACACACAACGTTTACGTGGGCTTGCTGGTTGCCAGGCTTGTTGTCCTTTAGCTTCCATTGCTTTGCGTCGTGCTTCAAGCGTTGCACTATCAACTTGAAGCGATATAACTCGGTTGGGGATATCAATCAGAATCTTGTCGCCATTTTCAACCAGCGCGATGGCGCCACCTTCTGCTGCTTCAGGGGATACATGACCAATGGACAGCCCTGAGGTACCACCAGAAAATCTACCATCTGTCAGTAGAGCACATTGTTTGCCCAAACCTTTTGATTTGAGGTAGCTGGTGGGGTAAAGCATTTCCTGCATACCAGGACCACCTTGAGGACCCTCATAGCGAATGATCACCACATCGCCTGCTTGCACCTGATCTTCCAGAATACCTTTTACCGCAGCGTCCTGACTTTCGAATATCCGTGCATTACCTTCAAATGCCCAGATACTGGGATCAACACCTGCTGTTTTAACAATACAGCCATTTTCAGCAATGTTACCAAAGAGCACCGCAAGTCCGCCTTCCTTGCTGAAGGCATGTTCTACACTACGGATACAGCCATGTTCGCGGTCAAGATCTAGAGAATCCCAGCGACAGGATTGACTAAATGCTTGCTGGGTAGGAATGCCTGCAGGTCCAGCAAGGTAAAAGCTGTGAACTTCAGGCGTTTGTGTCCTTGTGATATCCCATTGGGTAAGGGCATCACCTAAGGTTGGAGCATGTACTGTTGAAACATTGGTATGCAGTAGTCCACCCTTTTCTAATTCGCCGAGTATCGACATGATACCACCCGCGCGATGAACATCTTCAATGTGATAATCAGGAGTAGAAGGCGCAACCTTGCATAAATGGGGCACTTTACGTGAAAGCCGGTCAATATCGGTCATGGTAAAATCAACTTCAGCCTCCTGGGCTGCTGCCAATAAGTGAAGGATCGTATTGGTTGATCCACCCATAGCGATATCAAGTGTCATGGCATTTTCAAAAGCGGCTTTTGTAGCGATTTGACGAGGCAGAAAACGTGCTTCGTCTTGCTCGTAATAGCGCTTGGTAATCTCAACAATGAGTTGTCCTGCTCGCTTAAAGAGTTGTTCACGGTCAGCATGTGTGGCGAGTGTTGTTCCGTTGCCAGGTAGCGAGAGACCAAGTGCTTCTGTTAAGCAATTCATTGAATTAGCGGTGAACATGCCAGAGCAGGAACCACAGGTTGGACAGGCGCTGCGTTCATAAGCTTCAGCCTGTTCATCGGTTACCGTGGGGTCGGCGGCAGCCACCATCGCATCGACTAAATCGAGCTTAATGGTTTTGTCTGCCAGTTTGGTTTTACCCGCTTCCATGGGACCGCCAGAAACAAAAACCACAGGGATATTGAGGCGAAGGGCGGCCATTAACATACCAGGGGTGATTTTGTCGCAGTTGGAGATACAGACAAGGGCATCTGCACAGTGTGCGTTACACATGTACTCAACAGAGTCAGCAATAATTTCACGAGAAGGCAGGCTGTAGAGCATGCCATCATGGCCCATAGCAATACCATCATCAACTGCAATGGTATTAAATTCTTTAGCGACACCACCCACTTTTTCAATTTCACGAGCAACCAGTTGGCCAAGGTCTTTGAGATGGACATGCCCAGGCACAAACTGAGTAAAGGAATTTGCGATTGCGATAATGGGCTTGTTGAAGTCATCATCTTTCATTCCTGTGGCACGCCACAGTGCCCGGGCGCCAGCCATGTTACGTCCATAGGTTGACGTTTTCGAACGATAAACAGGCATTTGGTAAACACTCCTAAACAACACAGATAGTTATTTCTACCCTTCACGAATTAAAAAACCTTCGTTATGGGTATAGTTTTATAAAGCCAGTTTACGCAACTGTGATGTGTGAATAAAGAGCTGAGTGACTGGCAGGTTTAGATGAAATGTTAAGAGAATGGCTATACACAATTGGGTAGGGGAAGAGAAGCTAGTCCCTGAATATTGCTCTTTAACGATCCTTTGCTTTAATAAAAGTGAGTTGAGTGTGAGTACAACTCTGCATTCAGGTGCATGCTAAAACACTCAAGAGCCAGTGAAGATGTTAGCAAGAAGGTTGAAAATTAAACGACTGTTGCTGCTTTAACACGATTCAGTATCTTGCTAAGATTCAATTTTAACGCTTTTATTGCTGGAAAATGACACAAAAACATATCACTCAAAGCTGGACTGCTGAAATCCACAGTGTGTTGTACTAGCGTCATATTAAGATAGCGTAGAAACAACAAATTACGCTTTTTGCATGAAATGGTTTGTATTATTGCTGCTTTTTGCCAATGCTTTAGGTATAGCATAAGCATAGTGGTTTACATAAAGCTTAGATTACAGATTCCGTATGAGGCAGGAGAAGTCTGACAGTTCATTTTAAAGCGAGTTATTCATTATAAACATGCCTTTAATTGGTGGATAAACAAGTAGCTGTGACATATGTTTTTTGAACATGTGTAAATACTGGGTTTTATTTGGGGAATACTTAACGATGGGTAAAAAAATTGGTCTCTTAATCGGTATAGTTATTGCGGTTATCGTGGGGGCTAAGTTTTATGTGGAGTACACTGTCAAGAAAAATGTAGATAAGTTTGTTAGTGTCTTATCACCTTATGTTCAAGTCCAGTATAAGGATGTATCTACAACAATTGATGGTGAAATCGCGATTAATGATATCAAGCTCTATCCTTATAAGGAAAAACAAACTTATACAATAGAAAAAGCACTCCTAAAACTGCCTTCCATTTGGGATTTTCTGAATCTTGATTTAGCAAACTCAAAAAAAATACCTGAATCATTGACCCTCGCATTGCAAGGGATATCACTGCCTTTGAATGAAGAGCTTATTGAAGATTTCTTCCCAAGCCAAGCGGATGTCAGTGATAAAGTGTTGAACATTGATAATAAAGCACTGCGTAAAATGGGTTATAACATAATGACCATAGATCTAAGTGCCAGTTATACCTATGAGCAAATCAATCAAGCATTAAAGTTCAACGCCAAAGCATCTACGCGTAATTTTTTCAGTTTTGAATTCGCTACCAAATTAGCAAATTTGCCAAATTTGACACCCCAGCAGTTTATGTTTGTTGAGCCTGAACTGCAAAGTGTGCGGTTTACCTATCGAGATGACTCTTTTAATAAGCGCTGGTTAAAGTATTGCCAAAACACACATAAGTTAAAGGAAGCTGAATGTATTGAACATGTTATTGCCTCATTTGATCATTACTTTGATGAATTTCAGCTTAAGCTTTCTGAGCCTTTTAACAAGCGTTTTTCTGACTTTATGAGAAACTCAGGTGTAGTGAGCTTTGATATTGATATTGATGATGGGGCTGACTTGCGTTCTTTAGACTTTATGCAAGGTCTAGAAATTCTAGTTTTCAAAGATGTACTTGTTTCGGTAAACAATGAATACATTCAGCCACTTTTTGTAAGGTCATCAACCTATGCTACTTCAAGCAATACTGCTTCTACGGGAGAAGATGGTCAATCAGACTCTAGATCATCAATATTATCAACCTCTGAAATAGAAGCAGAGGGATATGAAATAGAAAAAGAAGTAAAAAAGAAACTTGATAAAGTAGAAGATGTTAAAAACTATATCGGTCGGAATGCCTACTTATACTTAACAAATAATAAAAAGGTAGCGGGAACCGTTATGGAGGTTAAAAATAATCGAGTCGTTCTTAAAAGTTATGCAGGATCACAGTATTCCTCTTTTCACTATTCATTTAAAAAGATTAAATATATTGAGGTAGTCACGCAAGACTATCGCGCTTACTGATTTATCAATAAGGAAAATATGTCAAGTGTTTAATGCCTGCTGATAGGCATCTGCAAGCTTTATGTCATAGTGATTTTTGGCATAAGCAGGACCATTATAACACTTGGCAAACTTAGCCCAGTCATGATTTCGTAAAGCTTGAAGCATAGTCTTATGTGCTTCAATAAATGTTACAAATGCCATTAGCTGGGCTTCTTCACTGTTGCACATCGCTTCAACAAATGTATCCACTGTTTCAAAACCTGCAAGTTGGTAGTTAAAGCCCATTATTTGAAACTTTCCCCAAGAAGCTGATTTTAACGCTTCTTTTTTATTGAGTAATTTTGCTTCCTCGAGTCGTTGATATTCTTTTAAACCACCTTTGTAGAGTTTTGGGTTCCATTTTCGAGAGGATATATGTGGATAAGCTTCATCAAATTGATGCTGTGTTAATCGGCTAAATATGTGCGCTTCAAATAATATCGCGGGTTTATTTTTAGCAATAAATGCTTTGCCACAGCTTTCAACAACAGCCACGGCTTTAACCACCGCATGATCGACCCCAAGCTGATTAGCTGCGTGTTGATAACAGTCAGCATGATTGATTGATGATGTTTCAATTGTTGGCTTTGTATTTTTTATTTTTGGGGGAGGTGTAACATCCTTAGGTGACAGTGTTTTTTTTTCAGCTGAAGGTGTTTGGTCTATGTGAACATCTGGAATTAAAAGTGTGTCGCCAGCGTAAATTAAATCAGGATTTTCAGCAAGGTGAGGATTTGCTGTAATGAGTTGTTTTAATGATAAACGATATTTTGCTGCAATTGAGGTTAGTGTATCACCACGTTTAATTAGGTATTTAGTTGTCATCTTACTACCCAGCAATTGCCAATATCATTAAGGGTAGCAGACTAACTGTTTTGCAGCTGGTTTAAGGATAGATGGTTTAAAATGTTGAAAAGGTATGGAGTGACTCCATACCTTTTTGGTAGAAATTAATCTACAACGTTTTACTGACCGGCTGACCAGTTAAACAGTTGCTCAACAATACTTGTTAATGGTTGGTCATAGCGAGATACATAGGTAGCGTAGCCTTTCCAGTCAGAAGGAATAGGCTGGCCTTTTTGCCAATTACCACCTGGGTTATACATGGATACTGCACGGCCGTCAGGTCCTGGTGTCCACAGGAAGTCAGGATGACGGTTATTGTACCATTCACCACCCACGATATTACCTTGACCATCTAATTCTAAGTCATAAGTATAACGTACGGTTGTTTTACCATCATAACGAGGTGTATCTGTGCTACGATGTGTTGGGCTGGTTTCAACCATATAGGTCATGCTCATTTGAACGCCCACTACATAAGTAGCATTACCACGGTATTTAGTAAACTTATCGCGGCTGAAGTCAGCCAGTTTAATCATGGCATCTTTAGCGCTATTGAATGCTTTACCTGTTTCGGGGTTGAAGTAAGTGTAAGAATATTGATAAACAGGTTGATTCCATACTTGATAGTCATAAGTAGCATCAAGTACAAAGCTGCGTTTGTTAACACCGATTTGGTTTACAACAGATTGGTGCCAGCTACCAGGGTTATTATCAAAACATTGTTGATCAATTACACGACCATTTTCGTCTTGTTTTGGATTTTTGGTATTACAGCGACCACCAATAAAACGTGTTCTGGGAGATGCTTCTGCCCATAACAGTGTGCCTAATGCTTTAATATCAGAAGGGTAGAATTTAATGTCTACACCATCAGGTGATTTTACAGTAACTGTATTTTTAGGGCGAGGTAACATATAAGCTGCTGGAGCCCAACCATGACATAGACCCATCCAGCGCTCAACACTGCCATTACTGTCAAAATAGCCTTTACCCATTTTCCACATTGAACTTGTTAATGTGTAATTGCTATCACCTACCAGTAGATCATATTTTTCAGAAGGTGATAAAGCATCAATATTGCCATTATTTACATAGTTTTGTGGAGGATTTGTTTGGTTGGCGTAAGTCCAATAATCATACCAGTTACTTTGATAACCTAAGCCTGAATCTCCGTAACGATCACCTAATGCACCTTTGTAGAGAGGCCAGTAAGTATCAGACCAGGGTTGCTCATTTAACTTAGCTGAACGTAGATTTTTGGCATCAATAGTGTGAATGTTTTTAATAAGTTGATTACCATTATCTACTAGTCGAGCGGGGTTATCATTGTATTGGATTGGAGAACGTTTTTTACGACTTTTTTTGTCGCTAGATGGTTTATGAATGATGTCTGTTCTAAATAAATCTTTTTCTAGAACAAAGTCATTGGACTCAATTTGTTCTTTGGTGAAAACTGTAGAAGCTTCTATTTTTTCACCATTTAGATTGTATTTAGCTGGAACTTCATTCATGACCTCTTGAGTACTTTGATAAAAGCGATTTAAGTACTCGCTCACTGCTTTTTGTTCATCAATACTTACTGATGCACTGGCTTGCGATGCAATGGCAAATGCAAGTAATGATACAGGAAAAAGAGGTTGAGTTAGTTTCATTTCTACTTCCTTATATGAGTAACAAAAGATTGTTTAGCCCATTTCCACTTGATATGGCTTGCTTTTAATGTTGAGTTTTTAGCTTTATGTATTTAGAGTCTCAACGATTTTATTCTTCAATGAATTTTTGAAATTATTATTTTAGGTGTTACCTGTTGTATTAACTTACAAAAGTCCGTTTAGAATATTTTTCATAAAAAAATACTCATAATGTCGGCTACATTGGAGATAAACAAACCATAATCTGACAAATACACCTATGTCAGAGACAAGTGATGTATTAATGTGGTGTGAATTATGTCACAAAGTGTAAATGGATGGCTAGTCTTTTTTTCAAACAAAATTGATTGAAGTCATCTTCTGTATAGTTACTTATTGGTTAAAAAATATCTACTTGGCTGGAATGAGTTAAAGTTTATTCTCGCTAAGAATGTAGCGTTAGAGTTTAGCCTTTCATAATAAAGCATTTTTAGGGTAAAAATGCTTTCTCAAAAAGTATGCCAAACAACAATGTAAAAGAGGAAATTTTTTTTGGAAAAAAGAGCATATTTGCGAATTAATAAACTTCATGAATCATATATGCATAAATTACCTAGTGTTTATCCTTGTTTGTTTTTGGCCGGATACTACTTTCTTTTAGATTCACGACAAATTAGTAATACATGTTACCAGTGTTTGATTTTTATACGTAGTGTGTAAGCGTTTTGTGAGTTAGACAGGCACACCTTCCGTGGTGCTTGCCTTTTAAAGCGATCTTTCCCTTTATTACCTTTACAGATTAAAATTTATTATTGATTGCAATGAAATATGCCTGTTCATGCATATCAATTTTTATTTTAACTTTTTGACGAATACTTTCGAATTTCTCTGGAAATTATAGAGTGCCTGTTTTTTCTCTGGAAGGTCAGTTACTTTGGCTGTCTGGAAACCTCTTTCAAGAAACCAGTGTGCAGTTCGAGTTGTCAGCACAAATAAATTTCGAATACCGTGGTTAATAGCATATTCTTCACAGAAGGTAAGTAGCTGATCACCGTGTGAATGGCCGCGGTAGTCAGAATGAATGGCAAAGCAAGCCAGCTCAGCACTGTCATCAGTGAAGGCGTGAATGGATGCGCAGCCTATTGTCATGCCATCGCGCTCTATTAGCATAAACTGATTAATTTCTCGCTCTAGCTGTTTTCTTGAGCGACGAACTAAAATACCTTGCTCTTCCAAAGGCTGAATTAATTCCAATACACCACCGATGTCTTCTATTGAAGCTTGTCTTACTTCTTCATAACCTGTGTGAGTAATAAGTGTACCGGAACCATCTCGTGTAAAGAGTTCCTGTAATAATGCACCATCAATACTATGACTAATAATATGGCTGCGTTTTACATTAACAGCGCAAGCCGCTAAAGAAGATTGCATAAGTCTGAGTGCTTCTTCATTTTCTTGTTCTTGGATGACTACTCTTGCTTTTGCGGGTGTCATTGCTTTTAAAAGCTGCCCTGAGCGACTATAAACGCCTTGTGCTTTGCCAAAGACGATAAGTTTTTCGGCCTTTAATGCAATCGCTGTCTGGGTGGCGACATCTTCTGCGGCTAAATTAAATACTTCTCCTGTTGGTGAAGAGCCCAAGCAATTGAGTAGAACAACATAGCCTTGATCTAACTGCTGATGAATGACTTCATTATCGATCCGTCTGACTTCTCCTGTATGCTGGAAGTCAATACCATCTAAAACACCCAGTGGTTTGGCGGTGACAAAGTTACCACTAATGACTCGAATGCGAGCGTTATGCATAGGCGAGTTTGCTAACCCCATAGATAACATCGCTTCTGTTTTGGTGCGAATGTTACCTACAGCATCTTTTACAATTTCTAAAACATCCTTATCTGTCACTCGTATATTTTTGTAGTAAGCACATGTTATTTCACTGTGTGCAAGCCGCTCATCAATTTGTGGTCTGGCACCAATGACTAATACAAGACGTACACCCAAACTGTTAAGCAAGGCAATATCATGGATTGTATTGGCAAAGTTGTTATCTTGAACGGCTTCTCCACTTAACATCAGCACGAAGGTTTTTCCTCGGTGAGCATTAATGTAAGGCGAAGAGTGGCGGAAAAAGTGAATGTACTCAGGTGAAGAAAAATCTACCATGCTAACAGGCTCATCAAAACGGTTTATGCTTAACGTACATCAAACTGAATTATTATACCTAATCATCTATTAGCGGCTAGTTGCTAAAATCTTTTTGTTTTCGATTTAGATAAAATAATTGGGCAATTATGCCCAATTAAATGGTTAGGTCACTTTTAAACCTGCTGAAGAAATGCAGTAGTGATGGATTAGCTGCTGCAGGATTTTTATAAAAGGGTTAATGCGTGATAATGGTAAACATTCGTCAGGCTGATGTGCTTTAGCTATATCGCCTGGACCCAGTACCACAGTATCCATACCTAAAGATCGTAAAAACGGCGCTTCGGTTGCGAAAGCCACGCTTTCTGCTTGTTGTTGTGTCAGTTGTTGACAATATTGTACAAACGGACTTTTTGCTGGGGTTTCAAATGCTTCAACGCTTGGAAATAGAGGATTGAGCTCGATATCAATTGATCGTTGTTCAGCAATAAGAGCAAGTCTTTGGCGTATGCTATCCCTTAACGCTTCAGTACTCATACCAGGTAAAGGCCTTAGGTCAAAGGCTAACTCACAGCTACCACATATGCGGTTTGGGTTGTCTCCACCATGGATACAGCCTAGGTTCATCGTTGGTGTAGGAACGGTAAAAAGCGGGTTATTAAACTGGCTGGCAAGTTTCTGGCGAAACTGCATGAGATCACCCAGTACATAATACATGGCATCTAAAGCATTATTGCCAAGACTGGGATCACTGGAGTGCCCTGATGAACCAAATATTGAGACTCGTTCCATCATGATCCCTTTATGCATATTAATAGGCTTCATGTTGGTCGGTTCACCAATAAGGGCAAATCTGCCTAGTTTTTTTTGGGCATCAACTAAAGCGCGAGCGCCATCCATTGAAGTCTCTTCATCCGCAGTAGCAACGACGACAAGTGGGCATTGAAATGTTTGTGTTAATAAAGGTTTTACTGCTTCAATGATGAGGGGAAAAAAGCCTTTCATATCACAAATACCTAAGCCAAAGTAGGCATCATCACGTTCAGTCAGCTGAAAAGGGTTGCTTTGCCATAGGTGTTCATCACAGGGCACTGTATCAGTGTGACCAGCTAATACTAATCCGCCAGTTCCTTCACCATAACGGGCGATCAGGTTTAGTTTTTTATTATGAGTCGTATGAACGGGCATTAGCTCAACCTGGAACCCTAGCGTTTCAAACCACGTGGCTAACTGAGTTATGACGGGTTGATTGGTTTGATCCAATTGAGGATTGGCACTACTGACAGAGTTAGAGGCTATAAGAGTAGCCAGCATTTCGGGAAGAGGAGGAAGAACCGATGTGCTCATAGTGGTTTCCAAAATTTTTCTTATGATAGTTATTGCACACCTTAAAAGAAAACCAGCCACTTAGAAAGTTGGCTGGTTTTTTTTGAGCTTATATTTGAAAGGCGAGTTTGTATTTAAGTAAATAAGCCTTTCAGTATGTAAAAGAAAATAATGGCAAGGCACGCACCTGCTGGAAGTGTGATAACCCAGGACATGATGATACTACCAATGACGCGAAGGTTAAGTGCACCAATACCACGCGCAAGGCCAACACCCAATACCGCCCCTACTAAAGTATGTGTGGTTGAAACAGGAAGCCCTGTGCCGGATGCAAGTACAACAGTTGTTGCTGCTGCTAGTTCTGCAGCAAAACCACGGCTTGGTGTGAGCTCTGTGATTTTCTTACCAATGGTTTGCATTACTTTATAACCATAGGTAGCAAGTCCTGCAACAATACCCATTCCACCCAGCAAGAGTATCCACCAAGGCATACTCGCTTTGGCAAGAACTTGGCCTGATGAACTAATAACGCTATAAATAGCCGCTAATGGGCCAACAGCATTAGCTACATCATTTGAACCATGCGCAAATGCCATAGAGCATGCAGTGAAAATCATGAGTACCGCAAACAGTTTTTCAACACTGGTAAAATGGAAGTCTTTATCTGCTTTAGGGTCAGGTTTGATACGACTTAAAATAACTTTACCCAAAGCCATTACCGCTAAGCCGAAAAGAAGAGCAACTAAGAAACTCTGGCCATACGAGAGGTCAAGACCAATATGCTTTAAGCCCTTAACCAGCGTCACCATTGCAATCATGAACCCGGTGAAAAACATGTACATAGGGACAAATTTCTGCGCACACTCAAAGGGTTTTTCTCGATTTAAAATGAGTTTTTGAACACTGGTGAAGAGGCCGAATGCGATGGTGCCTGATAAAAGAGGAGAAACTATCCAACTTGCTGCGATAGTGCCTACTTTCCCCCAGTTAACCACATCAACAGATATGCCTACCGCGGCGAAGCCGACAATAGCGCCAATGATGGAGTGTGTGGTGCTAACAGGCCAGCCTTTTAGTGACGCGACTAGTAGCCAGCATCCTGCAGCGAGGAGGGCGGAAAGCATTCCGAAAACAAGGAGCTCAGGTTGTTCTGCCAAAATAGGCAGGTTGGGATCCACAATGCCTTTACGAATGGTTGCAGTAACAGATCCCCCAGCTAAATAAGCACCAGCAAATTCAAACAGCATAGCAATAAAAATTGCTTGCTTTACTGTCAGGGCTCTTGAGCCAACTGATGTCCCCATTGCGTTAGCGACATCATTAGCGCCAACGCCCCAAGCCATGAAAAAACCAAAAAGACAGGCCATGCCCAATAATAGCGGGCCATATTCAGCAATAATGCTCATAGTCAGTTACCGAATTACTGAGATTTTTTTACCGGGCAAGTAATAGTTGTAAGTGACTACCAACTCGAGATGCTCGATCTGCCAAGTCCCCTATCCAATCAATAATTTTGTAGAGGAACATGACATCCACGGGAGGTAAGTTTTTTTCCTGTTCAAACAGGGTGGCGCGAATAGAGATTTGTAACTCATCCGTGTCACTTTCGATGGCATCCAGTTCCTCAATCATCTTTTCAACAATGCCAACTTCTCGACCAGCAAAGCCTGTCTCGACCAGCTCGTCTAGCTCACTCATTGCTTTTAATGCTTGTGCAGACGTATCAACAGAACGTTGAACATACTTAAGGAAAGGAGCATGAAGTTCAGCAGGTACTTGCATTTTTCGGCCTAGCATGAGGCCTGCAATATCCTTCGCTCGATTGGCGACTTTATCCTGAACAGTAATGATGTCCAGTAAGTCGGTACGAGGTACGGGAAGAAATAAGCTCTTTGGCAAAGAGAGGCGGATCTTTTTCTTTAGAAGATCAGCATCGCCTTCAAGCCGAGCTATTTCAGCCTGTATTTTCGCAGCTTCATCCCAGTTATTATCCAGGACGGCTTCTATAAATGGTACTAATAATGTTGCACACTCATGCGCTTTAGAGATGTGCTTTTGGATCGGCCCTATCGGCGAGCGTCCAAACATACTTAAGAGTAGGTTGTTCGCAGGCATGACAGCTTTTTCCTGTGAGAATTTGGCGCAAGTATAAGTGCTTGGTGAAAATGAAACCACCCCTAATGTAAGAAAAAATAAACAATCTTTAGTACTTTATTAGAAAACCTAGTGTTCTCAACGCCTTAGTAGCATTATTCATTATGCTAGGCACGCTACTTTGAGTTTTTTTACTCATAGGCGTCTGACAAGTTTAATATCACTAGCGTTTTAATACTAATTGCTTACAGGAGAAAGAAATGGGGGCAGAAACAGAATTAAAGCTGGCTATAAATGAAGAGAACATAGCGTACTTTCGTCAACTTTCAGTACTCAACAATAAAGCCAGTAAGTATGAAGGGAAGCAACAGCTCATTAATCATTATTACGATACAGCGGATCAGCAGCTTCATAAGCAACGTGTTGCTTTGCGAACTCGCTTAACAGGGGATGGACGTTGGTTGCAGACATTGAAAACACGGGGGAACAGTGTAGAGGGTTTGTCTGTACGTGGTGAGTGGGAGTGGTCTTTATCATCATCTGAGTTAGATTTTTCTTACTTAACGACAGAAGTATGGCCAGAAGCATTACAAAAAATTAGTCCTGCAGACCTGCAGGTAACACTGAGCACAAACTTTGAGCGTGAGAGCTGGCGAGTCACTTTGGTTAATGGGGCGGTTATTGAGATTGTTTTAGACATTGGAGCAATCTTGGCAGGTGGTGCTCAGCAACCTATAAGTGAAGTTGAACTTGAGTTAAAGCAGGGGTCTATTGATGACTTAAAAGGGGTAGCACACGAAATAATGAAATTTATCCAATTGGAGCCGTGTGATTTAAGTAAAGCTGAGCGAGGTTATCTATTATTAAACATAGGTAACAGTAGTGAAGTGAATGAATAGTAATGAAGAAGGATGCACAAGTGGCAGTAATACAAGCACGGGCTGGTGCACAACGGCCTGATCAGGTTTTAGACTTACGGGGGATAGTCGAGTCACTCGTCAGTGATGGGCTGTTAACAGAGGCAACAGCAGAGACGCTGCTATCAAAACGTCGTAATGCCCTGCAATCTAAAATGCATCCGCTAGAGTATTTGGCAACGCAAAAGCTTAAAAATGAGTCGCATGAGACTCAGGTATTGGATATAGACAATCTTTCTGAGTGGCTGGCCAAAAAGGCACATCAACCCTACTACCATATTGATCCCTTAAAGATTGATGTTCAGTCAGTAACAAAACTTATGTCCCATGCTTATGCTGAACGTCATCAGATTCTGGCTGTAGAAGTAAATAATGATGTGGTGGTCATTGCCAGTGCTGAACCTTATATATTTAGCTGGGAAGATAATTTACGGCATGTATTGCGTAAAGAGATCAAGCGAGTAGTCAGTAATCCTGCTGACATTCGTCGTTATTGTGTTGAGTTTTATAAAATAGCGCAATCTGTTTCTAGGGCTACTGGTTCTGGTTATTCAAGCATGCTCAATAATTTTGAGCAAATGCTTGAGCTAGGTAATCTACAGGCGCCTGATGCCAATGATCAGCACATTGTTAATATTGTTGATTGGTTATTGCAGTATGCTTTTGAGCAGCGCGCCAGTGATATTCACATTGAGCCACGACGTGAGAAAGGTATTTTACGCTTTCGTATTGATGGTGTTTTACATCAGGTTTATGAGCTGCCTGCTCAAGTCTGTGCAGCCGTCACCAGTCGTCTAAAAATACTGGGGCGGATGGACGTTGCCGAAAAACGTAAACCACAGGATGGGCGGCTTAAAACCAAAAGTCCTGAAGGTAATGAGGTGGAACTTCGTTTATCAACATTACCTACTGCATTTGGTGAAAAGCTGGTCATGCGTATTTTTGACCCCGATGTATTGCTGAAGACGTTTGCAGAGCTGGGGCTTGCGCGTGAAGATGGTGACCGTTGGCAGGAAATGATTACACAACCCAATGGTATTGTCTTAGTCACAGGACCAACAGGTTCAGGTAAGACGACAACACTCTACTCTTCATTAAAAGAGCTGGCTACACCTCAGGTGAATGTGTGTACCATTGAAGACCCTATCGAAATGGTTGAACCTGCTTTCAACCAAATGCAGGTGCAGCATAATATCGATCTTAGCTTTGCCAGTGGTGTTCGAGCACTTTTACGGCAAGACCCTGATATCATCATGATTGGTGAGATTCGTGACCTTGAAACGGCTGAAATGGCTATGCAAGCAGCTTTGACGGGTCACTTAGTGTTATCAACTCTGCATACCAATGATGCCCCTTCTGCAATCACCAGGCTTATGGAGCTGGGCGTTCCTCCCTATATGATTAAAGCAACAGTGGTTGGTGTTATGGCTCAACGTTTAGTCCGGACGTTATGCCCAGCCTGTAAGCAACCAAGTCAAGTTGATGAGTCGGCATGGCGGGAACTGACTCGCCCATGGTCTGCACCGGTACCTGGTCATGCCTGCCAGCCAGCAGGGTGTCTAGAATGTAGAGAAACGGGTTACAGAGGACGTGTTGGAGTCTATGAGATTTTGCGTTTAACGAATAGGGTCAAAAATCAGATTAGTGGTGAAACCGACCTTACTTCAATGCGTAAGCTTGCTTATAAAGAGGGAATGCGCAGTTTAAGAGTGAGTGGCGCACAGAAAATTGCAGCAGGCTTGACGACAATCGAAGAGGTGTTACGCGTTACTCCCAGCTCAGAGAATCATTAAGACACTCTCTCTTTATGTATTTTATCTTTATGTATAGGTGCTGATATTAAATGTAAATACCACATGTTGTGAATAATGTGCCAAGTTATAACTGTGATAAATTCATCGCAACATTTTCTTTAATGACTATTTGGAGACAGTAATGGAACTGCCTATTGTTCTTATTGTACTTGTGGTATTGGCTCTATCTTTGCTGTTTATGGCTTTTAAGTCTGTTAATCAAGGCTATGAGTGGACTGTGGAACGCTTTGGCCGCTATACCCGAACGTTAACACCTGGGCTTAATGTCATTATTCCATTTTTTGACCGAGTGGGTCGAAGAATGAATATGATGGAAACCGTATTAGATATTCCTCCTCAAGAGGTCATCAGTAGTGATAACGCGATGGTGACAATTGATGCTGTGTGCTTCTTTCAGGTAGTGAATGCGGCACAAGCCGCTTATGAAGTAAATCAGTTAGAGCATGCAATACGTAATCTGACGATGACCAATATTCGTACAGTATTAGGTTCTCTTGAACTGGATGCAATGTTATCTCAGCGTGATCAGATTAATGAGCGGCTATTACATACAGTGGATGAAGCAACAAATCCATGGGGAGTAAAAGTCACACGGATTGAAATTAGAGATATTACACCGCCTGCTGACCTGGTTGAAGCCATGGCAAATCAGATGAAAGCTGAGCGGGAAAAGCGTGCGGCTATTCTTGAGGCACAAGGAGAGCGGCAAGCAGAAATTTTAAAGGCAGAAGGTCAAAAACAAGCTGAGATACTGCGAGCAGAGGGGGAGCGTCAAGCTGCCTTTTTAGAAGCAGAAGCACGAGAGCGTGCTGCGGAAGCCGAAGCAAAAGCGACGAATATGGTTTCTCAAGCAATCGCAGAAGGTAATATCCAGGCAGTGAATTACTTTGTGGCTCAAAAATATGTTGAGGCATTAAAAGACGTTGCTTCTGCTGAAAACTCAAAAGTGATTATGATGCCTCTTGAAGCGTCTAGCATAATTGGTTCTGTGGCAGGTATTAAAGAACTTGTTCAAGAAAGTATGGCGAAACAATAATGCTAATAGAATGGCTATCGCATATCTCATTTTGGGTGTGGTTTGGTATAGGGCTTTTTTGTCTCATTGTTGAAGTGTTTGGAACGGGCGGATATTTCCTGTGGATTGGTATTTCAGCAGGAACAGTAGGTTTACTTAAGTGGTTATTTCCTAATTTAAGTTGGGAATTCCAGTTAATCATATTCTCTTTAATTGCTCTCATTAGTGCTTACAGCTGGTGGCGATATTTAAAACACAAACCTTCTCTCCCGAATCAATCAAACTTAAATCAGAGAAGCCAGCAATTATTAGGACGATGTTATGTGGTGAGTGAAGCGATTGTTGGTGGACGCGGTAAAATAAAAGTGGGAGATAGTTTTTGGATGGTAACAGGACCTGATTCTCCTGAAGGGGCTCAAGTAAAAGTTGTTGCTGTAAATGGTATGCAGCTTCAAGTTGAAGCGGTTAAGAGTCGGAGTATTGAAAATGATGTGCAGGAGAAAAAAATACCTGATTAAGTACATATGTGGTAAGTGATTGATTTGATTCTATTAAACTGGAAATAGAACAAATGTTCTTATTTCTCTGTAGGTGAGACTGTATTAATCCCTGCTGAATGTACTAAAAAATCCTCCGAGCCGATTAATGAAAGCTCGGAGGAATACGAAGTTAAACTATGCTATGGACTGCGCATAAAAGAATTGGTGAAGGATTTAGTATACCTAGTGTGGAAGGTATATTTTCAACTGAAGAATTATTGCGTAATAAGTGAGGTCAAAAATGATCAACAGTTGGTTTGGAGCAAAGGTATGGTTGTGGATAGCAGCTACTGTTTGTTTCACGTTTGGTAGTTTATGTATGGCTGATTTGCCTGCAGAAATTGAAGTTGACCGCTTTATTTTGGCAGCAAAAAAGCATATTGAACAGGGACATTACAGCCAAGCTGAGCAATATTTACAAAAAGCTATTGCGTTACAAGTTACACCACCAGATGAGTTTTATTTTATTTATGGCAAGGTTTTATTTCAAAATAGAAAAATGGATCAAGCGCAGGAAAATGTTGAACGTTATTTAAAGCGAACAGGGAAGGAAGGAGAGTATTATCAAGAAGCGTTAGGAATGTTTACGAATATTGAAGAATATAAACAAAAAGATCAGCAGAAAAAAGCTGCGATTAGTTCGGCAGATAAAAGCGATGTTATAAAAATAGAACCAAGTAAAATGGATAAGGTTGTAAACAATCTTAAAGCTCAATACAAAACATCAAGTGAAACTGTTGCCTTAGAATCTTATATTAATGAGTTGCTTTCTGAATATGCCCTGCGAAAAGGCAAAGTAATTAATTTAAATAAAGAGGCAGATGAACTGTACACTATTAATGCTAAAAATCCTGGAGAGTTAATAGTAACTAAGGCCACAAGAGTGGCAGGTGATGGCGATAAACAGTTACAAAATTCAGTTTTAAAGATTTATGGCGTTACTACAGATATTAAATATAATTGTTCAAATGTGGATAATACTTGCTGGATTAAACATCCTGTTACTCTAGAGCGATGGATGGCTATCCGAAGTGGTGAAAATATTGCTAATAAATTATCTAAATTTATTGGTGAGCTTATAAAATATAAACAAAAAGAAGGATAAATAAATTTAACGATAAAAAACGCAGAGCTTTAAAAGGGTGTCTACCATAGTTTTTCTGTCACCAGTGTGGTGATTCTATTTTGGCTATTATATGATAATAGGTGAATACCCTTTGAGCTTGCTTTTGCTAAGGTTGTTAGCTTTTACCCGATGAGGTTCAATGGTGTATTCTTAGCTATCGGTATGGTTATTATGTAATAGTTCACATTACTTGATACTATTATTGGTAGTTAGACGTTTCTCATATTTTTACCTTTGTGTAGTGATCAGTGCTTCTCACAAAGAGAATTTCTTATATCCCTGAATCACCTGTCTTACAGTAAATGATTACTGTCGCTTAAGCGGCGTGAACATATCTACAACATATACAATTACTGAAGTGTCTTTTATTTTATTGTGCAAGATATCGCATAAAGCATAATAAGCCCTCTTTATACTCCTTAGAAGTGTTTCCTGAGCTTGTTTACCAAGAGCTGTAGTTTGCTTCTCAAGAGGTTCTATTTTTATGAAGAATTCGAAAATAATTATAGGTGCTGGTGCACTGCTGGTAGGTGTTTGTGCTGCCGTAGTTTTGACACCTGCACTAAAGACAAAGCCTGCCAGTAGTGTTCAATCAGTCAGTAGCACGGCGGGTGAAAAAGCACAATCTGTGGCTCCCGTAAATTCGGGTAATGCTTCGGTTGCGCCTAGTCAAGAGGACGCAACGGCTGAAGCTGTCGCTAAACAAGAAGATATTCCATTACCTGAGCCTGGTCCACAACTAGCTGAAGTTGATCCAAATGAAGTGATCAATATGTGGAAAGTGGATGATCAACACCCAACGACTGAAGATGCTGGTGTGACAGCTTACAATGTTCAAGTTGATCCAACTATTGTTTCCAGTCTTCAAATGGGCCAAACCCTGGAATTTGAAATACCTCAATTGAATCAGTCGTATAAAGCTCAGCTTACTTCCACACATAACCAGCTAGATGATGTTCATGTTTTTAAAGGTAAAATTGAAAATGGAAGTAACGTTGAGAATGTGATTGTTACTCGTGGAGAAATTGAAACGTATGTAACCGTTTCAACTGAGCAAGGGGTTTACACCACTCGCATTGATAACAAAACCGGTAGAAGCACTGTGGTGAGTGAAACAGACCGCTTACGCACAATTACTAATTTTAATGATGCTCTACCTGCACCTGAAGTCCCTATAACGCCACCTCAAAAAGATAATGGCTAAATAAATAATTTTAAAAGATTAAGTAGCCACTGCAGTGCTTAGGGTTGTATGTAGGAGAAAAGAAGAAATGGTAAGCCAAATAAAACGATCGATAATGGGGCTGAGTTTTTTAACTGCCTCTATTCTATCTGCCTCAGCTGTTGCTGAGACAGTTGATGTTATGCTGATGTATTCGCCAGAAGTAGCAGAAAACACAGACATAAAAGCAAAAATGGCATCTTGGGTAGAGTATGCAAATACAGTCTATAAAAATAGTGAGCTTAATTTAAAGCTACGCTTAGTGCATTCAGGAACACTAAGCAAAGACTATGGAAACATTGATCAGGAAACACTTAAGAAACTGACGGATGACAGTGAGGTATCTAAGCTGCGGCAAGAGAAGGGAGCAGATATTGTCAGTTTTGTGACTACCCGTACAGGAGACAAGTGTATTGTGTCTTGGATGCCAAAGGGTGAAAACGGAAAGTTAAAAGAAACAGCAGGTAATTTAGCGTTTAATATTTTCGGTGACTCTTGTGGTGAAAGTGCTCTGGTACATGCAATAGGTCATAATTTTTCTTTAGGTCACTCTGCTCGACAAAACTCAGAAGGTGGAATGTACGCATGGGCTAGAGGTCATGGGCAAGATGGTTTATTTACCACCGTTATGGCCTCTTCAAATGCCTATGGTGATGCACCTCAAGTCGCGGTGATGTCGACTCCTGTGTTGAAAAAGTGTAAAGACCAAACGTGTGGTGTTGATAAGGAAAGTGAAGAGGGGGCTGATGCTGTCTCAAATATGAAGCAGGTAGCAGCACAAATAGCTGCTTATATGCCAACCAAAGTTGACGATGGTGGTAATCCTCCAGATGATGGTGACCCTGGAGATGGAGATACCCCTGGAGATGGAGATACCCCTGGAGATGGAGATAAACCCGGAGATGGCGATCTTCCTGATACTATCTGTAAAAAACCAGATTTAGAAAAAGATAATTTAGTATTGCAGTCAGACTTTAATAGTATTGATAAATGGCAGCCTTTTTACACAAGTGCCACTCAGTTAAAGCAGCATGCTGTAAAACGAGAGTGCGGACGTGATAATTTGCTACATATCACCAGCCGTAAGCAATATTATGATGGCGTGATTCAAGACTTGACAGGAAAACTTGAAGCGGATCAAAAGTACACGTTAACAGCTAAGCTGGGCATGAAAGCGGGTGATGATGGCAAAGAAAATCGAGACTTTGGTCTAGTTGCATTGCTTATAAAAAATGACCTTGGTGCTTACTACTATCAGTACCTGTCAATTAAGTCCATTACCACAAATGAAATGACTGATATTAATGAGACTTTTTCTTTGCAAGCGCTAGGTAAAGTAGAGAAAGTTAAATTACTGATTTTTGGACCTAAAGGTCAACGTGATTTACTGGTTGATGAAGTTAAAATTTCGAAATTCTCCAGTGAGACACCTGAGCCGCCCACAAATCCTCCTTTGCTTGAGCATTCGTTTGAGGAGAGTGATCATGGTTGGAAGCCTGCATTTGGTTCAGGAGCACTAGAACGAAAGTCTGACTTTGCTCATGGTGGCCAGTGGTCTTTAATGTCATCTGATCGAAGCCATTGGTATTCTGGACCCTCAATTAACTTGAAAGGTCTAATTGAGGCAGGTAAAGCCTATACTTTATCTCTTGCCGCAAGCCTGGGTAAGGACTCTAAAGCAGAAGAGAATATTGATATTCAGCTCTTCTATGTAGACGAAGAAGGATACCACTGGCAACGTTTAACAACTGAAAAGCTTGCAGCAGGTGGTGCTTGGTCTGAAATTACTACAACCTTGCAGTTTGCTCCTAAAGGAACACTGAAATATGCAAACTTGTACATTTTTGGGCCTGAGCCATCCGCATCACTTTTTATTGATGATATTAGCTTGAAGCTCAATTCTGAAAAGTAGTGATTTGAATAAGTAAGTAGGGCGGGTACATTGTGCCCGCTTTTTTATTTCCGTCTAAATATATTTGAGAAATTTGTCACGCTTGTGTGTAGCGACAAGGATACATATCACCATCCAAATTGAGATCTTTATCTCATTAATGTCGAAAAGAGCATCATCTTAAATGCCAGTGTGAGTAAGTTCATTTATATTCAACATGGAGAAACTTATACTTCCACCAGCATTAAGGGATAAGTAAACATGGATCGGTTTAACTTAGATGACTAAGTTAATCCTTTGATAAATTTGGTGCTACTTTGGTGTTATTAAAGAAAGTAGGCTGGAAGTATATCAAGGCAACATTAGATCACTGTTCTATTAATAAATGAGTAAGAAATAAATAAAGTACTGGGGTTTAGCCGAGATGGTTGATAAGAATCTAATAAAAGCCTGTGCCTTGATTTTTGTAGGTGTTTGCGCAGCGTTTATGCTATCACCTTACCTGCATACATCTGAAACACCCTCTGAAGTTTCTTCTGTTGTTGCTCCTTAATGTGGCTTTTTCAACAAGACAAGAGATATTCATGTCTTACTGTTAAACAGTAAGTTGTTAGGATAAGCCTGTATTTGTACTTTTGTCCTATTTGGCTTTCGATCAGTCTTGCTATTTAGAGTGTGTTTAATCTTTGTTAGCATGGTTTATTAAAACCATTTGTCTCTTAGGTATTACGCTTTAACCTGAATTAGAGTCATATTCCCCTTGAGTGTTCACCTTAAACCGGAAAAGTGTGAACCTGTTCGCTAAAAATCATTACTCCAAATAATATACTTATTCTGTCTTATTTAACGTTGAGAAAGTGACAAGGTATGTCGCAGCACATTAGTGCCATTTTATAGGGAGTCATCGTAGTACAACGTTGTCAGACAATCTCATTTCTTGGAGAATTTTACGTGAATTACACTAACCTGATGCGTACGACACTGTCGGTATTAGGCGTCTCACTATTTTCTTTTTATTTGGTGGGGTGTTCAGAGTCTACAGATAAAGCAGAAGTCAAAAAAGTAACTTCTGAAGTGTCTAAAGTCAGTACTGAACAGGCTGCAAGTCAAGCTTCACTACAAAATAATAAGTCATCAGAAAATAATCCTAAAGCAGCAGTAACAGAAGAAGTATTACCTGAGCCACCTGCTTCAAAAAAAGCCGTAGACTTAACTAAAGGACAACATCAGCTTTGGCAGCTTCAAGATGCAGATATTGAGAACAAAGAAACTTATGCCGTTCAAGCTGATCCAGCAGTACTGTCTTCATTTGTTATTGATGGCGTTGTGACAATGCAGGTAACACCTGATCATACCGTTGCAGCCAAGTTAGTTGAGACTTATAACGGCGACATGGGGGAAATGGTGTGGAAGGGAGAGATTGTTGATGGTGATAACACAGAAAGTATGTTGGTAACAGAAGGTGAGCGTACCACAATTATAAGTTTAGCTACGCGTTATGGTAATCAAACTATCGTAATTGATAAGGATACGGGAAAGGGGCGTGCAACAGAT
Organism: Zooshikella sp. RANM57; assembly: GCF_050749885.1. Lineage (NCBI taxonomy): Bacteria > Pseudomonadati > Pseudomonadota > Gammaproteobacteria > Oceanospirillales > Zooshikellaceae > Zooshikella > Zooshikella sp. RANM57. Next base: position 292,842 of record NZ_JBOIUB010000006.1, on the reverse strand, counting down.
GAAGATAAAATTGCACAGAGTCAAAACCCTGACCATGTTGATGCTGTTCCTGTTAAAGACGACTTACTTAAATCACAACCAAAATAAATAACATTTAGATTGAAGAGCCATTCCGGGAGCCCTGCAATGAGTTTTTTGTTTCGAAAAAAAGCATTAGTGTTATCACTGGCGAGCTGTTTTGCTATGTCAGCACAAGCGGGTGATAATGTTGTTGATATCATGGTACTTTATACTCAAGATGCTGTTAATTATGTAGTAGCAGGTGATATTGACGCACAAATTGCTTCTTATATTAATTATTCAAATGAAACATTTAAGCGCAGTAATGTTAATTTGAAGTATCGACTTGTCCATAAGCAACTATTTAATCCAAGTAATATAAGTCGTTATAAAACAGTAAATAATAGTTCTCTGGCTGCATTTGCAGAAAATAGTGAGGTTGCCAACTTAAGGAAAAAATACGGGGCTGATATTGTCACGTTAGTCAACCTTCGGGAAAAAGTCGTTAAAGGAAATGCTGTATACTACACATGCGGTATAGGTTACGTACCTGGGGGTTATAATAATACCTTTTATTCGAACGCGAGTGCTAATGCCTATAACCTTGTTGGTGTAGAATGTGGTAATCGGACATTTTTGCATGAGTCAATGCATAATGCGGGTGCTGGACACTCTGCAGAGCAGGATGACTATAATTCAGAAAGTTATCGGGTAGATAAGTCTGCTCGTGGTTATGGTCAATATAACCGCTTTGCAACTATCATGGCATATCCTCATGTTTTTGGAAGTGCTAAGGCCGTTCCTTATATTTCTAATCCTTCTCTTTACCAGTGTGATGGTGATGCATGTGGTGTTCATGGTAGTGCTGATGCGGCAAAGCACTTGAATAAGATGGGTGGTAAAGTTGTTAACTTTATGGCAACAAAGGTAGTTGATACCTCTACGCCTACTGATGATGGAACAACTTCTGAACCTGAAACACCAAAAACGGATAACCCAGAAACACCAAAATCAAAGCCTAATCCTAAGCCAAAACCCAAGCCTGTTTCTGTCTGTGAAAAAGACGAGTTAGAAGGTAACTTACTCGAAGATGGTGATTTCAACAATGTTGGGGCATGGGAGTCTTACACTCGCTCTGAAAACATTGGCTCAGTCTATACTACTCGTGACTGTGGAAAAGACTATATTGCCCTAGTAAGTAATCGTAACTATTTTTACAGTGGTGCAGTACAAGATATTACTACCAAGGTTGAGTCAGGTGTTGAGTATACCCTTTCTGCCAAAATGGGCTTAAGTGGTAACTATCGCTCGCGGAGTACAGGTAGCTTAGCTATTCAGGTCTCTGATAGCCGAGGTACTTACTACCACTATGTAGCGAATAAGTCTTTGGCAGCCAATACGCTTTCTAAACTATCTGGCAAATTCAAAATAAATCCAAGAGGCACATTACACTCTGTTCGTGTTTTAGCTTATGGGCCTGATGCGGGTACTGACTTTTTCCTGGATGAAGTATTACTGAAAAAAGTTGACCAGCCAAAAGTTAAAGAAACACCAAAACCTGTTATTAGCTATGTGTTGGATGAAAACTTTGAGCGTGGTACAGGTAACTGGTTTGGATATGGTGCTTACGCGACTAACTCATGGCAATATGCCACATCTGGTTATCGTAGCTTGATTGCATATAGTCGTTCATCTCAATACAGCGGCCCAGCATTGAACCTTCATGGTATTATTGAGCCAGGTAAGCGCTTTAAGATGCAGGCTAAGTTAAGACTGGGCTACAGCTTGCAGCAAACTGAAAATGTTGAAGTTGTTCTGACCTATGTAAATAGCAATGGCTACCGTAAATGGGAAACTGTATCTGCTAAGAAAGTAAATAAGGGGCAATGGTACGACATTGAAGGTACATTTACTGCACCAAGTTATAACTTGCGTAGTACCTATATGATGATTGTTGGACCATCTGCTGGCACTGAGTACTATCTGGATGATGTTAAAGTGAATCGTGTTCAGTAGTATAGCGGTGTTATAATTTGTAATACGTTAAAAACAGGTGCTTAGGCACCTGTTTTTTTATATCGCATAGCATGTCAGCTTGAATACATACGCAACCAGTAGCTTAACAGGCCCTAATGCTTTAGATGTGCTGTTAGTCTTTCTGTATACACTGTGGTCTTCCGTGCAGTGCTTTCTTGTTTTCACAATAAACTGACTATTTTTAGGTAGGCTGATGAAAAGTGTTTACCTACGTGACAATAATTATGGGGAATGGCTAAAAATAAGACAAGAGTTTGATTTTAACTGTGATGCAAATCAATTCGGTATACAAAAAGTAATAAATAAGCAACAGAATGTGTGTTTTTTCACAACCGCATTAGGGGTTAACCTATAAACTTCACAAAACAAAATTGATTTAGTGCTAAGTACTTAATTGAAATATGTGCGATTTAAATTATGAAATCTTACGATTTTCAGCCTGATAATGAGTAATCATTATTATTTATCTAGGGATCGATGCATGAAGGTATTCTTTTTTGGCTGTTCTGGATTGTTATCATTGGCATGCAGCACATTTGTTGCATTGACTTCTATTAATTTATCCGAGCAAAACCACAGTGCATTACAGGTCAAGGAAACGGCTACCACAACGATTTCAAGCGTTGATACCTCTAAAGCTGGAACGGTTCAAAATACAGTGCTTGGGTCATCTGCTAATGAACTGCAACAAGCTGACCTAATGGGTGACCACATTTGGTCGGTTGACCCTGTTCCCTCAAAAGTTGAAGATGGAGTCCCCCTTCTAAAACTTCAAGCAAACCGTCAAGTATTGGCGTCTCTAAATCTTGGTCAAGTTTTACAACTTAAAGTACCTGGATTAAGCAAAGCACTTCAGGCTGAGCTATTTTCCACACATAACCAACGAAATAATATGCAAGTTTGGTCTGGGCGCTTACTAAACAGTCAACCAGGAGAGAGTATTTTAGTAACAAAAGGAAGTCATGAAACTTATATCACGATTTCTACCAAACAAGCGGTTTATTCTGTCCGAATAAATAATGAAACAGGTTACGGTACAATGATCAATGAAACACAGGCGCTTAATGACCTGGTGGATAGATCTAAAGACAAAACAAAGTCTGATTCTAATCAGTTCGCTCAAACAGATTAATAACTAAAAAGCCTTCCTTATACACGGTAATAACTTATCCTGCTTTATTCTTATCCAATATAAATGTTAAGTTTATATTCTTTTAGCTAGTTAATTTTGATTTCTTTTGCAAAAAAATATTTTCTGAAAATTGCATTGTGTAATTTGGTAATATTTTATTGTTATTCTTTATTAATGGCTTATTTTTTTAATGGTTGAAATGGCGGTAAATAGTTTTCTGAGTTTTGCTCATGTGTGAGAAAGTTGCAAGTAGTTGTTGAAGATATATTAAATTTAAAAGTGTTTTATTTTTTATAGGTTATTTCTTATAAGGTGTTAGGTGAAAAACTGATGCTGTTTCTAGCTAATTAATTCTTGCTATTTTATATGTTGATTTAAAAGTCGATTTCTTTACTTGACAGTCGCGCAAAAAAAATATTTGCTGTTAGAGGCGCAAAGCTTAAAGTTAAAAAAACAAGGATGTCACTTTTACAGGGAATTTTATATGAAAATCAAAAAGCTTTCAGCAGGAGTAATTGCTTCGTTGGTCTTAACGGGGAGTCTTGTGACTTCAAGCCTTAGTATTGGAAGTGGCATCACTGAAGAGAAGCAAAAGCTGTGGGTAACAATGGGTTCAGATGCTTATGCAGGTATACAGCAACTCATGGGCAACCAGCTTCCTAAATACAATGTTTCAAGTTTAGCCCAGACTGATGTTACTGTGACACAGCTAGACCCAGCCCACCTTGATTTAATTTCGTATTATATGCATGCCAAGTACAAGCGCTGTGGTGGTTTCATGGTGCATGACTCTTATGCTGATGCAGTGAAAGCTGCCAATGAAATGTTGGCGAACAAGACGGAATCATTAGTCGCTGTTGACTATACGATAGACCAACAAAAAGTGGTTAATGGGTTTTTACCTCAATTACAAGAAAGAGATATTCGTACGACAATTGAAGGAATGGCAGATTTTCATAACCGCTATTATCGTAGTGATACAGGTGAGGAAGCATCTAGTTGGATTAAAAATAACTGGGAGCGTTTAGCGCAAGGACGTACTGATACAAAAGTTGAATTATACAGTCATAGTGGATGGAAACAGCCTTCGGTTATTATGACATTACAAGGTGATGGTAGTACCGATGAAGTGGTTGTCATCGGTGGACATATGGACTCTATTAATCACACTGTCAATGATAAGTTAAATGCCCGTGCACCTGGTGCCGATGATAATGCATCAGGCATTGCCGCTATTACGGATGCCATAAAAGTAATGATGGCGAATAATTACAAGCCAAAACGAACCATTAAATTTATGGCTTATGCTGCTGAAGAGGTTGGCTTATTAGGTTCAGATGACATTGCAGAAGACATGAAAGGCCAGGGTGCAAATGTAGTGGGTGTCATGCAGCTTGATATGACTAACTACCAGGGGTCTTCATATGATTATGCTTTAGTCACTGACTATACCAATTCTGCGCAAAATGAATTCTTAAAACGACTAATCGGAGAGTACCTTTCTCAATACAGCTATACCACAATGCGTTGTGGCTATGCTTGTTCTGATCATGCGTCCTGGCATCGTCAAGGATACGCTGCGAGCATGCCGTTTGAAGCGCCTATGCAACAGAGTAATCGTTATATTCATACCGCCAATGACACCCTTGATAAGTCAGGCAATAATGCAAACCATGCATTAAAATTTGCTCAATTAGCCACTACCTTTTTGGTTGAGTTAGCTAAGAGTGCTGGTGACGACGATGGTGATGGGGATGACCAGGGTGAGTATAAACAGTTTTCCTCTGCCCTTGGTTTTTGCCTTGATGTCCAAGACTCGAAAGCACCTTTAGCGAATGACTGTAGTAAAACGGATGGTCAGCTGTGGATGCTAGGTAATGATGGGGCAATGAAGTCAAAACTGTATAAAGATTTATGTTTGACTGTGACAAGTAGTAGTGGAAGTAGTGGTTCAGTGGCTATGGAAAAATGTTCTGGCAGTAATAGTCAGCAATGGAGCCTCAATGGTGAAGCATTAATGAATGATAGTCTCTCTGATCGTGTACTTACCATTTATGGGTATATGCAAGGGGCTAAAGTGGGTATGTGGTATAACTGGGATCAGGATTACCAACGGTGGAGTTGGAAATAATTTTTTAAATCAACTGTCGTTTTCTCAAAATAAAACACGATTAAATGAAAAAGCCCATCAGTTGATGGGCTTTTTTTAGCAACTAAATAGCAATGGTGAATATTAAAGCAATAGCTCTCTAATATCCCCAAGTGCAGCAGCAAGTACTGAAGCAAAGCGTGCGGCATCTGCGCCATTAATTGCTCTGTGGTCATAGGACAAACACAGTGGCAGCATTAGACGAGGGATAAACTCTTTACCATTCCAGATAGGCTTCATGCTGGCTTTAGATACACCCAAAATACCCACTTCTGGTGCATTAACGATAGGTGTAAATGCAGTTCCACCAATGCTACCAAGGCTTGAAACAGTAAAGCATGCCCCTTGCATTTGTGCTGGAGTCAGCTTTTTGTCTTTCGCTTTTCCGGCTAGCTCAATTGTTTCTTGTGCGAGCTGCGTTAAGCTCTTCTTGTCCGCATCACGAATAACAGGTACCAGTAATCCATCAGGTGTGTCTACAGCAAACCCAATGTGGTAGTAGTCTTTCATGATTAATGCATCACCTGTTGGGTTCAGTGAAGCATTAAACTGTGGGATAGCTTTAAGCGCGTGAACACAAGCTTTAATGATAAAAGGCAATGGCGTCATTTTAACGCCTTTTTCTTTTTGTGCTTTACGGAATACTTCTAACTCTGTGATATCAGCTTCTTCAAACTGCGTTACATGAGGAACATTCAGCCAGGAGCGATGTAAGTTAAAAGCACCCACTTTACGTAAACGTGTTAGTGGTTCTTCTCGCACTGGACCAAATTGGCTGAAGTCAATCGCAGGTACAGTAGGAATTGCACCCATACCTTCTGCAACGGGTGCTGCTTTAGGTTTATTTAACTGCTCACTGACATACTGTTGTACGTCTTCTTTGAGAATACGTCCACGAGGACCAGAGCCTCTGACGAGTGCCATATCAACACCAAACTCACGGGCTAATTTGCGTACAGCCGGACCGGCATGAATACGCTTGTTAGGCTCTTGGAGCTGAGAAGAGGCTGCAGCACTGGCTGTTTGAGCTGAAGCTGCAGGCTTAGCGGGTGCTGTTGGTGCGCTAGCAGTAGGTGCTGCTGCTTCTTTCTGTGGCTGAGGTGCAGGGGCTGCGGGTTTTGCAGCACCTTTTACTTCAAGCTCCAGAATCGCATCACCCATTGAAACTTTATCATCGACCTTAAGCAGAATTTTTTTCACGACACCTGCTTTAGGTGCAGGGACTTCCATCGTGGCTTTATCTGACTCAAGAACAACCAAAGAATCTTCTGCAGCAATTTCATCGCCGACACTGACACATATTTCAATGACAGGAACGTCATCACTACCAATGTCAGGAACATTGATTATTTCTACTGTTGTCTCGGTAGGTGCTTCAGCTACTGGGGCTGGAGCATCTTCAGTTGCTGACTGACTTACAGGCTCTTCTACTGCAGGTTGGCTTGTGGTATCTGTTTGAGCACTACTACCTGCAGTTGCCAGAACGATAATGTCGTGTCCTTCAGAAACCTTGTCCCCCACTTTGACCAGGATCTCTTTGATTTGGCCAGCCTTAGGGCAAGGGATTTCCATCGATGCTTTATCTGACTCTAAAACAATCAGTGATTCTTCTTCCGCAACGTCATCACCTACATTGACGGAAATTTCAATGATTTCGACGTCTTCACTGCCACCAATGTCGGGTACTTTAATAATCTCGTCTGTCATTTGCGTGTTACCTTAATTAATCCGTGACTGAAGGTGTTAGCACTTAACGGGGTTATTTTTTTCAGGGTCAATGCCGTACTTCTGCATTGCCTTGGTAACCACGCTGGCTTCGATTAGCCCTTCTTCTTTCAGCGCATTTAAGGCAGCGATAGTGATGAAGTAACGATCTACTTCAAAGAATTCACGCAGTTTTTTACGAGAGTCACTACGGCCAAAACCATCAGTACCCAATACCACATATTGTGAAGGAATAAATTCACGAACCTGGTCAGCGTAAAGCTTCATGTAATCTGTTGCAGCAACAACAGGCCCTTGGCGGTTAGCAAAGCAGCTAGTCACATAAGGAACTTTCGCTTCAGACTCTGGGTGCATTTGGTTCCAACGCTTGGCTTCTAGTGCTTCACGACGAAGTTCATTGAAGCTGGTTGCACTCCAAATATCAGACTCTACTTTAAAGTCTTTTTTCAGTAATTCTGCTGCAGCACGCACTTCTTGCAGGATGGTGCCACAACCCATTAACTGAACTTTTAGCTTAGCTTTACGTGAGTTCTCTTCGAGGCAGTATAGTCCTTTCAGAATACCATCAATCACCGCAGGATCTTCTGGAAGAGCAGGGTGTTGGTAGTTCTCGTTCATCGTTGTGATGTAATAGAACACATTTTCCTGTTCGGTATACATCCGGCGAATACCATCACGAACAATCACAGCCAGTTCGTAGCCATAGGTTGGGTCATAGCTTATACAGTTTGGAATGGTCGAAGCCAAAATATGACTGTGACCATCCTGGTGTTGTAAACCTTCGCCATTGAGTGTGGTACGGCCTGAAGTTGCTCCAATGAGGAAGCCTCGTGCCTGGATATCACCAGAGGCCCAAGCCAGGTCACCTGTACGTTGGAAACCGAACATTGAGTAGAATGCATAGAACGGAATCATGGGGACATTATTGAAGCTATACGCCGTAGCTGCAGCAACCCACGCAGAGTGTGCACCAGCCTCATTAATACCTTCTTGCAGAATCTGACCTTTTTTGTCTTCTTTGTAGAACATGACTTGGTCAGAGTCGACTGGATCGTAAAGCTGTCCAGCAGAAGAGTAAATACCTAACTGGCGGAACATGCCCTCCATACCAAAAGTACGCGCTTCGTCAGGAACGATAGGTACAACGTGCTTGCCAATGGCTTTGTCTTTAACCAACGCATTCAAGATGCGAACAAAGGCCATAGTGGTTGAAATTTCCCGCTCACCGCTACCTTTAGTGACTTGTTCAAAGGCTTTTAGCTCTGGTGTAGGCAGTGAAGAACTCTTAGTCCGGCGCTGAGGGATATAGCCACCCAGTGTTTCACGACGCTTGCGCATGTAGACCATTTCTGGGCTGTCTGCGTCTGGGCAGTAGTATGGGACATTCTCAAGTTCGTCATCTTTGATGGGGATATCGAAGCGGTCACGGAATGCTTTCAGTTCATCTAGCTTCAGCTTTTTCAGTGAGTGTGTGGTATTAGCAGCCATACCACTACCAATTTCGTAACCTTTAACGGTCTTGGCAAGAATAACTGTTGGCTGACCAGTATGGTTAACTGCAGCATGGTAAGCAGCGTAAACCTTATAAGGGTCGTGACCACCACGGTTGAGCTTGTAGATATCGTCATCTGACAAGTGCTCAACCATTTTCAGTGTTTCATCGTGTTTACCAAAGAAGTGCTCACGGGTATAAGAGCCGCCTTTAGCTTTGTAGTTTTGGTAGTCACCATCAACGCACTCGTCCATACGTTGTTGCAATAAACCATTGTCATCTTGAGCAAATAGAGGATCCCAGTGGCGGCCCCAAACTACTTTAATAACGTTCCAGCCTGCACCACGGAACTGACCTTCAAGCTCCTGGATAATTTTGCCATTACCACGAACTGGGCCATCTAGACGCTGTAAGTTACAGTTAACCACAAAAATAAGGTTATCCAGATTTTCACGGCCAGCCATACCAATGGCTCCCATAGATTCTGGCTCATCCATTTCGCCATCACCCAGGAATGCCCATACTTTACGGTTGCCGGCTTTAGCCATGCTACGGTTTTCCAAGTACTTCATGAAATGAGCTTGGTAAATGGCTTGTAACGGACCAAGGCCCATAGAAACGGTTGGGAATTGCCAGAAGTCAGGCATCAGCCAAGGGTGTGGATAAGATGATAAGCCATTGCCATCAACTTCACGACGGAAGTTATCGAGCTGTTGTTCGGTGATGCGGCCTTCTAAAAAGGCACGAGAATAGATACCTGGTGCAGTATGGCCTTGGAAGTAAATCAGGTCGCCATCATTTTCATCGTTGGGACCTTTAAAGAAGTAGTTAAAGCCAATGTCATACAAGGTTGCACTGGATGCAAAACTGGAAATGTGTCCACCAAGATCATCTGGACTCATGTTCGCCCGCATAACCATCGCCATTGCATTCCAACGAACCAGCGAGCGGATTCTGCGCTCCATAAATAAGTCGCCAGGCATACGCGCTTCACGGGATGAAGGGATAGTGTTGCGATATGGCGTCGTAATAGCGTACGGCAACTGAGTTCCTTTGCGGCTCGCATATCGTGCAAGGCGAGTCAGCAAATAATGCGCACGATCTTCTCCCTCTTTTTCGAGTACTGACTCTAGCGCTTCGAGCCACTCTTGGGTTTCAATAGGATCCACATCATTCTGCATCATTTAAATTGCTCCAGGTCTTAGAAGCCTTGGGATCAGGCGTATAATGATTATAGCTACAAGGTTGTTAGCGCTTGATTATCTAAGAATTGAAAAGATTATTACGATTTTAATCTTTTTTATGTAGTAATACTACAAATTGATCCAATTTGAGGTCTTTAAGGCTGAGTTTATGTAGTAAAGCTACAAAAAAAGTAAGGTTAAAAACTGTTCAAAACCTTTAGGTTGTACCTTCTCATCTGTCAAGTTTGAGTCAATAAGGATTAGCAATGCGATCATTGCCATTAAACGATTGTCCCCAGGAGATTAGTTCGTTAGTGACTTTTTACTGGGAGCAGTTTGTACAAAATTGCCGCGACAATAACACAACTTGCAATGACTTGGATAGATTGCCAGACAGTTTTTGGGCTGATTTGGTGACTGTGTGGGGAGGGAGTAGCTATGTTGCTCAGCAATGTTGTCATCACCCTGATTGGCTATTAGCGCTAGCGTCTGAATATGATCCACAAAGCCAGATATCAAGCAGTTCGGTAATACCAACGTTATCATCAATTCTTGCTGAGATTGATGATGAAAATCGAGTGATGGAGGTTGTACGACAGTTTCGTCATAGAAAAATGGTAGGCATCATTTGGCGTGATTTAGCTAATAAAGCAACATTAACTGAGACAACTTCAGCATTAACTCGGCTTGCTGAAGAATGTATTGATGGCAGTTATCACTGGTGTTACCAGCATTTCTCTAAACAGTGGGGAACACCTGTCTGGCAACAACCAAGTCAGCAGGGTAAACCACAGCATATGGTCATCCTTGGTATGGGGAAGCTGGGAGCCGGGGAGTTAAATTTATCCTCGGATATTGACTTGATATTTGCTTACCCTCAAGCAGGGCAAACGGAAGGACTACAAAAGGTTATCAGTAACCAGGAGTTTTTTGTTCGTCTTGGGCAAAAACTGATTAATGTACTGGATGCTAATACAAAAGATGGTTTTGCTTTTCGGGTTGATATGCGGTTACGTCCTTATGGGCAAAGTGGTGCATTGGTTTTAAATTTTGATGCTATGGAACAGTACTATCAGGACCAAGGGCGTGACTGGGAGCGCTTTGCCATGATCAAGGCGCGGGTGGTTGGCGGAGATAAAAAAGCAGGAGAAGATTTACTTGCCAGGTTGAAGCCATTTGTATTCAGACGCTATGTGGATTTTAGTGCCATTAATGCACTGCGAGAAATGAAACAAATGATTAGCCGTGAGGTGGTACGTAAGGGGCGTCAGCACAATATAAAGCTTGGACCAGGAGGTATCCGTGAGGTTGAGTTTATTGTCCAGGCTTTTCAATTAATCCATGGTGGTCGGGACCCGGCTCTGCAACAAAAGTCAGTATTTAAGTTACTAAAGGTGTTAGCGGGTCAGGGCTATCTTCCGCTCGTGGCTACCCAAGAGCTTGAGCGTGCTTACCAGTTTTTACGTAAGTTAGAGCATGTGCTGCAAGCCTGGGCAGATCAGCAAACTCAAGACTTACCAACCCATAAAACACAGCAAGACAGACTCGCCTGGAGTTTGGGATTTTCAGACTGGAGTGCGTTAGTCCTGGCTTTGGATACGCACCGCAAAAAAGTTAGTTACCATTTTTCACAAATGGTAGCAGAACCCAGCGAAGAACATGCATCTGATGAAGTGTTGTCCTGTTGGCAGTCTTTGTGGCAAGGGCAACTAAATGAAGACGAAGCTATTCAACAGTTGGAAACTCATCAGTTTCAACAGCCTGAAACAATTTTTCAGCATTTACAGCAAATGGCCAATGGTAAAGCTGTACGAATGATGCAGCGTAAAGGTCGGCAGCGATTAGATACTTTCATACCCATGTTACTTGCTGCGGTTGTACACCAAAGCGATCCCAGTAATACATTACTAAGAGTTTTACCTTTAGTGGAGCGAGTCTTAAGGCGAACTGCGTATTTATTGTTGTTGATTGAGAATCCAGAGGCTCTTCAGCAACTTTTAAAGCTGTGCGCTGCCAGCCCCTGGATTGCCGATATCATTGCTCGCTACCCTGTTTTGCTTGATGAATTTTTAGATGTGGGGTCACTTTATTCTCCACCCGATAAAGAAACATTGGCCGATGAGCTTCGACAGCAATTAGCGAGAGTGCCAGAGGAAGATATTGAGCTACAAATGGAAAGCTTGCGTTACTTTCGTATGGCTCATGTACTTAGAGTGGCTGCCTCTGAAGTCGCAGGTACTCTGCCTTTAATGAAAGTCAGTGACTATTTAACCTGGATTGCCGAAGCAGTGTTAGAGCATGTGTTGTACATTGCGCTGCATTACGTGCAAAGCCGGTATGGTTTTCCTGGTGGGGTGGAGGGTGATCAAGTTGAGTTTATTGTTATCGCTTACGGAAAATTAGCGGGTATAGAACTAAGTTATGGATCTGACTTGGATTTAGTATTTGTATATAACGCACCTCATAACAAAGCTTCTTCTGGTCCTAAGGAAATAGATAACAGTCTTTATTTTATGCGCCTCGGACAGCGCATGATTCACATCCTTACTGCACAGACACCTTCAGGACAACTTTATGATGTTGATATGCGGTTAAGGCCTTCGGGTGCATCAGGGTTATTGGTCTCAACTATTAATGCTTATGCGGAGTATCAAACTGATAAAGCCTGGACCTGGGAGCATCAAGCACTCGTCAGAGCAAGAGTAGTTGCTGGATCAGCCCCATTAACAGAGCAATTTAACCGAGTTCGTGCTGAGGTGCTGAGTCAAGCTCGTGACCAGGAAAAACTCAAAGAAGAAGTCATTTCTATGCGTAATAAAATGCGCGATAACTTAGCCACCAAGGAAACGAGTGGGGGGAGGAATGAGACTGCCTGGTTATCTGAGGCCAAATTTAATCTTAAACACGATTATGGAGGTATCGTTGATATTGAATTTATGGTGCAATATATGGTCCTGGCTTGGTCGCACCAAAATTCTGACTTACTGACCTATACCGATAATATTCGGATCTTGGAGGAGTTAGAAAAAGCAGGCCTGTTAGCACCTGAATCTGCTAACCTGCTCCGCGAGGCTTACAAGGCTTATCGTTCTGCGGCTCATCGGCTGGTGTTACAAAATCAGTCTGGTGTGGTTACCGGCGATTCCTTTCATGAATATCGGCAGGGTGTCATTGCACTCTGGCAACAACTACTTGGGGATACCCCTAGCCCAGTAGCTCATGAGAGTGGTGCCGACTAAACTTATACCTTTTGCATGAGTTCTAATAACCAATTGTTAAACCTGACATAGAGAAGCAGATTGAACAAGGAGTCTCATTTATGACGATGGCCGATCGCGATGGTCTGATTTGGTTTGATGGGGAGATGGTGCCTTGGCGTGAGGCTAAAACCCATGTGCTAACCCACACACTACATTATGGTTTGGGGGTGTTTGAGGGGGTTCGGGCTTATCATACTGACCGTGGACCTTGTATATTCAGGTTGCAGGAACATACAGATCGTTTGTATCGAAGCGCACATATCCTGGGAATGAAAATCCCGTATAGCAAAGAAGAACTTATTGCTGCGCAAAAAGCAGCAGTTAAAGAAAATAAGCTAGATAATGCCTACTTACGGCCAATGTGTTTTTATGGTTCTGAAGGAATGGGGCTGCGTGCGGATAATCTTAAAGTGCATGCTATTGTTGCTGCCTGGGAGTGGCCTAGCTACATGAGTCCTGAAGCTTTAGAACATGGTATTAAAATCCGTACCTCTTCGTACACTCGCCACCATGTCAACATTACGATGTGTAAAGCAAAAGCAAATGGCAACTACATTAATTCAATGCTGGCACTGAAAGAAGCACAGGACTGTGGCTGTGAAGAAGCACTCCTCCTGGATAATGAAGGCTATGTCGCTGAAGGCAGTGGTGAAAATATTTTCCTCGTTAAAAACGATAAATTATATACGCCTGAATTAACATCCTGTCTGGAAGGTATTACCCGAGATTCCATTTTGCAGTTTGCTGCTGAGCTGGGTATTGAAGTGATTGAAAAGCGGATTACCCGTGATGAGGTTTATGTCGCTGACGAAGCCTTTTTTACTGGAACTGCAGCTGAAGTTTTACCTATTAGAATGCATGATAACCGTGTTATTGGTAAAGGCGATCGTGGTCCAATCACCACGAAATTACAGCAAATGTACTTCGATCAGGTCACGGGTAAGCGCGATGCTAATCCCGAATGGCTCACACCTGTGTTATGATTCCTCGTTTGACGGAATGTCAGTCACTTTTTCCTGTATCTGGATGTCCAGATACAGGTTGCCTGAGTTTAGGCATGAAAAGACTAACCCTAATGTAAATTGGTTGCGCGCGTGAAGATCCTTGTGGTTGGTCCCTCCTGGGTGGGGGATATGGTCATGGCACAGACATTGTTTATGAGTCTTAAGGCTCAACATCCTGGCTGTGTTATTGATGTTTTGGCGCCAGAGTGGAGCCGTCCTATTTTGCAGCGAATGCCTGAGGTGCATAAAAGTGTTGCTATGCCTGTGGGGCATGGTGAGCTTAAGTTATCTGCACGTTGGCAACTGGCCCGAAAATTACGTTATAAGCATTATGACCAAGCGATAGTTTTACCAAACTCACTGAAGTCTGCATTGATTCCTGCGCTGGCAAAAATTCCACAGCGAACGGGGTGGGTGGGTGAATGTCGTTATGGGCTTCTCAATGATATACGTAAGTTGGAGAAATCAGCTTTACCATTAATGATCCAGCGCTTTATTGCACTGGCGTATCCTGCTAACGCACAACTGCCTGTTGATTTACCTGCTCCTGCGTTGCATGTTGATAAAATTTCTTTGCAAAAAGCATTAGCACGCTATGAGTTACTGGCTGATGATCGCTCACCAGTACTCGCACTTTGTCCTGGTGCTGAATTTGGACCTGCGAAACGCTGGCCTGAGCAGCACTACAGTGCGGTAGCTACGCATATGATTCAGGCTGGTTGGCAAGTATGGTTATTAGGTTCTGCAAAGGATCAGGAGGTGACTGCAAAGATTGCCTCGCAGATTCCAGAGCAGTGGCAGAATCAGGTGCAAAATTTAGCTGGACGGACCTCTCTCGCAGAAGCGATTGATTTACTCTCGATGGCTTCAGCTGTGGTCAGTAATGACTCAGGGTTAATGCATATTGCGGCAGCCTTGGAGCGACCACTCGTTGTGGTTTATGGCTCTACATCACCTGACTTTACGCCCCCTTTAAATCAACAGCAGGCGGCAGTGCGTTTAGGTTTAGAGTGTAGCCCCTGTTTTAAGCGTGAGTGTCCCTTAGGGCACTTAAAGTGTCTCCACCAGCTAACGCCACCAGTGGTGATTGAAGCACTGCAAAAACTGGTGTCTGTGACTAAAAAGCCTGTAAAGAGCGCTGCTAGTTCATGTGGATAATGTTCAGTTAGATATTGAGCTGCAATGAAAAAAGTACTTGTTGTAAAAACCTCATCGCTTGGTGATGTCATTCATACCTTACCAGCCTTAACTGATGCACAAGAAGCTATTCCTGGTATTCGATTTGACTGGGTTGTGGAAGAGGCTTTTGCAGAAATTCCCCACTGGCATCCTGCGGTAGACAAAGTTATTCCTGTCGCCATTCGGCGTTGGCGGAAAAATATTGTGAAAACCATGAAGCAGGGTGAATGGCAGCGGTTTAAGCAGCAGCTACAGGCAACAACATACGATGCTGTCATTGATGCTCAAGGCTTATTGAAAAGTGCATGGCTGACATATTTAACACATGGCCAAAGCTATGGCATGGATAAATCTTCTGCTAGAGAAGCACTAGCAGCTCACTTCTATCAAAACACTATACCTGTTGTGAAAGGTATTCATGCCGTTGAACGGGTCCGTCAGCTATTTGCCAATGCTTTGGGTTACAAGCTACCAAGTCAACAAGGAAAGTTTGCGCTTAATAAAACAATGCTCCTTGCTGACTCCCCTGAAACGAATCAACCCGTTTCAGTATTACCTTCCAGCCCTTATGTTGTTTTTTTGCATGGTACAACACGTGAGCAAAAGCATTGGCCCGAGCCTTACTGGTTTGAGCTGGCAGAAAAGTTCGCAGAACAGGGGCTTTATATTGTATTGCCTTGGGGGAATGAGGTAGAAAAGCAGAGAGCTAATCGTATTCAATCTAAGGTTTTATCAAAAGCTGTGGTTTTACCCAAACTGAACCTTGCTGGTATAGCTAATGTATTGGCCAAAGCGACTTGTGTGATCGCAGTAGATACTGGATTAGGTCATCTTGCAGCTGCTCTGGATAGACCATGTATTTCTTTATATGGGCCAACGAGTCCTCGTTTAGTCGGTACTTACGGTGAAGGCCAATGTCATTTGACCGTTGATGATGCCAACGCGACTAATAATAAGCCACTTCCTGCTGTTGAACCGGCTATTTTTCGTAGCTTAATGCCAACTCAGGTATTTCAGGCTGTCCAGCCATTCTTAGCCTAGATCGTTGTTCTATGAAGTTAGCATTTATTCTCTTTAAATATTTTCCTTATGGTGGATTGCAACGCGATTTTTTGCGTATTGCGCTTGAGTGTCAGAGTCGCGGGCATGACATTGTGGTTTATACCATGGATTGGCAAGGTGAAAAGCCTGCTGGTTTTGTTATCCATCAAATGAAACCAAAAGCATTAGCAGCTCATAAACGGGATAAATGCTTTCATCAAGCAGTGATGAATCATATTGAGCAAAACGCAGTAGATTGTGTTGTTGGCTTTAATAAAATGCCAGGGCTGGATATTTATTATGCTGCTGATGCTTGTTATGAAGATAAAGCACGTTTGCAGCGAAGTAAATTATATCGCTTGATGCAGCGTTATAAACATTTTTCGGCATTTGAGAGAGGGGTTTTTAGCCCTGAAAGTGCAACTCACATTTTATTGATTGCACCTGCTCAGCAAGCCTTATTTGAACAGCATTATCATACCCCATCTGAACGTTTTCATATATTACCACCAGGAATTTCACAAGATCGTTGTGCTCCAGAAAATGCAGAAGAAATCCGTCAGCAGTTGCGTGAAGAATTTAATATTGCAGCAAGTGATAAGTTTGTATTGATGGTAGGGTCTGGCTTTCGTACAAAAGGATTGGATAGAGCGCTTAATGCTATTGCAGCTTTACCTGATCAATTGAAACAAAGCATACATTTTATGGTGATAGGCCAAGATAACGCTAAACCATTTTGGCGGCTTGCGCGTAAATTAGGCATTGAAAAACAGTTATCTGTTTTATCTGGGCGAGATGATATTCCACGCTTTTTATTGGGAGCCGATTTACTGATTCATCCGGCTTATCACGAAAATACGGGTACGGTATTACTTGAAGCGGCCGTTGCGGGACTCCCAGTGCTGACGACGGACGTCTGTGGATACGCGCACTACATAGATAAGGCTAATATTGGTTGTGTGGTGCAATCACCTTTTAAGCAAGAAGATTTAAATAAGCAGTTACTGGCAATGCTCTCTGATCAGGAGGCGTATCAGCAGAGACATGAAAATGGTTTGCAGTTTGCCAAGCATGCTGATATTTACAGCATGCCACAGCAGGCAAGTACATTGATTGAACAGTTAGCCAGCCAGCGGGGTAAGTAGCTTTGACTATTTATTTACGAAAAGAGTTTGAAGAGCGTTGGGCTGGGCTGGATCCCTTTGAGCAAGTTAAGCTATTACAGGGAAAGGTATTTCGTGAACTGGAGGCTCGTCGTACGCTTCAGTTTAAGACTGCAGGAAAAAGCTATTTTGCAAAAATCCATGGTGGTATTGGCTGGAAAGAAATAATCGCGAACCTTCTTCGATTCCGTTTGCCTGTACTGGGTGCAGAAAATGAGTGGTTAGCGATTAGGCGCCTGGAGAAAGCTGAAGTACCCACAATGACAGTCGCCGCATATGGCAAACGAGGGAAAAATCCTGCACAACAGCTGTCGTTTATTATTACTGATGATTTAACGAATACCATCAGTTTGGAGGACTACACGCTTGATTGGTTAAAGCACCCTCCATCTTATGCCATAAAATATCAACTGATTAAAAAAGTTGCTGAATACACAAGGAAAATGCATCTGAGTGGCGTTAATCATCGTGATTATTATATATGTCATTATTTATTACGTTTACCAGATGATGGTTCTCAGTTAACAGTAGAAACGATAAAGCTCAACTTGATTGATCTGCACAGAGCACAGGTTCGCTCTAAAACACCAACACGCTGGATTAAAAAAGATTTAGCGGCACTTTACTTTTCAGTATTAGATATTGGCTTAACGTACCGGGATGTCTTGCGGTTTATTCGTTATTATACTGGCATACCACTAAGGCAGGCTCTGAAAAATCAACGCTATTGGCAAAGCATTACTCACAAAGCAAAGAAAATGTACCTTCGAAAACAGCGGAAGGGTGATGCCATTTAGCGTATGAACTTGAGGAGTAGTGGTTTGATAACAACTAAGTGGACGGTAACGCCAAGCTATCAACAAGGTGATGCGGGGGATGCTTTTTCTAGTTTGGAAAAAGTATTTTCGTTACCTGGTGAGTTAATTACAACAGACCCTATAAGTGCTGTATATAAGGTTAGGGTTGGCGACAAATACTATTTTGTTAAACGCTATACGGCGGGCGGCAAAGGCATTCGACGTTACCTTGGACCAAGCCGGGTAAAAATGGAGTGGCAGAATCTTTTATTTTTTCAAAAATTAGGTCTTCCCACAGCCCCTATTGTTGCCTATGGAGAGTCCAGGTTTTTAGGTAAAACCCTCTGTGGAGCACTTATCACGGAAGAACTGGTTGGGACTGATGATTTGGCTTCTTTAGCTCAGGCTGAGGCCTCTTGTTTAAAAGATCATAATTGGGTTACAGCGGTTAGTAATCAAGTGGCTGATGCAACGAGAGTACTACATAGGGAAAGATTCGCACATAATGACTTAAAGTGGCGTAATGTCTTAGTTACGACTGGACCTAATCCACAAATTTATTTAATTGATTGCCCTGCAGGCACTCGCTGGTTTGGTCCGATGCTGAGCTATCGTAAAATTAAAGACCTGGCGTGTCTAGATAAGGTTGCTAAGTATCACTTAACCCCAAAACAACGCCTAGCATTTTATAAGCGCTATCAGCAATGCGGTAAATTGTCTATTGCTGATAAGCATCAAATTCGTAAAATCGTGCAGTTTTTTGCTGGCCGAGAATAGGTGTATTGGTGACGAGTACGACGAGTTTAGGCCCAATGCTGTCCATAAATGATTTGGTTGAGGCCAATCGTGATGTGCGATGCCCTTTTCGTATAGGCTTTCAAGGTGCTGATAGTCCTACTTTAACCCAGCTGAACTGTGAATATATTTTTAGGCTACTACCCAAGAAGCGCTTGGTCTGTCGTGCAAATACGAATGACAAACAGGTTTTAGTAAAGCTCTTTATGGGAAGTAATGCTGAGAAGTATTTGCAGAGAGAATTGCGAGGTGTTAATGCATTACAACAAGCGGGCCTGCAAACTGCAGATATAATTGCTTATGGTCCTGCAGCTCAAGGAGTTGGGCAGGTACTTGTGCTCTCGTACTTGAAGGGTACTGAAAGCTTACAAGCTCAATGGGACTATGTTAGTGATCAGCAATCACGTTTAGCTATTCTTAGACGGATAATGCCTTTAATTGCAGGTATGCATGAGGCTGGAATTAAGCAAAACGATATTCACTTGAATAACTTTCTTGCAGATGAGCAGGGACAGTTGTTTGTTGTAGATGGTGATGGGGTTGAAACGACTCATCAAGGTTCGTCCTTAGCGGAAAGTGAAATAATAGATAATCTGGCTTTATTATTTGCACAACTACCTCCTGAGTATGATGACTTTGTAAGTGAATTAATCACTGTTTATAATGCGCGCACTACGCATTTCAAGGTTGAAGTTGAAGCACTTTTATCCAGGCTAAAGTTTCGTCGTCACTGGCGCTTGCAACGTTACTTAAAAAAGACCTATCGTGACTGTACAGAGTTTGTTGTGAACCATAATTGGCAGCGTTACTGTGTAACTCGTCGAGAGCTGGCGACGAGGGAATGGCTTGAGTTTCTAGCAAATCCTGAAGCCTATATGGGTACAGGTAAAAGACTTAAAAGTGGTAATACAGCAACGGTAGATTTGGTGGAGGTTGCTGGACGTCAGGTTGTGGTTAAACGTTACAATATCAAGAATTGGCAGCACCGTTTAAGTCGCTGCTGGCGCCCTTCTAGGGCATGGGCGTCGTGGCGTAATGGGTATATGTTAACCATGCTGGGGATTTCGACCCCCCTTCCATTAGCCATGATTGAAGAACGTTTCGGCTGCCTTCGGGGGCGAGCTTATTTGGTTTCAGATTATGTTGAAGCCCCTGATTTATTGCATTGGTCTCAGCAAGAGGGTGCTCAGGAACAACTACCCAACATTAAAAGTCAGCTAAGTAAGCTTTTTTCTATTTGGCTGAACAATGGTATTAGTCATGGTGATCTTAAAGGAAATAACCTGTTAATCAGTGAAAAAATGGATATACAGGTTATTGACTTAGATGCAATGCAGATGCATTCAAATCAGAAACAGCATCAGCATTATTTTCGAAAAGACATGCAGCGATTTTTAAAAAACTGGACCAATAGTCCTGGATTGTGTGATGCCTTTGAACCGTTGGTTCAGCATATCAATGCACAGATAGAGCAGTTAAAATAGAAAAACTTAAGTATTAAATAAGTAAGCTTGATTCAAGCCCACTGCATTGAGTTTGCAGTTATAGCGATTTACCTGCATAAAAAACGATAAGTGTAGACATTAAGCTTGAAAGGCTTGAAAAAACAAAGAGGAAAGTCGTGTGGCATTAACGGTTTTGGGGTTATCTGGTGCACTGGGGCATGATCCTTCAGCAGCTATATATGTAGATGGTAAGTTGGTTGCGGCTGTCGAAGAAGAGCGTTTCCTTCGGGATAAGCATGCTAAAAATAAAATGCCAATAGAATCTACCAAATTTTGTTTGGCTCAAGCTGGCATTACTCCGCGAGATATTGATGTTGTTGCTGTGCCCTATGCTCCTATTTCACTAGCAACACCTGCACGTTGGCATTATGCAAAACGATACTGGTATGCTCCTGACCGCTCTCTGGATGCATTGTTAAATGGTAATCGCCGCTATCGTCGTTATGTTGGTCGTATCCGTGAAATGTTAGAGTCATTGGGTTTTGACTGGAATAAAATAGAGTTTGAGCCAGTAGAACACCATTTAGCCCATGCCTCAAGCGCATATCATCTAAGTGGCTTTAAAGAAAAAACAGCCATTATGGGAATTGATGGTAAGGGTGAATATGCCACAACCTTTTTCGGTTATGGAGAAAATGGCAAGATCCATAAAATTAAAGAGTTTTATGATCCGGACTCGTTAGGTGGTTTATACGGCGCTATTACCGAATATCTTGGTTTTGACATGCTTGATGGTGAGTATAAGGTGATGGGAATGGCACCTTATGGCGATCCTGACAAGTATGACTTATCACGACTTATTAAGTTTGATGGTAAAAACTTCGAAGTAAATACTGATTATGCCAATGTTATCGGACTGAGACGTTATAAAGAAAAGGGGCGCGGCTTTTATTTTAGTCCTAAGTTGATTGATTGGTTGGGACCTCGCCGTAAAGGCGATATGGCAGACGATCCATACATACATTATGCAGCAGCTATGCAAAAGCTGTATGAAGATGTCTCATTAAAATTAATGGATTACTATTTAGGCGATATTATTAAAGAGACAGGTTTGATTGCGTTTTCTGGTGGTGGGGCTTTAAATGTAAAATTAAACCAAAAAATTATTGCTCGTCCTGAGGTAAAAGAATTATTTGTGCAACCAGCTTCAGGTGATGCAGGAACTGCTGTGGGTGCTGCGTCTTATGTTGTAGAGAAGCGTGGTATTAAAGTTGAAAAAATGGAGCATGTTTATCTTGGTCCATCATTTAATAATGAGCAAGTAATTGAAGCATGTGAGCAACATGCAGAGAAGCCAAAGTTTTTACAAATTGATAATGTACCACAACGTATTGCTAAAATTTTATCTGAAGGAAACCCTGTGGCTTGGTTTCAGGGGCGGATGGAGTTTGGACCTCGTGCGCTAGGTCATCGCAGTATTTTGGGGTGTCCAAGCTTTAAAGGTATTGCAGACCGAATTAATGAACAAATTAAATTCCGTGAGCGGTGGCGTCCCTTTTGTCCAAGCATGCTGGATAGAGTTGCAAAAGAGATGTTCAAGGTGGACCATCCCGCGCCATTCATGACATTTACTTTTGAAGTAAATGAAGAATGGAAAGAAAGAGTACCAGAGGTTGTTCATGAGGATGGTACGTCCCGAGGTCAAGCGGTTAAGCAGGAATTTAATCCTCGTTATTATGCGTTGTTAGAAGAAATGGAAAAGCGGACAGGTAATGGTGTCGTTTTGAATACGTCATTAAATCGACGTGGTGAGCCAGTAGTATGTACACCGACAGATGCTTTGAACATGTTTTTTGGTTCAGATCTGCAATACCTTATTATGGAAGATATTTTGGTTGTCAAAGCTGAATTTCCTGCAGATATCCAAGAACCCATAAACTAATAATTAAGTAGAACAACTATAGCTCCTATTAGGAGCTATAGTTGTTTTTGAAAAGGTTAAGTCTATGTATGTATTGCAGCTTTGTCATGATTATAAGCCCCCTTTTTTAAGTGTGGCTAATCAATATGCTGCATTGTTTGAGGACACCCCTTTTAAGGTTGTTACAGTTTACTTAAAAGGGGAGCCGAAACCGGAAGTTATTGAGGCTTCTAACTCCGCAGAAGTTATTTTTTTAAATTATTCATCAAGGCAACTTCGTGGCTTGAAAAGAAAGCAAATAGCTGATTTAAAAAAACTAAATAATAAATTTAACTTCAAGTTTGTTTTAGCTCACCGATATAAAGCATTATTTATTGCATCTCATATACCTGGAGTTCCATGTGTTGGTATTCATCATGCATTTGGTGACTATCAGCGTTTAACAAGACGTTGGTATGCGAATAAGCATCGTGAGCGTTTATTTTTATTAGGTGTATCTGATGCAGTACGTGATGATATGCGTAGCTGCTTAACAAAATGGGATCCATCAAAAATTCAAACGCTCTATAATCGAGTTGATTATGAATTACTTAAGTCTCAATTAATTGATAGAGAATCTGCTCGTAAAAAATTAGGCTTGCCTCTGGGTAAATTTGTTTACGCAAATGTTGGCCGGCTGCATCCAGATAAAGATCAGGCAACCTTGATTAAAGCTTTTTCGCAAGTTATTCAAAAACAGCCCAATTCACTGCTTGCAATAATGGGAAGTGGTCGTCTCCAGAATGAGCTTGAAGGATTAGCTAAAACACTGGGGATTATGGATAGTGTTTTATTTTTAGGGCAGGTTAAAGAGGCTGCTAAGTATTTTAAAGCATTTGATAGTTTTGTTTTATCTTCTGACCATGAACCTTTTGGTATGGTCTTATTGGAGGCTATGGCGGCAGGACTACCTATTATTTCAACAGATTGTGGGGGGGCGAGAGAAGTTGTTTCAGAGTGTGGTTCTCTCTTTCCTCTGGGTGATGACACAGCGCTGGTAAATAAAATGCTTGAGGTTCAACGTTTTGACTCTGTAATGATAAACCAGCTGGTGGAAAGTATGGACAAAAAGGTAATCAATAATTTTTCCTATACTGCTGTTAAGGATTGTTTTTGGCAAATACCATTTGTTCAACAAATTAGTGGAGTTTCATGCCAGTGAACTGGTTGATTAAATGGCATATGCGGCATTGGAGTACGATTCCTTATTCTGCTTACTGTAAGGCATACAATCAATGGGGAGGGAGTTTTATTACCCACCCTGAAGTTATACAGGGTATTTCTGAACTACTAGAAATACCCGTCATGTACCAAGGACGCTATGAGGATGATAAGTTAGTAGCGGCTGTACCTACTTGGGGAAACTATATTGCAGGTAGTAAGACTGCATTAAAAAAACTCGGTAAACGAGGATTAATTGATGTTGGTAATCCTGAAGTGATATTGCCAATGAGCCCTAATATAAGAATTGTATTGCCTTACAAATCTGACTTTATTTCAGCTGAGCATCAGCCTCAACTTATTAATTTAAAAAGTAAAGGAAAGGCCCTTTGTTTCGCAAAAGGTTTCCATGCTGAGGGTTTTTCGAAGAAGTTTAAATATAATCATCGAAGAGAAATTAGATTATTTCAAGATGAGGGAGGCGAATTTACACCATTAAATAGTATACCTGCAGACCAACTGTGTGCGATTTATCTTGAACTTTTTGAAAAACGTTGGGGATTTAGTGCTAAAGGCGCTACTTTAATGCTAAAACTTCTTGAGAAGTTATATTCATTCTTAACTGGAAGCATTTTATATATAGCCGGTAAACCTATTGCCATCCAGCTGGTGTACCAAGTTGAAACGGTTCATCACCTAAGTGTGGAGTATGTAAATGGCGGAGTTAATCCTGCCTACAAGAATTATAGTCCGGGTAGTATTTTAAGTTTTACAAACATACAACAAGCACAAGAGTTTGCTGACAGCAAGAATAAATCATTACGTTACTCTTTCGGCTTAGCTGATAATGACTACAAACTTCGTTGGTGTAACAAAAGCCCAGTTTTTTTAACATGAATTTAATATGAATACTCAATCTGCTGCCTGGCTGAAAAAAAAGAAACAAAAAAACAAAATTAAAGCGTGCCTAATTATGTTGATAAGCATAGTGGGCGTTGCTCTTGGACTCTATTGGCAATCATTGTTATTGCTGTTGTTATTTTATATTGCACATGAGCTTTTTTGGTCAGACCATATTTTCTATAACCCTAAATCAGATTATTTATACAGCTTTCCTAATGCTATTTGCACAAAAGTGAAGCTGGAAGATGGTACCTTATGTCTGGTTAAGGGAGATGAATTAGTCAAATGTGACACGGCAGTACTTGTTATATCAATAAAGAGTGAGGTGTTTTTAGGCGCTGTATTCGATCCATATGTTGAAATCAGTGATGGTAAGCACATTGCGAAGCAGTATTTTGAAAGGGGATTAAAGGGAAAGAGATATATTAATATCAGTGATTGTCTGGAAAAACTCAATGATGGAGAAACTGTTTCTGTCAAGTTTAAATACTGTCAGGCTCAATTGTCCAGCGATATTGTAGTTTATGGATTTTGTAATGATGACTTTGTCAATAAGAAAACTTTAATTATTGCTCCACATGCTGATGATGCTGAATTAGCTGCTTTTGGCTTGTATAGTCAGGTAAAGGATGTTGCGATTGTTACGCTCACCGCTGGTGAGGTTGAAGCAGAAAGTTTCTCACATGTATATGCTGATGCTAAGAAGGCATCATTATTAAAAGGGCGGCTGAGAGCATTTGACAGTATTGCCGTTCCACAATGGGGGGGCGTTAAACCAAAGAATATCATCCACCTTGGTTATTTTTGTTTGCGTCTAAAAGAGATGTTTGATGATCTGAGTAAAACGACTATTTCATTAACGGCTGGAGTTGACTCAACAAAAGTGTTCAGAGAGTTTAATTCATTTTCACTTCCTAGTGATAAGAATAACCATGCTTCAGGAGAAAATTTGATAAGTGACTTGAAATTTCTGATTGAGAAGTATCAACCTGAAGTTATTATCATGCCACATACCCAGCTAGATCCTCATGAAGATCATATCTATACATCTCGGTTTGTTGAGTTAGCAATTAAAGGGTCT
Organism: Zooshikella sp. RANM57; assembly: GCF_050749885.1. NCBI lineage: Bacteria > Pseudomonadati > Pseudomonadota > Gammaproteobacteria > Oceanospirillales > Zooshikellaceae > Zooshikella > Zooshikella sp. RANM57. The sequence continues at coordinate 267,334 of NZ_JBOIUB010000006.1, read as the reverse complement.
TCTTTTAAAGGTGTTAAGTATATACTTGGTTACGCTAATCATTTTCACTACACTGATATGCACCCCTTTGGACCTCCACATTCTATAGCATCTTTACCCCCAAATGTAGATATGATGCAGAGTCTTGATGGACTATATTCTTTTTCGTTAAGTGAGGATGTGCAAAAGAATAAAATTTATGCATTGGAAATGATGCATGATTTAAAAAGGCCTGTGAAACTTAAAAAATCTATTAGGTCTCTAGTTCAGAAAGTAATAGGAAGATCATATAGTAGATATGGATATGACGCATACTTTTCGAAAAATATAAAAAATAATGAACTTTTTTACTTAAAAAGGTTGAGAGATGAATATTAATCTAACATGTAGTTACGTTAGAAATTTTTTTTTGGTTTTGCTTTGTTTAGGATTTTTAATATTTTTTGCAGGTATTCAAGTTGTACCAGATGCAAGCAAGTGGCATACACAACTATATCTACTTGAGTTTCTTCCTGCGTTGGCCCTTTTCTTTCTTAGTTTTGTACACACAAAACTATATGTTAGATCTATTTATGTAAAGTTGTTATTGTTTTTGTTTGCTTACTTGCTGTTGAGTGAATTGATAAATCAAAGTGGTGATGCCTTAAAAGAATTTAAACAGATGCTACTCATATTTTTATTTTCTTTTTCTATATTTTATTTGATAGATAAGTTTGGTTATGAAAAAGTATTTTTTCCTTCGATTGTAATCGCCTGCTTGTTTGCATTGATAAGTATAGTTCAGTTCTTTTTTGAAAATAAATCATTAGATGCTGTTAGGTTTATTGGGAATGGCGTTCTAAGTAATCCTTTGTTGAGTTCACACTATTTTGGCTCATTGTGTGTTTTGACTTTAGGAACGCTTTTCTGTGCAAAAGACAGGAAAGTAAGATTTGTATTATTAGGGTGTGTGATAATATTTTTATTATGCTCATTGCTTACCAAATCAAGGACAACAATGGTTGGGTTATTGGGTGTTGTTGTTATCTATATTTATTTGATTATTATGGATAAAAAATCAGCTTATTTGAAGTGGGTGGCATTAATAATAACGTTATTTATTTTGTTTTTTATTTTGTTTGGGGACGAAATTATATCCAGAGGGGTATCATTAAGGCCTGATATATGGAGTGCATCCATTGATTTGATTATAAATAAACCCTTGTTTGGTTATGGTGGCAATGCAGGTTTTGAAGTGTTCATATCCAAAGTTAGCACCAGTTTTTATGATCCTCATAATATTCACTTAGCTTTTGCATACCACTATGGATTAATTGGGTTGTTATTCTGGATTTCTTTATTAGGTGTTTTGTCGATAGCTTGCTTGAGGTCTAGAAATTTATTAATTAATTACATTGGTTTACCTTTGCTTGTATATGGTGCTATTGCAGGTCTCACAGAAGGAGGGAATATTGTTGGCAGACCCAAAGAAGTCTGGTTTTTAACTTGGTTTCCGATCTCGATAGCTATAGGGCTTTTGGTAGTTGCAGGTAAAAATAGTAAAAAGCTGGTAAATCAAAATGGATAGAATAAAAATTTTACAGTTGCAACAAAAATACTATGTCAGAACTTCGGACTTGCATGAAGAAATTATAAAAGCGTTACCTAAAAAAGATTATGAGGTGACTGCAGGCTATTTTACTGGTGAGCCAGCCAGAGATAATATGATTACGGTTGCAGAAAAGAAAAAATATTTTAATCTATCGAAAAAGCAAATGAAAGGCTTTCGTTTTAAAGCAATTTACCAACTTTGGAAATATTGCAAAGATAAAGCATTTGATGTGATTATAACTCACAGGTTCAAGTCGTATGATGTTATGCTTATTGCAAATAAACTGCTTAAGGTAAAAAATTGTATTTCAGTAGTTCATGGTATTGGAGACTTTGACCGGGTTTATAGGCGATTAATTTCTAATTTACTTGTTGATGAAAAATGGACAATTATTGCTGTCTCTAAAACAGTAAAAGAATATCTTATAAAACAATGTAAATGTTTCAATGATTACAATGTAAAAGTTATACCTAATGCTGTTGACCTTGAGTATATTGAATCAAATATGCTTGAAAAAAATGCTGCGAGACAGGAAATAGGTGTTGATGAGAGAGATATTATAATTGGAACAATTGGGCGATTGGTGAAAGTAAAGGGACATGAATATTTAATAAAATCGTTTGCTAAAATTGCACAAGAAGATAACAAAATAAAATTACTTATAGTTGGTGGTGGTGGGCTTGAGTGCTCACTAAGATCTTTAGTAGAAGATTTAGAAATAAGCGATAAAGTCTTATTTGCAGGTGAAATCTTTAATGCGTATAAGTTTCTTAAAGCATTTGACCTGTTTGTGCTTCCTTCACTAGAAGAGGGTATGCCATTAGTGTTATTTGAAGCACTAATAGCGAAGGTACCTATTATTTCAACAAATGTTGGTGGTATTCCTGAAGTTCTCAATGCTGAGATAGCAAAATTAATTCCTCCAAGAGATATTGATAGCTTAACTGCTAAAATGAAAGAAATTTTGGATTTGTCAGTTTGTGAAAGAAAAAAAATTGTTAATAATAGCTATCATTATGTTAAAGAGAATCACTCTATTCAGAAGTATAGAGAACAGTACAAAAATATAATTGATATATAGTGGCAGTGTATATGACTGATAGACAAGCTAAGAATGATCTCCTGTACTTAGTGTATGGAGATAATGAGGTCTATTACAAACAGGCTTACTTTAGTATTTTAACTGCGTTGAATTGCTTAAATGTGAGCAATTTGGTAAGGATATGTGTGCTTACTGAAAAACCTGAGTTTTTTAAAAAGTTACCAGTTTTCGTTGAGAAACTTACATGTGACCAAAAAACTGAGTGGATGGGAGGTGGAACATATATACATAGAATAAAAACGTTGTCGCAAATATATTGGATGAAAAAGTATAAATCAAATACAGCATTTATAGATACGGATACGTGGTTTATTAAAAGTCCGGAACATATTTTTTCATTCGTTAATAATGACTCGTCCGTTATGTATGAATATGAGTCTGATGTTAAAGCATCTTTGCCTAGTTTATGTCATAAAGTGAAAGATCATGAGTTTAGTTTGGGGGATGGGCGAAAACTTAATTTTCAGGAAGGTCAGTTATGGAACTCTGGCGTTATTGGTCTTTCTTTTGACAACCGTTCTCTACTAGACGATGCGCTTTCTTTGATTGATAAGTTATATTTATTAACAAATGAGTATGTGACTGAGCAACTTGTGGTTGGTGAAGTTATTAGACAAAATACTAACCTTCAAGGTTGTCGTAATGTTTTATATCATTACTATGGAGCAGACCTATTATTTATTAATGATAAAATTTCTGTTTTTTTAAAGGAAAATGTTAACAAAGATGTAGCAGGGCAAGCTAGTTTAACGGCTACTTTTCCTTACGGTAGATGTGGAAAAAAATAAATTTCATGTTTTATTGATAAAGTTAATATCAAAAATTCTGGGTATTGATAAAGAAACAATGAGAGCTATTCAGGGTATTAAAATTTTTCTTTTAGACAGTGAAAATAGCTATTTTAAAGCGGATCAGTATAATTGGTTGATAAGATCTTATAATATCTTAAATGATGATTCTAATAATCCTAAATTATCTGTTAAGGCATATTCCTTTATTATTTTTTATGTTGGAAAGTTAATTAAATCGGAAAAGTTGCCTGTTGAAGAAAAAAAGGCTTGGATTACTATAGAAAGGAAACTGAGCTCGCTAGCAGTAAGGTGATCTATTTTAAAATATTGACATAATAGCTAAAGTTGCAGTTTCCTATAATGAGTTGGTTTTATGCTGGTAGAAAACCTTTTTCAGAAATTATCCAGCCGTCAGTAACCTTATTAGGTGGGACGTGGTTAATGTGGTTCAAGCTTTCCCATGCCGCCTTCTTCCCATATTTCTTGGGTAGCCAAGCGGCTGACTTCCAGTTCATAAAATGCAGATATAAAAACTCTCTATCACCATCAATATTATTTGTAAGCTTCCCATTCTTCCAATGCCATACTGTAGGGTGTTTTTCAGAACCATTTATCCATAAAATAGGCGAAAGAATAGTGCTATATTGTTCTTTAAAGTAGCAGTTTCTGTTGTACTCATTGAACATACCATAACATTTTCTTAACCAACTGGTGTATTTTTTATGGCGTAAGTATATTTTAGAAAACTTTGATTCATCGATACCATGATGCTTGGTATCTGCCATGAGCTGTTGCCAGTTTTTAATTAATTTGAATGCGGTTCGATTTTTTTTAGTATTTTTAAACAGAGCCAAATGACCTGAAATTCTATCCCAGTGAGTTGATATTAGGTTATGTGTTAGTACTTGCTCGTTATAAAAAGATCGTATATTTCCGTAAATAACATCAATATCACCAAAACCATAATAGTCATAATGTTTGATTTCGTCTTGATGTATAAAGCCTAAGGCTGGTTTTATATCACATAATTTATATGGATCAGCTTCTGCGAAATTAATATCTAATGCATCACTTATTTTTCTTTTGTAATCTTGAAAAGAAATAAAAGTAATTTTAACATTATTTGCTGTATTGTTAGGGGGAGGGCAGTCACTAAATAATAGCCAGTCAATGGTTGGGTTATGCTTGCAGGATTCTATATATAAGTCAATCCATTCAGGCCATTGCCCAAAATACGGTATGATGATTGCTATAGTTTTTAATGACATATTATTTTTTTAAGTATGAAACTGGGAGGTTAAGTAATCCTTTTACAACTTTTATATTGTAAAATTTAGGATCAATTGATCTTAAGATAGTTAATGCATATTTTGCATCTTTTTTGGAAGTTTTAACAAACATACTGAGTAAAAACTTATTTTTGACTTTGAGGTAATCAGGCTTATCTTTATATTTATAATAAGTTTTTAGGATTTCTTCAGTCATTAATTGGTAATTTTTATAGGTGTTGCTACTATGCTCCCGATAGTAGGCTAGAATATCACTTAAAATTGCAATTTTATAGCCATGAGAAGTGATTTTTAACCAAAGATTTAGGTCTTCCAGGCGAACATCAGTATCAAATCCTCCAACGGTGTTTAGTACTTCTGCCCGTATCATAACTGTTGGTGCTGCAGGACCTTCTTTTGATTGAGTGAACATTTTGTGAAAATCAACTTCTCGGTAAGGCTTAAGTCTTTGTTTAGATTTCACTTGGTTCTGTTCATCAATACAAATAATATTGCCACCACACACTGCTATATCTTCACGTTTTTCTAAGAAATTAACTTGTTTTTCGATTTTGTCATGAAGAATAATATCATCAGACCCTAAGGGGCAAATATACTTTCCCTTAGCGAGAGCAATAGCCTCATTTAAACTTGCTGAAAGGCCTTTATTTTCTCGATGTTTAAAAAAGAAGTTAAACTCTTGGCTTAATGCTTGTAGGATTTCAGGACATTTGTCTTTTGAACCATCATCAATAACAATCAGTTCAATATTGCTATAAGTTTGAGTTAAAACACTTTTTATGCAGTCAGTGATATAGTTTTCATGGTTATAACAGGATATTACGACTGAAACTAAAGGTTGTTGGTTAACCATTGATGGATTCCTGCTTGGCTTTTGATATTAATACTAATACATCGTCCAGCGCATCCTTCCAGCTGCGAATATCTATATCAAATCTGGTTTCAGTATCACTGATATCTAGCACAGAGTTTTTGGGTCTGGTTGCCTTTTGCGGATATACTTCGGAGGTTACAGCATTGATTAAAGGTTTTTTTTGTATAATGTTTAGGTCATAGCTTTTATAAATAATTTCAGATGCAAACTCATGCCAACTACAAATACCTTTATTTGAAAAATGGATAGTATCTAAGCCAGTAGGTTGATTTTGAAAAAGAAAATTCAGTGTAAAAGAGGCTAAGTCGTGTGCTGAAGTGGGCTGTCCTATCTGATCTTTTATAATTGATAGTTCTTCTTTTTTTGATGCTAGACTTATCATTGTTTTAACAAAGTTTGTATTAAAAATACTGAAAACCCAGCTTGTTCTAATGAGAAGTCCATTGGGGTTAATGGCTAGTATTGCCTGTTCACCTAACCATTTTGTTTTCCCATATACGTTAAGGGGAGCGCATTTAGCATGGGTATTGTAAGGCTCTTTTTTTTTGCCAGAAAACACATAGTCTGTCGAGAAGTGAACTAGGAAAATACCTCGTTTTTTACATTCAACAGCAAGGTTGTTTACTGCAGTGCTGTTAATTGCCAAGGCAGTATCGTAATCACTTTCTGCACCATCAACATTCGTATAAGCAGCCGTATTGATGATGTAATCTGGTTTTATTTTATCAAGTTCATTACTGACTTCTTGTGGATTAGTTATATCCAAATTATGTTGGTCTGTGGGTATAAACGTAAATGACGGAAATTTATTTGATTCACGTAATATTGATTGACCAAGCTGTCCATCAGCACCAGTAAGCAGAATTCTTTTATTCATAGAGAGGTAACTCCTTTTCGCTTACCTTGTTTAGCATAGGAAGCTTTAAGTCCTTTGGCGATAGTCTGTGATTTGGTATGTCAGGCCAATCAATTTTAAGCGTGGGATCTTGCCAAAATATACCGTATTCATCCTCTGGGTGATAATAGTCTGAACATTTATACTCAAAATCAGCTTCTTTCGACAAAACGATAAAACCATGAGCAAACCCTTCTGGAATAAAGAGCTGCTTGTGGTTATCGGCTGATAATTTAACAGCTACCCACTGACCAAATCGAGGAGATCCTTTGCGAATGTCGACAGCAACATCAAGTACTTCTCCGCGAGTGACACGCACGAGCTTTGCTTGAGGGTTATTTAGTTGATAGTGTAAACCTCGAATTGTGCCTGCTTGAGATTTAGAGCGATTATCTTGGACAAATGTCACTGTAATGCCATGCTGCCTATAGCGTTCAGCATTATAAGTTTCGTAAAAGAATCCTCGATTATCTTCAAAGACACGAGGTGTTATTTCAAGCACTTCCGGAAGTGATGTTTCTTTAACAATCACGATTATCTATCCTGCTTAATCAGGCTTCTTAAATAAGGGCCATAGTCACTTTTATCAAAATGCTTGGACTGCTGAATAAGCTGATCATCATTAATCCAACCTTTTTGCCAGGCAGTTTCTTCTGGAGCACAGATTTTAACCCCTTGTCTGGTTTCAAGTGCATGAACAAACTGTGAGGCTTCAAGTAAAGATTGATGAGTGCCTGTATCTAACCAAGCAATGCCACGGCCAAATATATTAACATTTAAGCGTTTTGCCTTCAGGTATATATTATTGATGTCGGTGATTTCCAATTCCCCTCTAGCAGAGGGTTTTAGATTTTCAGCAAAAGAGATGACATCATTGTCATAAAAATACAAGCCAGTGATGGCGAGGCTTGAGTTTGGGTTAGCAGGTTTTTCTTTAATATAAAGAGGGACTTTATTGTCATCCAGAAAAATAACACCATAACGTTCTGGATCGCTCACATGATAGGCAAAAATAGTTGCTCCAGGGGCCTTTTGAGCTTGGATCATTTGCTGCTCAAGGCCTTCTCCGAAAAATATATTATCGCCTAAGATTAAGCAGCATTTATCATTTTGTAGAAAGTCCTTAGCAATAATAAATGCTTGAGCAATACCTTCAGGATTAGGCTGGATGAGGTACTGGATATTTATACCCCATTGTTGTCCATCACCAAGAATTTTATTGAAAAGGGGGTAATCCTCTGGCGTTGTGATCAACGCGATATCTCTAATATCTGCCTGCATGAGGGTTACTAATGGATAGTAAATCATCGGCTTATTATAAATTGGTAAAAGATGCTTAGAGATACCTAATGTAATTGGATAAAGCCTGGTTCCTAAACCACCTGCGAGTATTATGCCTTTCATAGTTTAACCATATATTTACCCACGGAACTGAGGTTAAAGGCTTTTTTTAAGTATTGAGCGAGTAGACTAAACGTATTGCTAGCAGTTGATTTAAGTGAGCCTTTACCATTTTATTCACAATGGGATATTTCTTAAAATTGTTTGTTTTTTACCCAGTCTAAGTTATTTAAATACCATTGAATGGTTTTATCTAAGCCTGATTGAAATGTCTCTTTTGGCTTCCAGTGTAGTTCAGTTTCCATTTTGGTTGCATCTATTGCATAACGTGTATCATGACCAAGACGGTCTGTAACATGTTGAATGAGTTGCTCAAAGTGTTTTATGCCTTGAGGCTTATCTTCAATGGCGGTATCTAATAAGGTACAAATTGTTTTAACCACTGAAATATTGGTTTGCTCATTAAATCCACCAATATTGTATGTTTCTCCAACCCCACCATGGCCAAGCACAGTCATTATGCCATCAACATGATCATCAACATAAAGCCAGTCTCTCACTTGCAAGCCGTTCCCATATACCGGAATAGGTTTACCTTGAATAGCATGCATGATGGTAAGCGGGATAAGCTTTTCTGGGAATTGATAGGGACCGTAATTATTTGAACAGTTGGTGGTGATTATGGGGATATCATACGTCTTATGCCATGCTCTCACCAAGTGATCTGACGCGGCTTTGGAGGCTGAGTATGGGGAGTTTGGCTTATAGCGGCTTGTTTCAGAAAACAGACCTGTTTCGCCAAGGCTGCCAAAAACCTCATCTGTTGAAACATGGACAAATCTGAAGTCACTCTGATTGTTTTGTTGAAGGTGCTGTTTAGTCACTTCTAATAGATTATAGGTACCAATAACATTGGTATCTAAAAAGGCACGAGGATTTTGAATAGACCTATCGACATGAGACTCAGCTGCTAAATGAATAACAGCATCAGGGTTTTCCTTGGTAAAAATGTCCTGCAGCTCGTCTTTGTTGCAAATGTCTGTATGGTAAAAGGCATAACGATCAGACAAGCTACAGTGAGCAAGATTATCAATACAGCCTGCATAGGTGAGTTTATCAACATTAACCACATGATTTGATGTATTGTTGATAAGATGTCGAACTAACGCAGAACCAATAAAACCTGCACCACCTGTGACAAGGACTTTCATGTTAACTTAACACCTAACGAGAGTATTTAATGCATTGCTGATGGTTTGCTGATTTTTATTAGAAATGTAGCTTTGACTTGCTTTTAAATAAGCATCAATAAAGTCTATAGGTGACTGAGCAAAAAGCAGCGAGACATCATCTTTGTATCGAATGAGATGGTTGAAATTACGTATACGCTTGTTAATGGAAAGAGGCTTTCTGTAAAACTTCAAGTCTGCCACATCAATTAAACCTAGTTGATTATTATCTTGCAGCAAAATGTTACCCAAATGTAAGGAACGGAAATATATCCCTTTATTATGTAACGTGCTGATAAATTCAGCGATGCGTTTAATTAAGGTAGGCTCAATTGAACCAGAATTTGCTGCAGCAGCTGCTTCCCTAACGGTTTTTCCACTCAATGGTAAATAACGAACAATACAGCGTGGAGGCTTATTTATTTTAAACATGTCAATAACTTGAACACAGGGTATGCCTAGTTCGTTTAAGGCATGCGCGTTTTTAACAAAGCGTTTAGCATAAGGAAAAAAAAGAGCGGAAGAGATGAGCCGTTTATTGCGGAAAAGTTTGATATAGGATCCATCCTGTAACGTAACGACCTTTTCTCCGCAAGCATCTTCCTCAATGACAGTGGCTCCATCTTTTAACTGGTTGTATTCGCTTAAAGAGAGTAATTTCATTGCACCACTGTATAAGATTTACATGATATCAGTAAGGAAGCAGCAAGATTATGACTGAAAGTTAACTGGGGAGGTCCACTTTTTAACTTCATAAGTCAACTTATTGAGTACGACAAACACCTAAAAATGTTGTCCTGATTAAAGAAATTAGGAAAGAGGTGCTGCTGATTTAGCCTGTTTGTAACCTAGGCTATTGTACGCATGGACTTTTATAAAGCAAGAAGGATGTCGAGAGATGTGTTGTGTGTATTATGACGTTCTGATGGCAATCTGTGTTAGAATCCTGCGCCTAATACCACGTTATTGATTGAGGCATTATGAGTACAGATCCAAATTACCCTTCACAAAGTGGTTTGAATGTTTACTTACGTCTGCTCTCTTATGTCAAGCCTTATACAGGTTGGTTTTCGATTAGTATTTTGGGCTATATCCTTTTTGCCTTAAGCCAACCATTATTTGCCAAAATGATGGAATATTTTGTAGCAGGCCTGGAAGGTGCTGATTCAAGCTTGATTTATTGGGTGCCAATTGGGACGGTTATCATTGCCCTGTTTAGAGGATTGGGCTCTTATCTGGGGAACTACTTTATCGCACGGGTATCCTTGGGGGTTGTGCATGACTTGCGCTGTGCATTATTTGATCAACTGGTGTTACTACCTAATCATTACTTTGATAACAATAACTCTGGGCATCTGATTTCTCGTATTACTTACAATGTTGGTATGGTCACAGGGGCGGCAACAGACGCTATTAAGGTCGTGATAAGGGAAGGTTTCACGGTGACTTTTTTGCTGGGCTTCCTCTTTATTACCAACTGGAAGTTATCCCTCATCTTTGTGGGCATGGCACCACTCATTGCTTTGGTTGTCAGCAAGGCTGGTAAACGGTTCCGCAAATTAAGCCGGAAAATTCAAAATGCTATGGGTAATGTTACCCATGTTGCGTCAGAGACCATCAATGGTTATCGGGTTGTCCGCAGCTTTGGTGGCGAAGACTATGAGCAAAAGCGTTTTCATGAAGCGAGCACGTTAAATACCAAGCAAAATCTGAAAATGGTTAAAACATCTTCAGTTCATACACCTACACTGCAGTTTTTGGTACTTACCTCTCTTGCATTACTCATGTTCCTAGTACTTTTTATGCGTGGTGAGGCAACAGCTGCTGAGTTGGTAGGGTTTGTAACTGCCGCAGGTATGCTTCCCAAACCTATTCGACAGCTGAGTGAAGTGAATGCCACGATTCAAAAAGGGATTGCTGCCGCTCAAAGTATCTTTGAACAGATAGATGAACCGGCTGAAGAAGATAGTGGTGAGCATGTAGTGTCACGTACTGAAGGTAGACTGCAAATTAACCACTTAAACTTTTCCTACCCAAATACTGAAAAAACGGTTCTTAAAGATATTTCTCTACATGTAGAACCTGGTGAGACCGTTGCCTTAGTGGGGCGTTCAGGTAGTGGCAAATCAACGCTTGCGAGTTTAATCCCTCGGTTTTATGACATCGTAAGTGGGGAAATCCTGCTGGATGGTACTCCAATTCAGCACTATAAACTTCGTAATTTACGTCAGCAGATTGCACTAGTGACTCAGCAGGTAACGCTGTTTAATGACACCGTAGCCAACAATATTGCTTATGGTGATTTGCAGCACCGATCTTTGGATGAAATCCAGAAAGCAGCTGAAGCAGCTTATGCCATGGAGTTTATAAAAGACTTGCCTGAAGGATTGAATACCCTTGTAGGAGAAAATGGCGTGTTGTTATCTGGAGGGCAACGGCAGCGGTTGGCTATTGCTCGGGCTATCTTGAAAGACGCACCTTTACTTATCCTTGATGAAGCAACTTCAGCTCTTGATACGGAGTCTGAGCGAATGATTCAAAAAGCGCTTGATCAAGTGATGAAGGGAAGAACCACCATTGTCATAGCACATAGGTTATCCACTATCGAAAATGCAGACAAAATTGTAGTTATGGATAAAGGAGAAATTGTTGAAGTGGGCACGCATCAACAACTTCTTCAGCAGTCGGGTCATTATGCCAAATTGCATCACATGCAGTTTAAAGAAGAAGCATCCGAGTCCTCAGAAATCGCCGTTAACTAAATATGAGATTTAACTAATGAAGTTGACTATGCCTCGTTTTGATCGCAGTAGCGTGCTTGTTGTTGGCGATGTCATGTTGGATCGGTATTGGCATGGCGCTACCTCTCGAATTTCACCTGAAGCTCCAGTTCCTGTGGTCAGGGTGGGTGAAAAAGAAGACCGGCCAGGAGGTGCGGGCAATGTGGCATTGAATATTGCTGCTTTGGGTGCACCTGCCTATCTAGTGGGTGTAACAGGGGAAGATGAAGCGAGTCATGTGTTACAAACTTGTCTAGAGGCTGCTGGAGTATGGTGTAGTTTCCAGCAGGTTAAGGACGAGCCAACAATAACCAAGCTCAGAATTATCAGTCGGCATCAGCAGCTAATACGTCTTGACTTTGAAGAGGCCTTTCAGTCCCTTGATGAAGAGGGTTTGACTGAGCGGTTTAGTAGCCCTTTACAAAGTGTCGATGTAGTGGTGATTTCTGACTATGGTAAAGGTGCTTTAACGAATCCTCAGCGATTGATTCGAGCCGCAAAGGCTGCTGGAAAACCTGTTCTAGTGGATCCCAAAGGAACCCATTTTGCTAAGTATCGAGGGGCCACGTTAATCACTCCTAATTTATCAGAGTTTGAAGCAGTTGTTGGGGCTTGTCCTGATGAAGCCACGCTCACGAAAAAAGGGATGGAGTTGTTAGCAGAACTTGAGCTGGAAGCACTATTAGTCACCCGAAGTGAGCACGGCATGACTCTATTACGGCCTTCGGGTATCCCATTACATTTACCTGCACAAGCGAAAGAGGTCTTTGATGTGACGGGGGCTGGTGATACGGTCATTGCAGTTCTTGCTTCAGCTTTGGGTGCAGGTTTGTCACTTCCTGAGTCAGTTGCACTAGCTAACCTGGCTGCAGGTATTGTTGTAGGCAAGCTGGGAACTGCAACAGTAAGTGCTCCTGAGTTGCGTCGTGCACTTCAAGGTGAGCCAGATCTTGAGAAAGGTGTAATGACAGCGGATCAGCTCTTAAGCACAGTGGAAGAGGCAAGAGCGCAAGGTGAAAAAGTTGTCTTCACTAATGGCTGTTTTGATATTTTACATGCAGGCCATGTGGGCTATTTAGAGCAAGCACGTGCACTGGGTGACAGGCTTGTCGTGGCGATTAATGATGATGCTTCAGTGCGCCGTCTCAAAGGTGAAGGACGACCTGTTAACCCCGTTGATCGACGTATGACGGTATTGGCTGGGTTGGCGGCGGTGGATTGGGTTGTGAGCTTTAATGAAGATACTCCTGAATCCCTACTGCAAAAACTAAAGCCTGATGTTCTGGTAAAAGGTGGGGATTATACTGTTGATGAAGTCGTTGGTGGAAACATTGTGCAAAGTTATGGTGGCCAAGTGGCCGTATTGGATTTCTTAGATGACTGCTCAACAACTGCGATAGTGAACAAAATTAAAGCACCTAAGCTAAGTAATGAATAACGGACTTTGTTTGGTGCATACTGCTTTGAGCTTGCTAAGCATTAGTTCCTTTCTGAAAAGGTCTGTTATTGCTATTTACCCAAATACCTTGGCTATCGCAAAAATACTCTGACAGGTAAAGTCTTTTAGTATCAATTATAGGTATGAGTTGGCCACTGTGTAAGGTGGCTACTTTGCCTGTTAGTTGGTCACTCTCATTAATTTCTGCCCAAATCACCAATGCATTCTCATTAAATCTAACTTCAACATGTTGTGACTGATCATTCCAGACATCTTCACAATGGAAGAGTGATAGCTTTTCCTTCTGAATAAAGTCAGAAAGAAGTTTAAGCTCAAAGTAGCTTACTAGCTGAGCAGATTGTGTGGATTGATGCAGATAAAGATGGCACTGCTCTCCCTTTAGTTGATTTTTGTAATATGTCGCTATTCTGTGATGGGGGCGTTGTGCCTGTGAAAGCATGATTGTTGTTTGAGATTGTGAGTGGAGGGGGACTGATGGGTAAACACGAGGGAGGGGCTTTTGGTCAAAGCTTGTGACCAGGCACTGCCTTCTATCAGGTGTTAGCCATAGCAACTCTTCGGCAACTTCTTGTAATACAGTATTTTGTGGTGAAGATAATGACTCTGAGGGTACGTAGCCTGAAGGGAGCTTGAGTACAGTATCGCCAAAATCTGGTCGGATCTGAGGGACTAGTAGCAGCCAGCGACAGCCCTGCAAGCGCACAGTAATATGTGCTGAAACCCCAAGGTTATTAAGTAGGATGCAGGCCACATTACTGGAGCAATTGGCGGGTTTAAACGTTGATCTGCTTGCTGAAGCCCTTAGTTGCTGCAACTGAGTAAAAGATAATGCTCCCCCCCAGCTTTGGAAATGAGCTTGGTAGCTTGAATCAAGGCGCTTAATTAGCCAGAGACTTTGGCGATATGTTGAAAAAAGACTACTGCTGTATGTGTGCAGCAAAGTACCAGAAGCAAGCATATTTAAATTAATCAAGGACCTCTGAAATACAAGCGGCATTATGAGCCAAGTGGGCTGGGGTAATGGTTCCCACAATAGTGCTTGTAACCGCTGGGTGGGCAAAGATGAACGCCATACTCTTTTTAACTGGGTCGCCATCCTCTAGGCAAATATGGCCGCTACCTAACGCTTTTTTGACAAAGATGGCTTTACGATTAGCGGCTGCGTAATCAAGAACAGGTTGCTCTGTTTGATCTGTCAGGTTATAGGTTGCCATGACAATATCCGATTGGCTTGCGGCTAAGATACCACCCTCAACGGTTTTGGTAGACATACCAAAGGCACGTATTTTTCCAGTTTTTTTGAGATCACTTAAGTAATCCAGGATACCAAAGTGCTGGATAATCTGCTCGTCATTACCATCTGAGTGCACGAGCACCATATCCAAACAGTCTACGTTGAGGCGTCGGCAACTTTGCTCAATGCTTAGCTGTGCAGCTTCTGGAGTAAAGTCAAAAGAGGACTGGCCTTGTTCAAATGACTCACCCACTTTTGTACAGATGAGCCAGTCATTTTTAACTTTTGGTAAGAGTGAGCCTAAACGCTCTTCGCTAGCACCATAAGCGGGGGCTGTATCAATCAAGTTAATACCAAGCTCTCTTGCGTGAGATAGTAAATTTAATACAGCTTTATCATCTGGGATTGAAAACGGTTTGGGGTATTTAACCCCTTGGTTTCGACCCAGCTTAACGGTACCTAGTCCTAAGGCTGAAACCCACAAATCAGTACTAGCCACTTGTCGGCGTAGCATTAGAAAAAGTCCTCCCAAAATGGTGGAGCGATGGGTGCCAGTGGCAGGTTACTTGGTAAATCTTGGGTATTACTTTGGTCAGTAGCTGGCTGCGTACTTGGAGTAATCGCATCAAGTTGCAATAGATTGATGACTTCATCAGCAAGGTTGGGTGCTAATGCAAGCTTAGTTGGCCAACAGATAATGCCATTGTGCATAGGTTTGCAGTAAGCCGCATCTGGACGAATATAGGAAAGCTGCTTAGGCTCTGCACGGTTGACATGTAAGGTTGCCCATTGAGCGCTGGAAAAATCGATCCACGGGAGTAACTTCTTCAGTTCTTTCTGAGCAATTTCAATCTGTTCGCTTGCAGAGCGTTTTACCCCTGTCTCTGCGATTTCACCACCTAAATACCAAACCCAATCACCTTCTGCTGTTGGATGACTGGATACTGTAAGTCTAGGTACAGTACTGGTACCAATACAGTGGGCATACAGAGGATCAGGGTGGCTATGTTTAACCATTACCATATGGAGTGGACGTGTTTGCTGCTTAGGCTCATTGATCCCCCACTTGTTCATGAGTGAAGCTGTACCTTCTCCAGCGGTGAAGACATATCGTTTTGCAGTGAAAAGGTACTCAACATCTTGATATTGAAGCTTTATACCCGTTATTTCGTGCTGATCATTGGTTAGCAGCTGGGTTGAGTTTTTCCAGTCAACCTTAATGGCTTGTTGTCTTATTGGCTTTACTAGTTCATCAACTAAGCTAGGTATATCCAACACTAACTCATTAAGTTGATAAACACTGCCTTTGAATTGAGGGTGTTTAAAAACTTGAGGAATACTGTCAGGCTTTAGTGGAGTGACACGCCCTCTTAAGGCTTTGCTGGCAAAAAATGTGGTGAGTTTTGATCCAATTCCAGCAGTAGACCAGAGGTAGTGATGGGGGGAGAGCACTTTAACTTGGCTGAGATCAAACTCACCAACACCATCAAGACACTTGCGCCAGCGGTCTGGCATGCCAGCAATACATTCTGAAGCTTTGGTTAAGTTGCCTGACAGGGCATACTTGGTGCCACCATGGATGATGCCTTGCGATCGAGAGGTTTGAATGCCTCCAAGTTGGTGTTCTTCAAGTAACAGGGTTTGGAGTCCATGCTGTCGCAGGGCACTGGTTAACCAAAGGCCTGCAATACCTCCGCCTATCACAATTACATCAGTTTCTATACGTACTTGCTGCATATGCATCTAACTGCTTGCTCAACCAATAAGGAATCTGGGAGTATACGCCAGCAAGCTGAATTGGTCATCTCTCTGCAGGGTTGATGAGTTAGTATGCTGTGCTGTATTCATCATTAATCATCGTAACTTGGTTTGATTCATCGTTGGTTGGGAGAAGTCATTGCTTTCACGCCTGTTTTATACGTTGTTATTTTATAGCCTAATGCCATTTGTGCTGTTGAGGCTTAGCTATCGAGCGATTAAAGCCCCTGACTATGCGAAACGTTGGGGAGAGCGTTTTGGTCGTTTTGCTTCCCGAGATTTAAGTCGGCCGGCAATTTGGGTGCACTCCGTTTCCGTTGGTGAAACCATTGCTGCGATTCCACTGATAAATAAACTAAAAGAATGCTACCCCCAACATCAGTTGGTAGTGACGACAATGACCCCTACGGGATCGGCACAGGTAAAAAGTAAGTTAGGGGATCAGGTGTTTCATGTCTACGCTCCTTATGACTTACCAGGAGCGGTGCAGCGTTTTTTAACAAAAATTCAGCCAGAGTTAGCGATTATGATGGAGACAGAGCTTTGGCCAAACATCATTGCAGCTTGCGACGCTCAAGAAATCCCTGTGATATTAGCAAACGCCCGCCTTTCTCAAAAATCAGCCAATGGTTATGGGAAGTTCAGGTCACTAGTAGAACCTATGTTGAGTCAGCTATCTCTTGTCGCGGCTCAGGACCAAGCATCTGCTAACAGGTTTAAAGATTTAGGAGTTGAGTCGGATAAGGTCTCAGTGACTGGAAGCATTAAGTTTGATCTTCAACCAGATCATGCACAAGTTACTACAGGGCAGGGCTTGAGGCTGCAATGGTTAGAACAAAGTAAGAAACAAACGGTTTGGGTAGCTGCAAGTACACATCCTGGCGAGGACGAACTTGTATTAGCTGCTCACCAACAGCTGCTGAAGTCACATCCAGATTCACTACTGATACTCGTGCCGAGGCACCCTGAGCGCTTTAACCAAGTGGCAGCATTACTTGAGCAGAATGGCGTCAACTATATTCGTCGTACCAGCCAACAATTACCGAATGAGCAAACTCAAGTTATCTTAGGTGATACTATGGGTGAGCTACTGATTTTCTTTGCTGCATGTGATGTGGCTTTTATTGGAGGTAGTTTAGTGCCTCATGGCGGCCATAATATGCTGGAGGCATCAGCGCTTGGTAAACCTGTTCTGACAGGGCCTCATGTTTTTAATTTTATGGAGATCAGTAAGCTGCTGACTGAAAGTGGTGGATTACAATGGGTTAATGATGCAGAAGCCTTAGCTATGGCAGTTGAAAAGCTATTAAAGTCTCCAGCTCAAGCAGAAGCAGTAGGGCAGAATGGATTGCAATTGGTTTCTCAGCACAGAGGTGCGGTTGACCGGCTACTTGTCCACATTGCAGCAGTCATTGGTTTGGAACGAGGTGCCACTATAAACTCCCATTTCAAGGAGTAACTCAAGTTAAGTTAAAATAAAGTGAACCAGAAAAGTAACTTCTTTTAACGTTAATAAACAAAGGGCAAATTCAAGCCTAAGAAGTTTCACCTGTATTGAAACATCTAGGCTTGAGTATGCAGTAAAACACTTATATGGATTGTTATCGATAGTTTAGTGGTGGGAGTAGTTCAGTATTTTGCTTTTTTGTAATCCAGTTATTCAGCGTTTTTAAGTCACGTTCATCTAAGGTTCCAGAGGCTCTTCTTAAGCGCAAAGAGTTAATAATATAGTCGTAACGAGCATTGAGGTAGTCTCGTTGTGAGTTATAGAGAACTTGTTGTGCTTGCAACACGTCAATGATATTCCGTGTACCGACCTCATATCCACTTTCTGTGGCCTCAAGCGCACTTGTAGAAGAAATAGTGCTTTGCCAGCGTGCATCAACTTTCTGTACATCGGCAACAATGGTGTTGAAGAGGTTACGTGTATCCTGGAAGGCACTGCGCTGAGCAAACTCCTCTTGTTTTTGAGCTTGTGTCAGTTTATGTGTGGACTCTCTAACTTGAGAGCTGGTTAAGCCACCAGAGAAAATGGGTAGATCTACTTGGAGCTTGTACACAGTGGTATTCGATTTGCCAGAATAATCATCAATTGAAGTGCTACTTGAAGCACCTGCGGTGTGATCATACTGTGCAATAGCATTAACCGTTGGCGCATGGCCTGATTTATTTTGTCTTAACTGCTCTTCTGCTGCTCGAACGGAGTCTCGTGCAACTTTTATATCCAGGTTCTGCGTCATTGCATTGTCAACCCAGTCCTTCCGGCGGTTTGGGATAGGGGTTTTGACAGGCATTTGCTTATCAAGCTTGCCAATTGACGATATGTAATTACCGGTAATGGTCCTAAGTTTTTCCAGACTGACATCAACATCATTTTCGGCCACTATCCGATCAACGCGTGCAGTGTCATAACTTGCTTTGGCTTCTAAGACATCAGTTTTTGCCACAAGCCCCACTTCGAAGCGTTGCTCAGCTTGATCATATTGGCGTTTGAAGGCAGCTTCTTTAGCCTTAGCTGTGGCTAACGTATCTTGTGCCCGTAAAACATCAAAATAAGCTTCTGATACACGTAAGATAAGTTTTTGTAATTCAAGCTGAAATTGGTGTTGGGCTTGCTCTGTTAAAACTTTAGAGCGTGTGTAACTAAACCATTTACTTAAATCAAACAGAGGTTGTTGCAGGGTGGCAGACCAACCATGTGAGTTATAACTACTGGTCCGATTAGTAGAGGCTAAATCATTGGCATCTAATTGGTGTTGCTTTATTTTCTGTGTATTGGTACTGGCTGAAATCTGCGGCAAAAGCTGAGATCTGCCCTGATCATCCAGCTCTTCACCTGCTTTTAGTGCGGCTTTGGCTGCAGCAAACTCAGCATCATTTTCCAGTGCGAGTTGATAAACCTCCATTAAATTAAGAGGCTCTTCTGCAACAGAGGACAGGGGGACGAGGACTAATGCTGTCACCAGAAACCATTTGGGTGAACGTCGCTTTTTCATAATAAAAAGATTCCTGAGCTTTTGGGGTTCTCGTCAGATCGGTTGGCAAGAACGAGTGTGCTGTTATAACAAAAAACTGTACTTAAGTTGTTAATTATTGCGCCAAACAATATTCAATAAGAGAAGATTATCAAATATTGATGTGTAATAACAAAGAGTAACAAACTTTAGAAAATGGGAATGGATAATGGCGTTACTTGATGGCTTTATGCTTGAGTATTAAGTCATATTAAATATTAGTAACTCTTCGTTCTTAAAAAAATGGTTAGGGGCGTAAGCTTAGTGCCTATGCAGTAAAGACCCTATTAACCAAAGGTCTTATAAAGTGCTTTCTGGAGAGCGTTGAGTGATAGAATAAGATGAAGCAGGGAGAGTTGTTATTACGGGTGTTTATTTCCCTAAACTGGGCTTCAATGTTATGCTTTTCATAGCAAATGTTGAGATTAAAAGCCTTAATAATCAGGAAATTACCAAGTATAAAGCGTTTTTTTTGTCAAGTTTTAAGTTATTACAAAGTAGTGAGCAGAACATGGGTAAAGCTGAATACAAAGTTGATCTTGTTGAGCTACAAGCACAGTGTGAAACAAATTATGCTCGCATACTTAAGCTGTTGCCAGACTTGGCAGAAAAGGAACAGGCTCATATGGCTGTACGAGTGGGAAGCCGACAGTTCATGGTGACATTTACGGTGGTTGAACGTTGTAAATATACTACTGTTTTAAGTATGAATTATGAGCAAGGATCTGGCTCGTGGTTGGTGCTCCCGCTTTTTCAGGTTCGACTTTACCATGATGTGAGCATGGCTGAAGTAATCAGTATTCAAAAACAGCGTAATACCGCACCTAAATACCCTTATCCAAATCCTCAAATGCTTCAACCTGACGAAAAAGCACAGCATAATCGCCTGCTATCCGAGTGCCTGGTAAACTGCTTGGAGCATGGTTATGATCTTGATATGGTTAGCATACCTTCACAGTGAGGCAGTTTTTATGTGAACTGTGTTTGATTATGTGCGATCTTAAGTTGGGGATGGAAACAAGATTGCTATAGTAGATAAATTGATTGTAAACAGATCAATCGTGGATACATTAGGAGTCAGCAGAACAAAGCAAGTTCGCGGTACCAGACAGGTTAAGAAGAATTATTTTGATTTTTGTAAATAATTTTATTGAGTGCTTGCTTTTGACTGTTGTATTAAAACTTACGCTTGCGTGAGTTTTAAGTGAATTAAAATCGTTGGTCAGCTTTTCACTCGATTGCAGGAGTCAGACGTTGTCTGCCGACAATTCTAATAATACAGTTACCATTATTCAGATTACGGATAGTCACCTCTTTCAAGCGGCTGATGGTCGTTTATTGGGTATGAATACCCAAGATAGCCTCAAAGAGGTTATTAAAAAAATTCAGCATAATATTGATAGTGTTGATTTGATATTAGCGACAGGCGACATCTCTCAGGATGGTTCTGCGCGATCTTATAAAGAGTTTGCTCGGCTGGTTAATGGAATGGGTGTAGCCTCTTATTGGTTGCCAGGAAACCATGATGAATATCGAGTGATGGCTCAGTTATTTGCTGGTAAAACAAATTTGTATAAAAAAATTACCATCGGAAACTGGCAAATCATTATGCTGAACTCAAGTGTTCCAGGCAAAGTATTTGGACAGTTGAGTCAAGCTGAGCTGAATTTTTTAAATAATTCACTCAAAAATGCTGAAAAGCCAAATGTACTCATTTGTCTCCATCATCACCCGATACCAGTCAACAGTGCCTGGATTGATCAAATCGGTTTACGTAATTCAGAAGTATTTTTTGAAACCCTTGCTCAATATAGTAGTGTTCGCGCTATTGCTTGTGGGCATATCCACCAAGAGTATGATCAAGTTCATAATGGTATTAGAGTCCTAGCCTCGCCATCGACTTGTGTGCAGTTTTCACCTGGTAGTGAGACTTTTCAGGCGGATGTCAGTGCGCCTGGTTATCGTGTTTTTCACTTGAGAGATGATGGAGAAATAGACACACTTGTTGAGAGAGTTACTCACATAGACTTTGAAATTGATTACAGTGTGAAAGGTTACTAGTTTACTTTTCAACTAGGTTAACCAAGCATCAAGTTGACAGTTTCTTTCCTCAAAATAAACAATTGAATTTAATATCGTGTAAAAACGCTAACTGTTGTGTTTGTATACAACCTAGCGCTGTTAGTCCATCATCATTCTCCCATGATTTAACCTAATATTTAGCTCAGTCAGACCAGGTATGTATGCTATTCAGGCAAGTACAGCTTAGCGCTAGCATTATACTTGTCCTTATTGGCGTGCTGCTGGTATAGCTAGGGCTACACGCGTGACTCAAGGTAAGATATGCACAGTAAACCTTTAATCATTTATATTCATGGCTTTTTGAGTGCACCTTCTTCAAAAAAAGCACAGCTCCTGATGGAATCTTTGGCACAACAGTGCTTTAAATATCAGTATATTGTGCCTCAACTACCGTGCTACCCGACACAAGCAGCAGAATTTTTGTGGGAACTACTTGCTACGAAGAGTGTAGCTTCTGATGTATATTTGATCGGCAGTTCATTAGGTGGTTATTATGGTGTTTGGCTACGAGAGCGCTTACTTGCTAAAAAAACTGGGTTGGGTTGCGTAAAATTAGTTGCGATTAACCCTGCAATAAAGCCTTATGAATTGCTATGTAATTATTTGGGAAACAATGTTAACCCATATACAGGGGAAAGGTTCACCCTTACAGAGCAACACATTACTGAACTAAAAGCACTTAAGGTTAGTCACTTGAGTCGTCCAGAGGACTGTTTGCTGATGGTACAAACAGCAGATGACGTATTAGATTATCGTCAAGCAGTCGATTTTTTTAAAAGCTCACCACAGGTTATTGAGCCAGGTGGTAGCCACCACTTTGACTATTTTGAGCAACATCTTGAGAAAATCTACAACTTTTTCGGGGTGTTACCACCTGTCGATCATAACAGGGGCTAGTACAGATTAATTATGAGTACATATAACGCTGAATCCATTGAAGTATTAAGTGGTCTTGATCCAGTTCGCAAGCGGCCTGGTATGTACACGGATACAACTCGTCCGAACCATCTCGCCCAAGAGGTGATTGATAACAGTGTGGATGAGGCTTTAGCAGGGCATGCAACCCATGTAAAAGTTACCTTACACCCAGATCACTCCTTGGAGGTTTCTGATAATGGGCGTGGGATGCCTGTCGATATTCACCCAGAAGAAGGTATTTCAGGTGTTGAGTTAATTCTCACGCGTCTTCATGCGGGTGGTAAGTTTTCAAATAAAAACTATCAGTTTTCGGGTGGATTGCATGGTGTCGGGGTGTCAGTTGTAAACGCACTTTCTAGCCATTTGGAAGTCACCATTAAGCGTGGTGGTCAAATCTATCGTATGGGCTTTTTGAAGGGTGATAAAGCTCAAGACTTGCAAACAGTTGGCACATGTAAAAAGCGGGATACAGGGACAACGGTGCGTTTTTTACCTGATGCTAAGTATTTTGACTCATCAAAATTTTCAGTAGCACGATTACATCATGTGTTGCGTGCTAAGGCTGTGTTGTGCCCAGGTCTTCATGTGGAGTTTGAAGATCTCACTACTAATGAAACGGTGAGCTGGTACTACGAAGATGGGTTAAAAGACTATCTTATTGCGACCACTAAAGATGCAGAGACATTACCTCCTGATCCATTTGTAGGCTCAATGGCTGGCAAGACTGAAGCGGCTGATTGGGCTGTTCAGTGGTTGCCAGAGGGGGGAGAACAAATAGCGGAGAGCTATGTTAACCTGATTCCCACTGCACAAGGTGGAACCCACGTTAATGGCTTGCGGACTGGGCTTTTGGAAGCCATGCGCGAGTTTTGTGAGTTTCGGAACTTATTGCCCCGAGGGGTAAAATTAGCACCCGATGACATCTGGGATCGCTGCTGTTATGTACTATCCGTAAAGCTGGCAGATCCCCAGTTTTCGGGACAAACGAAAGAGCGCTTGTCATCTCGAGAGTGTGCAACTTTTGTTTCTGGTGTTGTTAAAGATGCGTTTAGCTTGTGGTTGAACCAACATACAGCACAAGCAGAACAGCTTGCAGAACTTTGTATCAGTAATGCTCAGCAGCGGTTGAAGGCATCTAAAAAAGTTGCCCGGAAGAAAGTCACGGCTGGTCCTGCGTTGCCTGGCAAGCTGGCGGATTGCTCAAGCCAGGATCCTGCTTATAGCGAGTTATTTTTAGTTGAAGGGGATTCTGCAGGAGGGTCTGCTAAGCAAGCGCGGGATCGAGAGTTTCAAGCCATCATGCCGCTTCGAGGCAAGATTCTAAACAGCTGGGAAGTGGATTCGGGCGATGTGCTTTCTTCTCAGGAAATTCACGATATTGCTGTGGCCTTGGGTGTTGATCCTGGTACAGAAGATATTTCTGGGTTGCGCTATGGCAAAGTCTGCATTCTAGCGGATGCGGACTCTGATGGTTTACATATCGCTACATTGCTTTGCGCACTCTTTGTTCGCCACTTTAGAGCACTGGTCGAAGCTGGGCATGTGTACGTTGCTATGCCACCTCTTTACCGAATTGATGTGGGTAAAGATGTTTACTATGCACTGGATGATGCTGAAAAACAGGGCATTCTTGATCGCATTGAGGCAGAGAAGAAAAAAGGCAAAATCAATGTGCAGCGCTTTAAGGGGCTTGGTGAGATGAACCCTTTACAGCTAAGAGAAACGACAATGTCCGTCGATACTCGACGGTTAGTTCAATTAACATTAGATGATGCGGAAGCAGCCTTCGAAACATTAGATATGTTACTTGCCAAAAAACGAGCTGCTGATCGTAAAGCTTGGTTGGAATTAGTAGGTAATCAAGCTGAAGTAAATTAGTCTGCTTCTTTAGTTGATATACCCTGTACCAGTCAGGGTATATAAGCACTAGCAAAGTTTAAGTGAGTTGGTTGCTATGGAAAATATTGTGATTGGCGATGATGGTGTAGAACGTCAGTCGTTGCATTCTTATACCGAGAATGCCTACCTGAACTACTCCATGTACGTCATTTTAGATCGAGCGCTGCCGCATATTAGTGATGGGTTAAAACCTGTTCAGCGCCGTATTGTGTATGCGATGAGTGAGCTTGGCCTAAAAGCAACGGCAAAATTTAAAAAGTCTGCACGTACAGTCGGTGATGTACTTGGTAAATATCACCCTCATGGAGACTCTGCCTGCTATGAAGCCATGGTGTTAATGGCTCAGCCTTTTTCTTATCGCTATCCATTAGTCTCCGGCCAAGGTAACTGGGGATCACCTGATGATCCAAAGTCATTTGCGGCAATGCGTTATACCGAGGCCAAGTTAGCAAATTATGCTGAAGTATTGTTGGGTGAGTTGGGACAAGGAACTGCTGATTGGGTGCCTAACTTTGATGGCACAATGTCAGAACCTTCCTGCTTACCAGCCCGTGTACCCAATGTGTTATTAAACGGCAGTACGGGTATAGCGGTAGGGATGGCGACGGATATTCCTCCCCATAACTTGCGTGAAGTTGTTGATGCTTGTATCCATCTGTTGGATCACTCAAATGCGACAGTGGAAGATGTGTGTAAGTTTATTCCAGCGCCGGACTTTCCTACTGATGCGGAAATTATCACGCCACAGAATGAAATCATTAAAGTCTATAAGACAGGTCGTGGTTCATTAAAAATGAGAGCGGTTTACCATAAGGAAAATGGTGACATAGTCATAACCGCGTTACCTCATCAGGTATCGGGAGCAAAGATTCTCGAACAGATTGCTGCACAAATTCAAAGTAAAAAATTACCCATGGTATCGGACTTACGGGATGAGTCTGATCATGAAAACCCAACGCGACTGTTGATTGTACCTAAATCCAATCGGGTGGATGTTGAGCGTTTAATGGCGCATTTATTTGCAACGACTGATTTAGAAAGATCATACCGTATTAATTTAAATATGGTTGGGTTAGATGGCCGTCCACATGTTAAGCCAATTAATGAAATATTATCTGAATGGCTGACATATCGTACAGAGACTGTTCGTCGTCGTTTGCAGTATCGTTTGGATAAAGTCGTTAAACGTCTACATATTCTGGAAGGGTTATTAATTGCTTTCTTGAATATTGATGAAGTCATCGAAATTATTCGTACAGAAGACCAGCCTAAGCCCGTATTAATGGAGCGTTTTGATTTATCCTCTGAGCAGGCTGAAGCTATTTTAGACTTGAAATTAAGACATTTAGCTAAGCTGGAAGAGATGAAAATTCGTGGCGAGCAAGATGACTTAGCTAAAGAGCGAGATAAACTGGAAAAAACCTTAGGTTCAGCTGCTCGCATGCGTACCTTGATTAAAAAAGAGTTAATGGCTGATGCTAAAGCGTACGGTGATGATCGTCGTTCACCTATTGTGAGTCGCGCAGAAGCAAAAGCAATGGATGAAACAGACATGCTTTCTTCTGACCCAGTAACGGTTGTACTTTCTGCAAAAGGTTGGGTCAGAACGGCTAAAGGACATGAAGTAGATCCTACAGCGTTAAATTATAAGGCCGGTGATAAGTACTTGATGTCTATGCATGGACGCAGCAATGTACCCACTGTCTTTTTAGACTCTACTGGTAGGGCATACACCTTGCCAACGCATACCCTGCCTTCTGCCAGAGGCCAAGGAGAGCCACTTACTGGACGTCTAAATGTGCCTTCAGGTGCAGACTTTATTGGTATTTTGTCAGCCGAAGAAGACTCAAGCTACTATTTAATGGCATCTGATGCTGGCTATGGTTTTGTGGTTCCGACGAAAGAGCTTGTCACCAAAAACCGTTCAGGTAAGGCGGTATTAACTTTGCCTGATGGAGGGGGTGTGCTCACCCCTGTTGAAGTAAAGGATATTGAGCAGGACTGGCTAGTAGTTGTTAGCAACGAAGGTCGAATGCTGGTATTCCCCTTGTCTGAGCTACCCGTGATGGCGCGTGGTAAAGGTAATAAAATCATTAATATTCCTGCCCCTCGAGTTGCAGAACGAGAGGAGTTTGTGGTGGCCATGACGTTGTT
Source organism: Zooshikella sp. RANM57 (assembly GCF_050749885.1). NCBI lineage: Bacteria > Pseudomonadati > Pseudomonadota > Gammaproteobacteria > Oceanospirillales > Zooshikellaceae > Zooshikella > Zooshikella sp. RANM57. The sequence goes on along the minus strand of NZ_JBOIUB010000006.1, from coordinate 240,945 downwards.
TTCACCTGGAGATAACCTGACACTGAGATCAGGAAGACGGAAGTTAACACTCAAGCCAGCGGATATTGAGCACTACCATGGTGAGCGAGGCCGTCGAGGAAGTAAGTTGCCTCGGGGCTTTCAAAAAGTGGACTCAATTGAAATAGAAGCAAAAAGTTAGAGCAGTATATTTTATACTGTGGTGAAGAGAAAAAAGCAGCCAATGTTGGCTGCTTTTTTTTTGTAGTGGTTTAGGGAATTTAGTTATACCGGTTCCGGGGATGGCTGGTACAGGCTAAATATTTTAGCTTCTGGGCCAATAGGACTTGCTTCGAAAGTAACCTGTTTGCAAAATGAAAGGTCGTCTTTATGTATTAAAGGGCTGGTTTTTGCAATAGACGCCAGTTGTAGAGCAACAGCTAAGGGATTATGAGCCAGTAATGGATGTGCATTCTCCTGAGACTGCTGATCTGCAAGTTCAAGTGCAACACCGCAGCCTATTTTGAGGGTATCCAGCTCAGCATCTTTTTTTCTAGTTTCCAGTGTATTGATGAAGGATAGGCTGTGATCGACAAGTTCAGAAAAGCTTTGCGTGTCAGAAAAGTGTACGACAGCATGCCCATCTGCAGTGAAACTTAATTGGCCATCATACTCGTCAGTCGTAACCTGCAATATTTCAGTAAAATGACTGAGTAAATCCTGAAAGTCTCCCGTAATCATATATTGCTGTAGCGTTGTGAGATTATGAAGGTGAATGCCAACAATTGCAGTTTGTTGAACATGTTCTTGAGTACTTTCACCTTCAGGAGGGGGCAGTATTGCATTTAATGCACGTTGAACACTGCCTATTTCATCTGGGTGTGTTGATTGGCTTAACGTATGCAAAATACGCTCATCTTTGCGGTTCAATGCGTTTGCCAGTAGCGTGAGACGAAAAGTAAGCTGGTGAGTTTGTCGCATTAAAAGAATCAGCCCACAGATTAATAGCAGTACACCACTGAGAATGACCATAAACATGGCCTCACGCGCGGGTTTGGTCGTCATAGCCTGATCGAGTCGGACTCGAATGTGGCCCACCAAGACATTTTGGTAGTGAACAGGCGTTGAAAAAATAGTGGGATAGGGCTGACTTTTGAGTTTTGACTTAGTTTTAACCGTGGCTAATAAGCGATTATCTACACTAAATACCTCAGCACTATAAATATAAGGGTTTGAGACAAGCTGGTTTAAAAGCACATTTAGACTGAGTTGATCACCACTGGTGATTAGACTTGCAGCACTCTCGGCCAGTTGGTGGGTGATGGTTTTACCAAACGCATATGCTAAATGCTTATTTCCTGCCGAGATTTCTTCATGGGCAATGAAGGCAAATAAGCAACCAAAAACCCCTAAAATCAGCGTGAATAAAATGGCAAATTTTTTTCTGATGGACAACTGCCAATGGCGGAGTCGGCGAAAAAGTTGAATAAATATGTTGTTCGTCGGTTCTAACACGTTAATACCAGGGGTGGAGGTAATAAAAAAGAAGGATAATGTCTTATAACTTAGACAATCATAGTTGGGTTATTTTACATTATTACAAGAGATTAAAGGTCTAAATTTGGTTTAAGCATAAGTATACCCTCCAAACAGTATTTGGCATTTTTTTAATGAGGTGTTGCTTTTCAACTATGCTTTAAACACTTCACTTACTACATACGATTAGCTACATGTGTAGTGTTTAAGTATGGTGTATTGTGAGTGAATGCGTAATATAACTGACCGTAATATTGCTTTCCTGTTCACTGATTATTAACAGAAGAGGGGTTATAGGGTGGCAGATATTGTTGTACTCAATCTGCAAGGTAAATACCAACCAACCATTGCAGATCATTTCTTTCAGGTGCTGGCAGGCCACCAGGCTCAAATTCTGGATATTGAGCAATCAGCTTCTCATGAACATTTCAGTTGTGCAGCATTACTAAGCTTGGCTGATAATACTGATGCCGCGTTGCTTTTTAAGGACGTTGTCTATTTTGGCCATCGTTTTGGCATTAATGTACACATTGAGCCTATAAGTGAGGATGACTATCAGCGCTGGCTTATTGATAAGCAGCATCCTCGCTATATTGTTACGCTACTTGCCAAGCAGGTTACTGCGCATTACTTGATGTCAATTAGTCGATTGGCATTGGAGCATGGACTCACTATTGAGCGTATGGAGCGTCTCTCTGCGCCTGTTGATGTTAATACGCCACCTGCCGTTTCATGTATTGAGCTGATGTTGCGAGGTTTGCCTGAAAGCTTGCCGCAGCTTAGAAACCATTGTTTACAAGTTGCTCAGGAGCTGGATGTTGATCTTGCTATTCAAAAAGATAGTGTTTATCGAAGGAGCCGTAGACTGGTTGCTTTTGATATGGACTCTACCCTGATACAGGCCGAGGTGATTGATGAGTTGGCCAAAGAGGCTGGAGTTGGGGGTAAAGTAGCAGCAATAACAGAGCAGGCAATGCGTGGCGAGCTGGATTTTAAGGCGAGCTTTGCTAAGCGAATGAAGTTGCTAAAAGGTCTGGATGAATCTGTACTGGCTAAGGTTGCTAAACGACTTCAGTTAACGGAAGGTACGGCTAAACTTATTCCAACTTTACATAAATTGGGTTATAAAACGGCGATTATTTCTGGCGGATTCACTTATTTTGCCCGTTATCTTCAGCAAAAGTTGGGTATTGACTATGTCTTTGCCAATGAGCTGGAAATTGTTGATGGCAAACTAACAGGGGATGTGATTGGTGAAGTCATTGACGGGCAGCGGAAAGCTGCTTTGCTGCAGTCACTTGCCTCTCAAGAGCATTTAGTGATGGATCAAGTCATTGCTGTGGGTGATGGTGCCAATGACTTACCCATGCTCGGTGTTGCGGGACTTGGCGTTGCCTTTCGAGCTAAACCCATGGTTAAAACCGCTGCCAAACAATCGATCTCAACCTTAGGCTTAGATGCTCTACTCTATTTGCTAGGGTATCGAGATCAAGATTTACCTTGAGCTTTAAAGTTTTAGTTATCATTGTTAAGAAAAGTACCCCCTTGTGTTGGGTTTTACATAAGGGGGCAACGTTTTCCTAAACCGCAAGTGTCGTGCAAAATGTCATATGATTCATTAAAACGTTTACGGTTTTTAGTGGGTTACTGAGGAAGGGTTAATCTTCGTCGCTGCTAAAGTCATAGTCCATTTCACCCACAGGTCCTTGCAAATAGTAACCTTGAATATAATTAACACCCGCCTGCCAAAGTGTTGCTAATACAGAAGCATTTTCAACCAAAGGTACTATGGTGAGCTTACCCTGACTATGGAGGGAGCTGATCATTGTTTTGAGGTTTTCCTGGGTTTCAGGGTTGCTTAAGTCCTGGGTGAACGAACCATCTGTTTTGACATAATCGACTGTAAGATGTTTTAGATTATTGAAAGGATTGATTGCACAGCCAAAGTGCGTCAACGCTACTTTACAGTGCAGTTCGCCAAGGGCTTTGGTTAACTCTTTCGCCTGCTTAAGATAGGTTGTAGCGTCTTCTTCACTGATTTGGAAAATTAAACTATCACTAGGTAGCCGCGCTGCTTTAAGTGCAACACTGACCCAAGGTACCAGCGTTTTATCTTGTAGTGAGGGGCCTGAAATATGAATAAACAGTCGTGTGTTGTGGCCTTTTGCACGATGTACTGCAAGTAATTTAATTGACTGTAATATAACCCAGCGGTCAACTTTTGCAGCTAATTTAGCCTTTTCCGCTGTCGTAAAGATTTCTTTAGTGGGAATTTCTTTTCCATCAGAATCAAATAAGCGGAGCAGGACTTCATAATGTTCTTCACTGTCTCCCCTTAAACTAATAATAGGCTGAAACAGTAGTTTAAAATCATTTTTCTCTATTCCTTGCTGTATCATCGCGAGCACATTACCTTCGCTGGCTAATTCTGCAAGGTCATCTTGAGCGGTATAAAAAGCAAATTTATTTTCACCCTGGGATTTCGCACGTTCTGTTCCTTTTTGGGCGAGATCTAAAATTTCTTTCACTTTATTCGTCGTTTCATTAACGATGGTGATACCAATGCTCACTTTAATCTGTACTGTTCGACCAGACACTTCAGATAAATGATCCTCAATACTTTTACAGATAGCTTTTGCTAAAGTAGTGAGTGAATCATGGCTATCGGTATTTAACAGCGCCATAAAAATATTATCGCCATAGCGGGAGATAATATTGGGGGTAGTAATATGCGTTTTCAAAAGTGAACTGATATCAGCCAGTACTAAATCCGAATCTGCTAGCCCAATTTGCGCACGAATCGCATCAAAATTATCCAGAGATATATAAAACAGACCACTGTTGCCTTTACAGTCGATGGCACGCTCAACCGTTTTTTCAAGCTGTTCAGTAAAGTACTGGCGATTATAAAGCCCGGTGACAAGATCTTGGGTACTGATTTCTTTTAGTTTTTCTTCAAGCTCAGCATTGCCTTTATCAACACGAATAATTAATTGAGTACAGGGCTCTCCGTCATAAGTTGCAGGAGAAAAGGACATTCGGGCTTTGAATTTTGAATCATCAGCTTTAACTCCATGACAAACCAGGTCTTCAGAGTTGCTGTCACCTTGCTGATAATTTTTCAGGAAACTTTTGAATTGAGCCTGATCTTCTGATGCCAGTAGGTCAATAATTGGCAAGCCTTCCATTTCTTCAGAATCATCATAGCCAAACAGTTCTACATAAGACTTGTTGACATAAATATGCATACCATCATGAACATATGCGATGGCATCTACAGAGCTATTTAGAAGTAACTGACAGCGTTTTTCAGCTTCACGAAGTGATACTTCTGCTTTACGACGCATTCGGCGTTCTTGTAAATTATCGACTTCGCGGAATGAAACAAGCACCAGGCGGCGCTCTTCACCATAAAGTACGATGTCCTTATAGCCTTGTTGCAAGGCTTCTGTGAATCCGTCTGAATCATAGCTTTCTTGAAGCAATATAACGGGAAGATCTTTATTGAGTTTTTTTACTGTTGCAAGTGCTTGATCACCATTTATTTCATCCATGGGATGACTAGCGATCAATAAATCCCATAATTGGCCATTTAAAACTTCTTCTAGATCAACAACTGAGGTAACGCGATGGGCACGAGTTGCTCTGCCTGCATTACGAAAAAGACTCACAACTTGCTCAGCTTCATTTTGTGAAGCTTCAATAATTAATAGACGAATAGTGTTGGCTTCTACTTGTTGCATATTTGTTCCATTTTCTGGAGTTGACCCACTCCAGGTACAACTAGGGCAATTAATTGTCTTGCACGAAAGAGCAAACAACTGTGGGATTGTTTCTGATTAAACTTATCTTTCAAGTTCAACTCAAAAGTGTGAAGGAAGCGCACATTACACACCTAAATTATCGGTTTGTCACACACCTATAGAGTAGCAGTTCACATAAAAATAAGTTTGTTAAAGGATATCCCAAATCCCCCCAAACTCATCGTCATCATCTTTGTTTTTTGGTTTTCCCGTGCCAGGTTGCTTACTGATAGTAGAGTTTGGATCAGTTAAGTGAAATTCAAACTGATTGAAACTAGGGGTGGAAAGAAGCAGGTTGGTGAGTTGAGCTTTATGAATTACACCATCAAGATTAACTTTTATTTTGTGCCCTACCTGAAAGGGGATACGTGGAGTGATCAATGAGGCAGGCTGATCAAGAGCCTTAATCTCTGGCACAAAAAAACCGCGCATATACTGGCTGCTATCTTCTATTTTACGCAAAAGACACATTGCACAGGGTCGAGCATTGCAAGTTAGCAGTTCGATACCAAGCTCTACCTGGTTTTCAGCTTCAAGGTGGAGCCAGCGAATAATGGCTAAGTTCCATGAGTTATACTCAACTTCGTGTATACCAAGAAGTTCCCCTGTTTGCAGGTGTTGGGGAAGATGGCCCTGCCAGCTGACACAGTAGCCACCTGGACTGGTATTTAATAAATTAGCACTAAATACTGGAAAGATAGGTTTGTGTTTTCTTTCTTCTTCTGGGGTATAAGTTATATTTGCTTCATCTTCGGCCAGTACTCGCTGTTCGTTATGGCGAGCATCAAAAGCTGGAGACCACACATCATATTCTTTTTTATCAAATCGCTCTTTCTGGCGTTCGGGAATATGATCCGCTACATGCTGAACCTCCAGCCAGAGACGAAATTCTTGTTTGCCACATAAGTAATAGTGAGTGGCTGTCAGCCCTACAGACAGTTCAAGTGAACCATTTGCAGGTATACGTTTGAAACTCCGTTTTTGTATGGGACCCCAAGCATGAGCCAAGTGTAATAGTAATTCTTTACTGATGGCTTTAGGGATTGTCAGTTCACACTCATCAGGGTCTTTTAGAAATAAGTTGAGTGCTTCCGTTAACTCTGTTGGTTCAAGTGTTCGATGATGGGTTTTTAGCGTTTTGTTGTAGAGTGCGCGATAGGCTGGACCCATATCACTCTCTAAATCGATGATAAATGTTGTTGGAATGTTGTCTCTGGCAGGCGCTAAAGCCACAGCGTCAGTCCAGTATTCAAGGGCATTAAAGATTTGTAATAAGTCACCTTGGCGAACTTGATTGGGCCGACTACAGGCAAGTAATAACATGCGTTTGTAATTAGCTTCAATAGAGTAGTCATGAATAAACGTATTTTGAGGGTCATTCACTTCTTGTTGGAGTAATTGCAGTGACTCCGCCAAGCGATAGAGCTGATGTAACTCATGCCAAAGGTTTTTGGGAATAGGGCAGTAGAGCTGGTATGCACGTAATAGGGTATGCGATGTGTCGCTCATTGCGCGGTGTATAGTGTTTACCAATAACGCTTTATTGCCTTCGGGCTTTTTACCACCAAGCAGCATATCCCTGACAATATGCTTGTAACCAATGGTGAGTTGGTACTGAATTGTCTGGGCTAAATTGGCAATTTTTCTCTGTTGCTCGGTGAGCACAATTGAGTGTCCTAAAAAGTGCTTACCAAGCTGATCACAGACGTAGTAACACTGAGGCCTGAACAACTCCATTATTTCAAAGCGTTGAGTATGGGAGATTTGTAACTGATTAACTTCCTGTAGAGCGTTATATAATTGCTTGGCCATCACCCCTAGGTTGGCTTTGGGCAAGTCAGTTAACCAGATCTCAATTGCATCTGGCGTCGTATCGGCAAATGTCAGGCTGGTACGGCATTGCTTGGGTACTTTTAAATCAAGCGATTGATGAGTGCTCATTTAGTAAACTACAGTGTCAACGGATTATCATCGAACGTTCTTATTAATTATATAGACCACATTTGACGACTGTGGCGGTTATACTGCATATAAGTGTAAGACATCAGTTGTATATGATAAGGATGACATTGTTATTGAACTCACTTCATGCCTGCTTTAAGGGAGTGAGAGCGGAGTGATGTTGGCATGAGTGAGCGATTTATTAAAACAAAGTTTTGAAAGAACTAAAGTAAAGGTTGAAGGGGAAGTTTGCTGGCAGCACCTGCCTGCTCGACGGTAAGTTTAGGTATCAAGTAGCCACTCCCCAGTTTCATCATTTGACCAACAATACGCTGTGCTGTGGTATGGTCTATATCAAAGTGTGCAGCACCCTGTACTTTATCCAGAACATGTAAATAGTAAGGGTATACACCCCACGATATGAGCTTTTCACTCAAGTTGATGAGTACCTCTGGATTGTCGTTCACACCTTTAAGCAATACCGTCTGGTTAAGCACCATGCAACCAGACTGCTGGAGTTGTTGGAGCGCATAACCAACATTGTCATCAATTTCATTTGGATGGTTGCAGTGAACTACGACGAGTGTCTTAAGGCGAGTGGATGTCAGCCAGCCTAACAATTCAGTACACACTCGTTCAGGAATAACAATAGGCAGTCGAGTATGTACTCTTAACCGCTCAACATGTGGTATTTCTGCGATTGCCTCTGTTAACCATTTAAGCCTTTGGTCATTTAATGCTAATGGATCTCCTCCACTATAAATAACTTCACGAATTGTGTCGTCTTTGGTGATATAATCCAGCGCCTCCTGCCACTGGCGTTTATTTAACCGATTTTCCTCGTAGGGAAAATGACGCCGGAAGCAGTATCGACAGTTAACGGCACAGGTGCTGCCTACAACCAGTAATACCCTACCACTATACTTGTGGATAATTCCCTTATGAGTGTTTTTGGGGCGCTCTACTAAAGGGTCTACACTATAACCTGCTGTAGAAATGAGCTCAGCTGCAGTAGGTAAAACCTGTTGTAAGAGTGGGTCATTGATATCCCCCTTGCGCATACGTTGTAAAAAAGGGTGGGGCACTCTCAGTGGAAATGAACCACTTGCCTCTAAAGCTGCTGGAAGTAGGTCAGCATCTAAGCCAAGTAGTTCGAACAGTTCATGTGGATCGGTAATTGAGTCTGAAAGAGTTTGTTGCCAGCGACTACCCTGCACACAGGCTGCTGTTCGCGTTATCATAGGCTCTCAAATAATCTATTGGTGAGGAAATATGGCTAGCTATTCTACCAATGAATTTCGCTCAGGTCTCAAAGTCTTATTGGAGAATGAGCCTTGTGTAATCTTAGAAAATGAGTTTGTTAAGCCTGGCAAGGGACAAGCATTTAACCGGGTTAAACTTCGCAATTTAAACTCTGGCCGGGTTTGGGAAAGAACATTTAAATCTGGAGAGTCATTGGAAGCCGCTGATGTGGTTGATAAAGAAATGGAGTATCTTTATACCGATGGCGAGTTTTGGCATTTTATGCTCACCGATGGTTCTTACGAACAGTATGCTGCTGATAAAAAAGCTGTAGGTGATACCATTAACTGGCTTAAAGAGCAGGATGTTTACGAAGTTACACTTTATAACAATGCGCCCATTACTGTATCGCCTCCAAACTTTGTTGAGCTAGAAGTGGTTGAAACAGATCCAGGCTTGAAAGGGGATACAGCTCAAGGTGGCAGCAAGCCAGCAACATTGAGTACCGGTGCTGTGGTTAAAGTGCCTCTATTTGTCAATCAAGGCGAAATACTGAAGATTGATACTCGTACTGGTGATTATGTGAGCCGTGTAAGTAATAAATAGTGAGCATTTAAATGAAAGTGGAGAGGACTGTTTTTGCTTCCTTAAGCCACTTTCATTAATGCTGAAATAACCGTGATTTTTAACAATAATCCACTGAATTTGTGGTTTTCTTATTATTGTAATTTCCTTTATGCGGCCTTGACCGTTAAACGCTACTCTTTAAACAATATCAACTCAGTATGGTGTTAATTTTGGATTGCTTTGTGGCCTCTAAAGACACCAGCACTTAATAAGCTCCTTTGATCGTACCTTGTGAATCATTTTTAGGGGACTAGGGCTATTTTACCCAGTCATTTAGAAACGTTTATGGGTTTTTTTATTTGATCACAGCCTCTAAAACGCCATTGTTAATGGGATATTTTCACTAGGTAAGCATTCATCACGATCTTTTCTTGGCTAATGGGGTGATCAGCCATGACTACAGAAACCAATTGGCAGCCAACAGCTTCTTTGGAAACGATAAAGCTGCGAGCCGATTTATTGAGCAAAATTCGTAGCTATTTTCTGCAGCAGAATGTTTTAGAAGTTGAAACACCCGTAATGTCTCATGCTGCTGTCTGTGATGTGCATATTGAATGTTTTTCGACTGATTTTAAGCCAGTAAGTCAATTTGAAGGAAAGACAGTTTATCTTCACACCTCTCCTGAATATGCAATGAAAAGGCTTTTAGCGGCAGGTTCTGGGGATATTTATCAAGTATGTAAAGTATTTCGTAATGGTGAAGCGGGTGGTCGCCATAATCCTGAATTCTCCATGCTTGAATGGTACCGGGTTGGGCTTGATCACCACCAGCTAATGGATGATGTTACAGGATTACTTAGCCATGTCTGTGATTTTACAGAGCTAAGGCGTGTTTCTTATCAACAGTTATTTGAAGAGCACTTGGGGATAAACCCTCACCGGACAGCCACTCAGCAGCTTATTAAGCTAGTGAAAGAAAAAGTGGATTCTGAGCTTTCGGGTTTAGAGCGGAATGCGCTTTTAGAGCTACTTTTTACCCACTTAATAGAGCCTTCTCTGGGGTGGTCTGCTGAGGGTAAGTTGGCAGGTGTTTATGTCTATGACTTTCCTGCCTCTATGGCCGCATTATCTCGCGTTCAGTTAGACACCGAGGGACAGCAGGTTGCCAGTCGGTTTGAGCTGTTTATTGATGGGGTGGAGCTGGCAAATGGGTATAACGAGTTGGCGGATGCCATTGAGCAAGAAAAACGTTTTAAGCATGATAGAAGTAAGCGCCAGGAGCTTGGCTTTGAAGTCAACCCAATTGATGAGCACTTATTGTCCGCCCTTCAAGTTGGTTTGCCTGACTGTGCTGGAGTTGCACTTGGTGTAGATCGTTTATTGATGTTACTGGCGGGTACACATTCGATAGCGGATGTGCTTTCTTTCGATTTTGCCCATAGCTAAGAAAACAGAATAAACAAAGTAATATTTGAACTTGGCTAGCATGCTCTGCCATAACACTACTCAAGTTTTAGTGTTGTGGCAGAGCATGCTAGCCAAGTACTGTTCATGTAAGAGAAGGGGGCTATTAGCTGTCTGAATTCCCTTCTCGTATGGCAATCGTTTCACCCATCACTACAGGACAGCCTGCACTTAGCTCTGGTAACCAATGAGCTGCTTGCTCGGGTAATAGTACAATAGCGGTTGAACCTAGCTTAAAGCGTCCAAGCTCATCACCTTTTTCCAGTTGAATGGGCTGGTTGGCGGCCTGGGTGTAGTTTTTTCGTTGAAGTGTTCGTCTCGCTGGGGTTACCAGTCCAGCCCAGACAGTTTCTATACTAGCAACGATCATGGCACCAACTAACACGACAATCATGGGGCCAAAATCGGTTTTAAAGACACAAACTACGCGCTCATTTTTGGAAAATAAATTCGGTAATTCCTCTGTTGTTGCATCGTTAACAGAGAATAAATGCCCTGGAACATAAATCATTTGTTCCAGCTCTCCTGCATAAGGCATATGAACGCGGTGGTAATCCCGAGGAGAAAGATAAATAGTCGCAAAGTGCCCATTATTAAACTGCTGAGCGAGCTCATAGTCACCACCAATCAGCTCACAGAGACTAAAATGATGGCCTTTAGCCTGAAACACCTGACCATGTTCAATGTTGCCAAATTGACTGATTTTGCCATCAGCAGGTGAGACTAAGTGATTGGTATTTTCTGCAATGGGACGAGCCCCTTCCTTTAAAGCTCGGGTAAAAAAATCATTGAAGTGAACATAATCCTTAGGATCAGGATGTGCTGCTTCTGCCATATTGACGTCGTATTTTTTGATAAACCATTTTATAAAAGCCTGATTAAATCGTTGGGAAGGGCTTTCTGCTACCCAATAAGCAGCACGGGATAACAGGTGTTGTGGACATAAGCGTTGTAAAGCAACAAATAGTTTACTATTCACACGATCACTCTCAAAAAACAGTCTAAAACGAAAATAATCAGGATCTTTACCACGAGTGTGGGCTATTGTTCGATGGGGGTGTTTGGATCATTACCCCATTCAGACCAGGAGCCATCATAAGCTTTAAGCTGTTGATAACCTAGTACTTTGGCAACTAAATAGGTAAAACCTGACCGGTGATGTGATTGGCAGTGCGTGATTACATTTTTGTCACGTGTTATGCCCAAGTTGTTTAGGATTTTGCTGGCATCTTCCCGAATTCTTAGCTGCCTGTTTGGATCCATCAATGCGGTCCACTCTAAGTTAATGGCTCCAGGCATATGACCACTACGCAAAGCCAGCTGTTGTTCACCGCGAAATTCTGCGGGAGAACGAGCATCCCAAATCGCCGTATTCTGTTGTTCTAAGTGTGATAGCACATACGCTTTATCGGCACGTGGTTCTGAGTGAAGTGTTAATTGAGGTGCAGTTGGTTGAGGTTGTGAAGGCTCTGTTGATAGGGTTCTTCCTTCAGCTGTCCATGCGATACGGCCCCCATTGAGATAAGAGCTATGAACATGGCCTATACAGTCTAATGTCCAGATAAAACGACCTGCCCAGCCACCACCTTCATCATCATATGCAACGATGTGCTTGTCAGGTTGATAACCAATTTCTGCAAGAATAGCCTCAAGCTTTTTGATATCTGGTAACTTCCCTTTCGCAGGCTCTTCACCACTTTGCAGGGCTGATCCTGGTAAGTGGACTGCACCTGGAATATGCCCTTGTTGATAGTTTTCTGTTGAGGATAAGTCAACAATCAATAAATTAGGGGCTGAAAGCAGTGGCTCAAGCTCCTCTGGCTCAAGTAGTAAAGGGAGATGGCGAAGGGGATTTGTATCAGATAATTGGTTATTTTGTGTGTTACTCATTAGAGACCCATTCTCACACTGGCAAGGTACGTACGTGTTTAGGCTTATTTAGTCATTTTTAAATAGCAACCATGCCATGCAACCGTTGTGCTGGCAACTTTTGGTGACTTTTATATGCGTTTGATTTGGTTTTTTTAACGGGCTTGGCTTCGACCCCGGGTTAAATGTTTTAAAACTCTGGCTGCACCTTTGCAAACTGAGTTGAAATACTTCAGGTCGTTAGTGGTAAGTTCAGTTTGTGAAATACCCAAGTCTGCATAAATCATGGCAATAGGTCGTTTATTGGTGTGTAAAGTGGCCAGTAGAAACATCTGAGTATTGACATGTTGTTTTAACTTGCTTGGGAGTTTAAACCAAATATTGTTGGCTTCTTTTGCATTGACCCATAAAACCTGCTCTTTATTGAGTAGTTGGGTCATGGGGGATTCTGGGGGAAGCTCAAGTAAAAACTTAAGTGGAATATTGTTACTCATGGATATATGAGAAACCAATTTATCTCGCTGCTTATTGGGTAATGCAATAACCACACGCTCAAATCCTAAAGCAACATGTAATACATTAGCGGTTTCTTCCAATAACTGACCCAGGCTTTTATAGAGTTCAGGGTAGCGAGAGAAACGCCCTAGACTCACTTTTACGCTATCGAGATCAATTTTACGTTTAATTTGTGGTGGTTTAGTTGTTGGTGCTTGTTTTACAGACGTTGTGTTTTTTTCTGGCGTCTTACTTGTCTCTGTTGTCGACTGAGAAGCTGGTGGAGACTGCGGCGGTTTTTGGCGTTCACCATCGCTGTTTGGGCGCGCTTTGCCTTGTTGGCTTTTTGTTGTTTGGGTAGGAAGAATGGTTGATTTAGCATTAGCAGTTTGCTGTTTTTCTGTGGGTTGAGCGGTCTTACTCTTCCATAAACCAAATTCATCATCTGCAATTTGAGGTTGCTTGCCAGAAGTGATCTTGCCTTCCTGTTGTACTGATTGGGGGGCCTTTTTCTTAGGGGGAACAGTGGATTGTTTTACACTGTCGCTAGTCTTTGGCGAGGAATCATGCTCTTTTGTTTCGGGGTCAGTCGTTAATACCGAGGAAAAATCTGCTTCAGCAAAAAATATGGTAGCGAGAGGCGCTGGTTTCATCACAGGTAACAGCTGATTGGAAGCACTTAAGGCCTGTTGAAAAGCATCATGTTGTGCCTGAGGGAGAGGTTTATTGGCATAGAAAGCGAGTAGCCTAAGAATACGATTTGTATGTCGGCTTTGCCAAGAAAAGCTGGTTTCCCAACTCAGTTGGTTACAAAGTAATACAGGAAGAGCAGGGCTTGCAAAGGCAATTCTGAGCGAAGGGACATTTTCAAGTTCTTGCCGAAAAGCATCTGCCCGCTGCTGCATTTCGGGTGGCAGTTGCTTGACTCGGGCAAGTTTGGCCCAGAGTGTTGGAGAGGCAGCTAACAAGGGGGAGAGCTGAGACATGGGTAATACGGGTAGCTTCCACTCATTGCTCATGACTAGTTGCAAGATGTCGACAGTACAGCCGAGAACATCACGCTCAGCTTCCTGTCGTTGTTGGTGGTTGAGCCTTACTTGTCGTTCAATTGTGAGCATTATTTCAGGAGCCCACAGCCATAATCCCCAGTAGGTACTGTGAAAAAATAATGCTAACCAAAAAACTTCGTCTGTTTGCTTCTGTTGAACACGAAGCTGGTGCCAGTAACTTGCCTGAAAAGCAGCATGCATACTGCAGGTAATCATGCGGCAGTAAAAACGGTGGTTAACATGATTAGAGTTAAGTGTTAAGGCTGGCATGTTATTTATGAGCGCGGTGAGTTTCTTGACTCCCAGCAAACTCAAGGCTTGCTCAAGATGACGTACAGGGTCTGTTCCTTTTTTTATTTCCCGATTAACTTGTGTGAAAACATGCCAGCAGGCAATAGGACAGCGGCGAAAATGATGGGCGATATCATTGAGTGCAATGCTGGGCTGCTGAATGAACTCAAGTAAATTGGCTTTAATTTGAGCATCAACAGGAAATGGTTCTTTTGTCAGCAGGTTCTGCCAATGTTGAATCCCTTTTGTGGGAGAAGCACTATCCATAAGAAATTTGTCGAATATCAGTTGATGACCTTTACTAGAAAAGAGAACAAGTAATCCAGTTTGTGCCGACAGGTGTTCTCTCATCTGCAAGTATAGCCACAGGATATCGATATATGTTTACAGGCTGGACTTCATAATAATGAAGTTAATGCAAGGGAAGCTCTCGCCAACCAGGCAGGCGATACACAATGTTTAAAATACTAGGCTTTATCATTGTCTTGGGCAGTGTGCTTGGGGGGTATGTCTTATCCCATGGCGAGCTCATGGCATTGTGGCAGCCTTATGAGCTTCTCATTATTGCAGGTGCATCAATTGGTTCTTTCTTTATTGCTAACCCACCCTCCGTATTCACTGCTGTGCTTCGGTCATTTCCCAGCTTGTTATTTGGTAGTCGCTTTAACCAGGCTTACTTTATGGATCTTCTGGGCTTATTGTTTGAGCTGCTTAATAAAAGTCGGCGTGATGGCATGATGGCGATTGAGAGTGATTTAGATGATCCTGCTGGGAGTGCTATTTTTACACGTTACCCTGCTATTTTAAGAGAAGCACATTTAACTGAATTTATTGCAGATTATTTGCGCTTAATGTCTTCAGGCAATATGGCACCTCATGAGCTGGAAAGCCTCTTTGATATGGAGATTGAAACCCGTGCTGAAGAGCTGGGTCGTCCAGGGGTTGCCATGAATAAGGTTGCAGATGCATTGCCAGGTTTTGGTATTGTTGCTGCGGTAATGGGTATCGTGATCACTATGAAAGGGCTAGGTGGTCCTCCTGAAGTGTTGGGTATGCATGTTGCTGCTGCTCTAGTGGGTACGTTTCTGGGGATTTTATTGGCTTATGGTTTTGTTGGGCCTATGGCTCATGCGCTTGAGCATATCAGTCAGGAAGAGGTTAATGCCTACGAGTGTGTAAAAGCCTGTTTGGTTGCATCACTGGGTGGCATGCCGCCCGCACTAGCTGTTGAGTTTGGACGTAAAGCCCTTTATGCACATAGCCGGCCCAGCTTTATGGAACTGGAACAGCATGTTCGCTCCCGCTAAGCAATGTTAAAGGGAGGAATACAATTATGAAACGCGAAGAGTCCATTATCGTTAAGCGGGTTCGAGAGAGTCGTCATGCACATCATGGAGGCTCCTGGAAAATTGCTTTTGCTGACTTCGCAACCGCCATGATGGCTTTCTTCTTAGTGCTATGGTTGTTGGAAAACACAACGGAGGAGCAAAAGATTGAAATTGCGGGTTACTTTCAGGACCCTGTTGCCTGGAGTGAGCGCGCAAGTCCTTATGTGGTTGACTTGGGGGGATCGCCAACCATGGTAGTTGATCAGGGAATGGGCTCACCTATTCAAGACCAAGACCAAACAAGTCGCTTATCAGCAGAGCAAGTCACGACTTTAGCAGAAGAAATTGAAAAGCAGCGTCTGGAAGCGCTCCTTCAGGAGTTGCAGGCACGTGTTGAAGATAATGAAGTGTTAAGGCGTTTTAAAGATAATCTGATTATGGATATAACACCGGAAGGGTTACGTATTCAGGTTGTGGATGATGATAAAAGCTCCATGTTTGATAGTGGTTATTCGCAGCTTAAGTATTATTTTGAGGACGTACTTTTGGAGCTGGCACCGCTGATTAAATCTGTGCCTAACAAAATCAGTATTTCTGGTCATACGGATGCAACGCCTTACAGTAAAAAGGAAGATTTTGGCAACTGGGAACTATCGGCTGCACGAGCAAACAGTGCGCGAAGAACATTAGTTTATGGCGGTATTCCTGAGGAGCAGGTGGCTCAGATAGTAGGGCTTGGTGACTCTAACCTGTTTGACCCTGAGCATCCTTATAATCCTGTTAATCGGCGGATTGATATTTTGATTATGAGTAAGCAAACAGAAACAAAAGTAGAGCGGATGACACAAGCATCACCCAGCCCTCAAAAGCCGCTCTTTGATCAACGTGGAAAGTCAAATATAGATGATGTCCGCCAACGTGCGAGAGCAAACCAGCCAGATGCTGAATCACTCAAGCAGTAGGATGATGAGTTTTGTAGCTAATTAGTTTCCGAGAAGCTTTTAACGATGTGTTCAAAACTGGCGAGCCGGGTAGGACTGATTAAGCCATCAGCCTGGGCTTGTAAAAAAGCACAGCCAGGCTCTTGTTCATGTTGGCAGTCCCTAAATTTACAGTGACCAATCAAAGGTCTTAATTCTCGAAACCCTTCTGCTAGTTCCATTTTGGACATTGGCCATAAGGCAAACTCTCTAATACCGGGAGAATCAATCAGTTTTCCTCCCGTTGGAAAATGAAATAGCTTAGCTGAAGTGGTGGTGTGTGTGCCTTTTCCTGTTTGTTTGGAAAGCTCACCAACACGGGCATCAACATCTGGTAGTAAAGCATTGACTAAGGATGATTTACCTACGCCAGACTGGCCAACAAAGACACTGGTGTGTTGATCAAGTAGCGTTTGTAAGTCATCAAGGCCATGTTCCTGATGCGTTGAGGCCTGAAGGACTCGATAGCCTAACTGTTGATAAGTGGACAGTAACTGTGAAAACGACTCACTGTTCTTGTCATTAAGCAGGTCGGTTTTATTTAGCAGTAATACAGGCTCTATATCTTCTATCTCAGCTGCGACCAGATAACGGTCAATCAGATTAGCGTGAGGTTCAGGAATAGGTGCGATGACAATGACAATAAAGTCGATGTTGGCTGCGACGGGTTTTAGTTGCTGCCGGCTATCTGGGCGGGATAGTAAATTGTGTCGATCTAGACCTGCGACGACAACACCAGAGTTGTCAGCACCTGCTCGCCAAACAACAAAGTCACCAGTGACTAAGGCAGGTAAGTTGGCGCGAAGGTGGCAGCGATACTCATTACCAGGTTGATCAAGTGGTTCAACAGCCAACTGAGTTCCATAGTGGGCAATGATCAAGCCTTGCTGCTCTGGCCCAAGTTCGCCTGATGCTAAGTCTTGCTGGAACTTTTCTTGCTGCTGGTTTGCGCGCTTTGCACGCTCATCTTGAATTTTTTTAATGCGCCAGGATTGGCGGCGGTTAAGGCGACGTTTGGCCATAGGTGGACGGCTTTCTCTCCATAGGCGTTTGCTTTAGCTAATAGTTGCGCATTATCATGAACCGTGGAGTATAGTTCAACTTTATGGGCATTTATATTTAAGCCCAGTGCGATTTATACTGAAGAGAAGTGTTCTTGTTGAAAAAGCTGTAAGCAGACTGCTATGAACTCAGTCATCAGCATGATCAATGGTTATTAAGGTAGGTTAATGGCTAAAGCAGATAATCTCATTTGGATTGATATGGAAATGACGGGGCTGGACCCAGACCTGCATCGTGTCATTGAAATTGCAACGGTAGTGACTGATGACCAGTTAAACGTAATTGCAGAAGGTCCAGTGCTGGTCGTTCATCAACCAGATGATCATCTTAGCTTAATGGATGATTGGTGTGTTCAGCAGCATGGTAGTTCTGGGCTAACCGCAAAAGTTCGCAAGAGTTTGATAACAGAGAAGCAAGCAGAAGCTGAAACGATTGCATTTCTTTCTCAGTATGTAGAGCCTGGCCAATCACCGATGTGTGGTAATACCATTGGTCAGGATCGGCGCTTCCTGTACCGTTATATGCCTGACCTTGAGCGCTTCTTTCACTACCGAAGCATTGATGTAAGTACCTTAAAAGAGCTGGCTCGTCGCTGGAATCCTGCATTGCTTAGTGGTATCAATAAAACGGCCAGTCATCAGGCGTTGGCTGATATTTATGAGTCTATTGATGAGTTACGTTACTATCGAGAGCATTTCATTCAGCCGCCTTTATCAGCTTCACCTGCCAAAACGAAGAAAGCAAAAACAGAATAACATTGAGTCTAAGTTGAGCGTAGGGGGGCTATAGCAAGCCTTTAGATACAGTCTAGCGCTCTTCTTCTTTAGCTGCGTGCTGTTCAAGCGCCCAGGATATATGCTCTTGAACCATTTCATTGGGAAAGTCCAGCCTGCTTTTTAGGGCTGCTATAACCTTTGCTGTTGATGGGGCATTACCTAGGCCCACTGCTAGGTTACGAAGCCATCCTGCATATCCCGTACGTCGTATTGGTGATCCCTCGGTGTAGGTGAGGAACTGTTTCTCTGTCCATAAAAACAAGGTAATAAGTTCACTACAATCAAGCTTGTGCCGTGGTAGAAAGTCGGTTTCTTGCGTTGGTTTGGCAAACTTATTCCAAGGGCATACCAACTGGCAGTCATCACAGCCAAAAACACGGTTGCCAATTTTAGAGCGGAGGGCTTTGGGTATGGCTCCCTTCAACTCTATGGTCAAATACGAAATACATTTACGGGCATCTAACTGGTAAGGACTGACGAATGCATCAGTGGGGCAAATATCCAGGCAGGCCTGGCAGCTTCCACAGTGCTTGGTGGCTTGTGGAGGGTCGGAAGGCAGAGGGAGATTGGTATATAGCTCTCCTAAAAAGAACCACGAACCGGCTTTGCTGTTGAGGACCAATGTGTTTTTTCCAATCCAGCCTAATCCAGCATTTTCTGCAATTGCTTTTTCCAGTACTGGCGCTGAGTCAACAAATGCTCGATAGCCAAAGCTCCCAACTGCGTCTGTTATTTTATTCGCAAGTTTAGCTAGGCGTTTGCGAATGACTTTATGGTAGTCACGGCCTAGGGCATAGCGTGAAATATAAGCTTGAGAAGAATTTTGCAGAACTTTAACAGCTTGGGTATCTCCAGGTAAGTAATCCATTCTGACGGAAATGATGCTGATTGTGCCAGGTACTAATTCATCAGGGCGACTGCGTTTATTGCCGTGGTCTGCCAGGTAGCTCATTTCACCATGGAAGCCATTTGCTAGCCATTTTTTCAAGTAAACTTCATGCTCACTCAGGTCAATACCTGTAATTCCTACATCCTGAAAGCCAAGCTCTCTTGCCCACTGTTTAATCTGCCCAGCCAGCAAGACAAAGTCAGTTTGTTGGGAGGCTGTGTTTGTCATGCTTTCTCACTACTATGTTTTTAGAGGCTGTCGCAAAACTACTGTGCTCCTGACCTTTTGCAACAGCCTCTTTAGCGGGTATAGGGCTTCAGACTGGCAGAAGCGAGTAAATCCTGATTATGAATTTCTTGAGACTCGTAAGATAGGGTGGGACCTATGGCAAACGGCAGTATAACTATCCATTAATGACCACTTGTATAGTGAAAGTGAATATTTACTTATCTGGGGAACCCACATCTTAAGCGAGTGTCAACGTTTTAAGTGCTAGATAAAGACTACAGTCAACGTATAATTGAAACAGTGCTTTCTAGCTACGCTTGGGGGATGCAAACGTATGAACCATAGTTTACCACAGCCACTTTTTACCGCAGAACAGGTTAGAAAATTAGATCATGCGGCCATTACTGGGCAAGGCATTGCTGGCTTTGAGCTAATGATGCGTGCAGGTAAAGCAGCGTATCGCGCTATGATTGCACACTGGCACCTAAGGTCACAGCAGCAACGCTTAATCTCTCAACAACCAGCCTGCAAAATCCAGGTTTTTTGTGGGGGTGGAAATAATGGTGGTGATGGCTATATTGTCGCAGGGCTTGCAGCACAGGCAGGCTTTACTGCAGAAGTCGTCATGGTAGCTCCGAAGGCGAGCTTGAAAGGAGATGCACTTTTAGCCTATGAGTGGTGCCAACAGTTTGACGTTATTTTGACGCCATATGAAGTAGAAACCAAAGTCGATGGTGATATTTTGGTTGATGCGTTGCTTGGAACGGGGTTGTCTGGCGTTGTTCGAGATCCCTATTTAGCAATTATTGAGCATATTAATGCAGTAAACAGACCTGTTTTAGCGATAGATATTCCCTCTGGGTTATGTGCTGATACAGGTTCAGTGCTAGGTGCAGCCATAAAAGCGAGCCTAACAGTCAGTTTTATTGGTATGAAACGAGGGTTACTAACAGGAGTAGCCCCTGATTACTGTGGTGAGCTGATATATGCCAGCTTGAATGTACCTGATCCTGTGTTTGACTGCGTGCCTACGAAAGTTTGGCAGCTGAGTGATCAAACGATAGGTCCTGTGTTATTACCACGTTCTCGGTGTGCTCACAAAGGACTCTTTGGACACTTACTTATTATTGGTGGTGGAGCAGGAATGGCAGGTGCTGTCACCATGGCTGCTGAAGCTGCACTAAGTATGGGGGTTGGGCTGGTTACCGTTGCAACCTTGGCTCATCATGCTGCAGCTATTCAGGCAAGAACCCCTGAGGTAATGGTACATGCTATCGATGACCCTCTACACCTTGAAGCATTATTGGTAGATAAAACGGCGATCGTAATAGGCCCTGGTCTTGGTAAAGATGAGTGGGGCATGGCTGTGCTCAAAACTGCACTTCAAGTTAAGGAGCCCTTATTAGTTGATGCTGATGGCCTTAACCTAATGGCTCAACAGCGTGATACTTTATGCTGTAACAGTAAGCAGCTGCTACTAACACCTCATCCAGGTGAGGCCAGTAGGTTGCTGGGAGAAAGTACACAGTCTGTGCAGCAGGATCGTTTTGCCGCAATTGAGCGTCTTTGTAAGACCTTTCACGCCTCAGTTGTGCTAAAAGGGGCGGGTAGTTTAGTGAGTGATGGTGAGCAGGTATGGGTTTGTCCAGAGGGGAATCCAGGTATGGCCTCTGGTGGTATGGGGGATGTGCTCAGTGGTATGTTAGGTGCTTTTTTAGCTATGGGGCTACCACCTTGTGAAGCAGCAAAACTGGGTGTGTGGTTACATGCAACGGCTGCTGATGTGATTGCTGCTGAGTTTGGAGAGTGGGGGCTTAGAGCGACAGAGCTTATACCTGAAGCTCGCCATCTTTTGAATCAATTAGTCACGGGAAGTGAGGAGCAATGACTTCTGGGCAGACTATTCTGTTAGTAGATGAAGCCGCAACCGTTGCCTTTGGACAGCAGCTCGCCAAAGCAAGTGGTGGCAAGGGTGTTATTTATCTTTATGGGGATTTGGGGGCGGGTAAGACCACGTTATGTAGGGGTGTTTTACAGCAAATGGGGCATGATGGTGCGGTAAAAAGCCCAACATATACTTTAGTAGAACCATATAACTTGGTATCTGGACAGGTTGTTTATCATTTTGACCTTTATCGTTTGGGTGATCCTGAAGAGTTAGAGCTTTTAGGGGGGCGTGAATACTTTAACCAGTCCGCCTTATGCATGATTGAGTGGCCTGAACGCGGGGCTGGTTTTTTGCCCGCTGCAGACCTTAAGCTCACCTTACAGTATCAGCAAGGGGCTCGAACAGTTGAAGTTCTCCCTGCTAGTCAGCATGGTCAAGATATTGCTGCAAAGCTTGTTCATGATAGAAAAGTAAACCATTAGGGGTTCCTGTCATTATGATCAACAGGTTAGTCATGATGTTGGCCTGCGTGAGCTTGTGGCTGGTAAATGTTACTCAGGCCGCTGATATCAAAGGGGTTAGGCTGTGGCGTGCGCCTGATAATACGCGCTTGGTTTTTGATTTATCAGGTCCCATTGACCATAAGATTTTTCAGCTAGAAAACCCTGACCGTCTGGTTATTGACATTAAGCAGGCTGATTTAAAATCAGCATTCAGCGAATTGACGCTCAGCAACACACCCATTAATAAAGTTCGTCATGGCAAGCGTAATGGCCGTGATTTAAGGGTGGTATTGGATTTAAAAACGGCTGTCAGACCACGGAGCTTTGTACTTAAGCCTAATGAGACCTATGGTGATCGACTGGTTATTGATTTGTATGATCGTAATGTCAAACCAGTGGTTAAGTCAGCGCCTCAAGTAGCAATAACATCTTCTGGGCGAGTGGGACGCGACATCGTTATTGCGGTAGATGCAGGACATGGTGGTGATGATCCTGGCGCTATTGGTTATCGTGGTGTTCGTGAGAAAGATGTCGTTCTGCAGATCGCGCGGCGCTTACATCAACTTTTTAGTCGGGAGCCTGGGTTTAAATCATTTCTTATTCGAGAGGGTGATTACTATGTGGGATTACGGCAGCGCACGGTAATTGCTCGTCAACGGCGTGCTGATTTATTTGTGTCAATTCATGCGGATGCCTTTAAGAATCGACGGGCAAATGGTGCTTCTGTCTTTGCACTTTCACAGCGTGGTGCAACCTCTGAGACCGCTCGCTGGCTTGCCAGTCGGGAGAACAGTTCTGACTTAATTGGTGGTGTGGGTAATGTCAGTCTAAGTGATAAAGATGCAACTTTAGCGGGGGTTCTGTTGGACTTATCCATGACAGCAACCCTGACTTCCAGCTTAGAAGCAGGTGGGCAGGTTCTGCGTAACATGGGTCAGATCAGTCGTCTGCACAAACGGCATGTTGAGCAGGCTGGGTTTATGGTGTTGAAATCCCCTGATATTCCATCCATTTTGGTTGAGACGGGGTTCATTACCAACCCGACTGATGGTCAAAAACTGGCAACACGCTCTCATCAAGAAAATTTGGCTCAGGCAGTTTTTAAAGGACTTAAAAGTTATTTTTACCAAGTGCCTCCTGCAAATACCTATGTTGCTCAGCTTAAGCATCGTGGGCCTGTAAATGGTCCAACCCGTTATGTTATCAAGCGAGGCGATACACTATCTGAGATTGCCAGTCGGCATAATGTATCAGTGAGTAGCTTGCGTGCCAGAAATAACCTAAAAGCGGATAGGATTCGTGTAGGACAGATATTACAAATTCCTAACTAAAGCGAACTGGAATAATGTGATTTAAGGTGTTTCAGCGGGTAAAACTGGACAGAGTGCTTTTCACTTTGTCCATTACCCGTTAACCTAAGCGCCCTCCAAACTGAGCTTATACTCCAACTAATATAAAGATGACGCAATAATCATGAAGCGTATAAGTCTGCTAAGTCCACGCTTAGCGAACCAGATTGCTGCAGGTGAAGTCGTTGAGCGTCCTGCTTCGGTAGTTAAAGAACTGGTTGAAAACAGTATTGATGCGGGCGCTACTCGGGTTGATATCGATGTAGAGAGCGGTGGTGTCAAGCTTATCAAGATTCGTGATAATGGTGGGGGTATTTTAAAAGATGACCTTGCCTTAGCACTCAGCCGACATGCGACCAGTAAAATTACTGAACTCGAAGATTTAGAAGCGGTAGCCAGCTTAGGTTTTCGGGGGGAGGCGTTGGCCAGTATCAGCTCGGTGTCTCGATTATTGCTGACCTCTAATACGGAAGGGCAAGAAGAAGCATGGTGTGTGCGAGTTGAAGGGCGCGATATGGAACCCGTTTTATCGCCAGCATCTCATCCCACAGGTACAACGATTGAGGTGCGAGATTTATTTTATAACACACCTGCTCGCCGTAAATTTTTACGAACTGAAAAAACTGAGTTTGGCCATTTAGAAGAAGTGATTAAACGCATAGCGTTAAGTCATTTTGATATTAACTTTCAATTGCGTCATAACCAGCGAGTGATTCATCAACTTCGTGCTGCCCATAGTGCTTTGGAGAAGGACCGGCGGGTGGCTACGGTTTGTGGTCCAGCCTTTCTTGAACAGGCTGTGTGCATAGATGCCCAAGTAGGTGATATGCGTTTGTGGGGTTGGGTTGGGCTGCCAACATTTTCCCGAAGCCAGGCTGATCTTCAATATTTCTTTGTGAATGGCCGAGTCATTCGTGACAAGCTGGTTAGTCATGCCGTTCGCCAAGCTTACCGTGATGTGCTTTATAACGGTCGGCATCCTGCATTTGTACTTTATTTAGAGCTTGATCCTGCCGGGGTGGATGTCAATGTGCATCCAACTAAGCATGAAGTACGCTTTCGTGATAGTCGTGCTGTACATAACTTTCTGTTTAGTCAATTGCATCATGCCTTAGCTGAAGTGAGTCCTGAGCATCACTTAATATCGCAAAATTTAGCTGAAAAAAATCAACAAACTCAGGCCGTGGATAATAGTACTTCTGGTGTGTTTACGGGGCAGCAGGCGATAGACTGGTCTCAAAATCGCGAACACTCAAATGGGGCTGTATCAGATAAGACTGAAAAGCCTTCCATTTTCCACACTGAACATACTCCAGTGCAGTATGCTTCAACACCTACCAAGCACTCATCAGGTTTAGCTTCTAAGCGCTGGGAGCAAGATGCTTCACCTTCTACCCAGCAGGTTAGTGAGCAAATAGCAGGTTGGCAGCGCTTGGATAACAGTGCTGAGGAGGTTTGGCATGAGCTACAGAATAAAGAAGTAGCTCATGGAGAAATTCCACCACTAGGATTTGCCACTGCACAGCTGAAAGGCGTGTATATCCTGGCTGAAAATGAGCATGGTCTGGTATTGGTTGATATGCATGCAGCCCATGAGCGAATCACCTATGAGCGAATGAAGCAGGCGTACACGGGTGAAGGTATCAAGACCCAACCTTTACTGGTCCCTGAATCTATAGCTATCAGCCAGCGCGAGGCGGACTGTGCAGAAGAGCATAAAGCACTCTTTAACGCCCTGGGTTTTCAGGTGGCTAGAATGGGACCAGAAACACTCGTGATTCGGGAAATACCCGCTATTTTAGGTAAACAAAATGTAAAACCATTGGTTACAGCTGTGCTAAGTGACCTACTGGAGTATGGTACTAGTGACCGGATTCAAGCGCATACCAATGAAATACTTGCCACCATGGCTTGTCATGGTTCAGTGAGAGCTAATCGGAAACTGACCGTTGCAGAGATGAATGCATTACTTCGAGATATGGAGAGAACCGAACGGAGTGGGCAGTGTAATCATGGCCGTCCTACCTGGACACAGTTGACGATGGCAGAACTAGATAAGTTATTTCTACGAGGTCGTTAAATGAGTAGTAAGCAGCGACCACTGGCTATTTGCCTGACGGGACCTACCGCATCAGGTAAAACTGATTTAGCACTTTGTTTGGCTGAGCACTTCCCCTGTGAGTTGATCAGTGTGGATTCAGCAATGGTGTATCGCGGTATGGATATTGGTACTGCAAAGCCAGATTCCGTAACATTAGCAAAATATCCACACCACCTGGTTGATATTTTAGATCCTACTGAACCTTATTCTGCTGCAGACTTTGCAGAGGATGCATTACAGTTGATGGCAGAGGTAAGCAAAAATGGAAAAATACCACTCTTAGTGGGTGGAACTATGTTATATTACAAAGTTCTGTTTGAGGGTATTGCGACTGAATTGCCATCTGCGGATGAATCCATCCGAGCGCAAATTTTAAGTGATGCAGCAAAATTAGGTTGGCCTGCATTGCATCAGCGACTGGCTTCATTTGATCCTGAGTCAGCGCAGCGAATTCACCCAAATGACCCTCAGCGCATGCAACGTGCGCTTGAAGTGTATCTGCTGACGGGCAAAACACTCACTCAGTATCACCTTGAGCAACAAGAAGCTCACGACTTTCCTTATCGTACACTGAAGTTGGCCATTGCACCTGTTGAGCGTGCAGTGTTGCACCAGCGCATAGCTGATCGTTTTCAGCAGATGTTAACGCTAGGTTTTATTGATGAAGTGGCGGCATTAAAACAGCGCGCTGATTTATCAAAAAAGCTCCCAAGTATGCGTGCTGTTGGTTACAGGCAGGTATGGGATTACTTGGATGGGGAACTGAGTTACGAGGAAATGATCGAAAAGGGAGTGATTGCAACCCGACAACTGGCAAAACGTCAATTTACCTGGTTAAGGCGCTGGGAAAATTTGACCTGGTTGGACTCTTTGGCAACAGATGCGGAATATACGGCCTTGAAAATAGTAGAGCAGGAACTTATATAGGGTTTGGCTCACAAATTTCAGCTATCATGTGGCTGATTTTGGCTGTGCACACTATGGTTTTAATGGTACATGCTGGCTTTCAGTATGATCACCATTTTGCCGCTGTAGATTGATTACTGTGTTGACCTCATCTTACTGCTAATCAAACTGACTTGGCGGATTCTTTGTAGTAAGCACTTTTTTTATTTTTTTTTTTGAACGATAAAGGAGTACAACAATGTCAAAAGGGCACTCTTTACAAGACCCTTACTTAAACCTGCTTAGAAAAGAGCGTATCCCGGTTTCTATCTATTTAGTCAACGGTATCAAGCTACAGGGCCAAGTTGAGTCATTCGACCAATTTGTCATCCTATTGAAAAATACAGTTAGTCAAATGGTATATAAACACGCGATATCAACAGTAGTGCCCAGTCGTCCAGTGCGGATGCCTATGCAGAATACTGAGCAGGGTGAAGCTACAAGCTAGTTAATTAGCAGGAGATTCGCATTGTTTTTTGAACGCCATCAAGGTGGCGAACATGCCGTATTAGTTCATCCTGAGCTGATTGACGATAAAGAACGGGAAGATCCCCGCGAGTTTGAAGAACTGGTTGGTTCTGCGGGGGCTAACCCCGTCGCCTTTATCACCTCTACAAGCCCGCAACCTCATCCCAAGTTCTTTATCGGTAAAGGCAAAGTTGAAGAAGTTCGCCAAGCTGTCAAACAACTGAAAGCTGAAATTGTTATTTTCAATCATAGTCTGTCTCCAACACAAGAACGCAACCTCGAAAGAGAGCTCGAGTGCCGTGTGGTAGATCGGACGGGATTAATACTGGATATCTTTGCTCAACGCGCCCGCACCCATGAAGGTAAGCTGCAAGTTGAACTGGCCCAGTTACAGCACTTAAGTACTCGTCTGGTGCGTGGATGGACTCACTTGGAACGCCAGAAGGGGGGGATTGGTCTTCGAGGTCCTGGGGAAACGCAGCTGGAAACAGACCGGCGCTTGCTACGTGAACGGATCAAAACAATCCAAAAACGCTTGGAAAAAGTTCGCAAGCAGCGTGATCAGAGTCGTCGTTCCAGAAAGCGTGCTGATTTACCTCTAGTTTCTCTGGTGGGTTATACCAATGCAGGGAAGTCAACGTTATTCAATACACTGACTACAGCAGAAGTGTATGCGGCTGATCAGTTATTTGCTACGTTGGACCCAACACTGCGTCGTATTGAAGTGCAGGATATCGGTTCTATCATTGTTGCAGATACGGTAGGGTTTATAAGACACTTGCCTCATAAGCTGGTACAGGCATTTCGGGCAACCCTTGAAGAAACTGTGGCAGCGGATTTGCTTATTCACGTTGTAGACTGTTATGACAGTGAGCGTGATGGCAATATTGAGCAAGTCAATGATGTTTTACTAGAGATTGGGGCTGAAAAAGTACCCAGACTATTGGTGTATAACAAGATTGACCTTCTTACAGATCGAACGCCACAGATTGACTACGATGAAGAAGGTAAGCCTTGGCGGGTATGGGTTTCTGCACTTAGCGGTGAAGGTATTGCGCTTATTAAAAAAGCTATTTCTGAGCGGCTGGGCGAAAGCGTTGTGGAAACTACACTACAATTAAAACCTTCTCAAGGACGGTTAAGGGCTGAGCTATTTCGTCTTGGTGCTGTGCTTGAAGAAAGTAGTGAAGATCATGGGGGGTGGTTGATACGTGTGCGTATGCAGCAACATGATTTGCAACGCCTGGCCAAGCGTGAAGGTGAGTTGCAGACGTTGTAGAGACGAATAACCTTGGAAAGTAAAGTTGCACCTCTGCGCTAAGGTTCCTACAATTTCAAAACAAATCATTATTAAAGCGAGTTGTGTAATAACATTTGTTTGTTACACAGCGTTTTTACTGATTATCTAATCATCACGGGTGTAACGGAGAAGTCTATGGCCTGGAATGAACCGGGTGGAAATGACAAGCATCAAGACCCTTGGGGGGGTGGTAATAAGGGTAATAATCAGGGGCCTCCTGATCTTGATGAGGTGCTTCGCAAATTTCAGCAAAAGCTGAGTGGGCTATTTGGTGGAAAAGGGGGGGGCTCTACGTCTGGACGGCGGGGGTCTGGCTCCGGTGGCATGTTCTCTCTTATTGTTATCATTGCAGCTGTTCTTTATGTGTGGAATGCGGTGTATACCGTAGACGAAAAAGAACAAGCTGTCGTGCTTCGTCTGGGAAAATATCATGACACTGTAGGTCCAGGCTTACATATGTATTTTCCTCCTTTTGAGAAAAAGTTTCAGGAGCGAGTGACGGAGTTTCGTACCTATAACTTACGCCAACAAATGTTGACAGAGGATGAAAATATCGTCGAAGTAGCGATGTCTGTACAGTACAACGTAGGCAACCTTAAAGACTTCGTGCTGCAAGTTGAGGATCCTATCAGCAGTTTGGAGCATGCGACTCAAAGTGCTCTACGACATGTGGTGGGTGGTTCTGAAATGCATGCGGTGCTTACCGAAGGACGTGAAGCGCTGGCAGATGAAGTGAAAGATCGCTTACAGTCTTATATTAATCTGTATAAAGCGGGTATTCATATTGGGCGAATCAACGTTGAGGCAGCTCAGCCCCCACGAGAAGTGCAGGCCTCATTTGATGATGTTATTCGAGCTCGTGAAGATAAAGAGCGCGTGCAGAATAAAGCGCAAGCGTATAGTAATGCCATCATTCCAGAAGCACGAGGTGAGGCTCAGCGTAAGCTAGAAGAGGCAGGAGGTTATCGTCAGGAGGTGATAGCTAAAGCTGAAGGTGAGGCTGATCGTTTCTCCAGACTTTATGCTGAATATCAAAAAGCACCAGAAGTCACTCGTGAGCGTTTATACCTGGATGCATTGCAAGAAGTGCTGGCGACAACCAATAAAGTATTGGTTGACGTAAAAGGTGGAAATAATGTGATGTACTTGCCTTTAGAAAAACTCACGGGAAGTAGTACAAGTGCTAGTTCATCAGCGTCTTCAACAGGTTTAACACAGCAAGAGATGAATAGCATCGCTAATCGTGTAGCAGATGAGCTTCGTAAGCGAACTCCCACAAGCACTAGAACAGGGAGGACTGTACGATGACACCTAAATCATTATTAGGTTTGATTCTTACTTTTATTGTTGTCCTGGTCGGTTGGGATAGCTTTTATATCGTGACGCAAATTGAGCGGGCTGTGGTGTTACGCTTTGGACAGCTTGTGGCGCCAGATGTACAACCAGGGTTGCATATCAAGGCACCCATCATTGATAAGGTCATCAAATTTGATGGTCGTTTGTTGACACTGGATGCACCACCAGAGCGCTTTCTGACTCAAGAAAAAAAGGCACTTATCGTAGACTCATACGTTAAATGGCGTATTAAGGATGTGGGTAAATTCTACCGTTCTACTGCAGGAAGCGTATTACAGGCAAACCGTTTGCTATCTCAACGTGTTGAGTCTGGGTTACGGAACCGTGTGGGAAGACTCTCTCTACAAGAGGTTGTTTCCGGTAAGCGGGATGAGTTAATGGAAGAATTGACTAAAGTGCTTAACAAGTTTACTGAGGAAAACTACGGTATTCGTGTTAATGACTTACGCGTTAAACGGATTGATCTACCTCCCCAGGTAAGTGATTCAGTTTTTGAGCGGATGGCTACAGAGCGTGAGAAAGAAGCTCAGGAATTGCGCTCACAAGGTAATGAGCAAGCGGAAATTACTCGCGCTACAGCTGATCGTGAGCGTCGTGTATTGCTAGCAGAAGCCTATAGAGAAGCTGAGAAAATTCGAGGTGAAGGTGACGCCAAAGCCGCGGCAATATATGCCAATGCATATAATCAGGATCCAGAGTTTTATGCCTTTTACCGTAGCTTGCATGCTTACAAAGAAAGCTTTAAAGAAAATAATGGCATGATGATATTGGAGCCTGATAGTGACTTTTTCAAATACCTGAAAAACTCTGAAAGACAGTCTGATAAGCCAGTCAGTAGTAATGAATAAAGGAATCTATTAAACAACTTCTGTACTCCATAAAAATCGTGTTATGATTGTTCAAACCGGGTCCATTACCCGGTTTTTTGTTGCCTGATACTTGGAGATTTTTGTTTATCAATTAGCTTGGACGCAGCATCGATGGACTTTTGGCGTGAATTACTTGTTGCTTTTTGTTTAATGTTGGTGATTGAAGGCATTATTCCCTTTTTGTACCCCCATCGGTGGCGTGAGTTAGTGGCAATGTTGGCGCAGATTGATGATAAAACATTGCGCATTATTGGCTTGGTAAGCATGTTAACGGGTACAGCATTGCTTTATGTAATTCATTAGATTTGATCAATTAGCTGATTGCGAGTAAGACCATGACTGTTGCTGATCGTTGGCTACTACCGGATGGTATTGATGAGGTGCTGCCTCCTGATGCTATGCAGGTGGAAGGGCTACGCCGCCTTCTTTTGGACTTATACCATAGCTGGGGATATGACTTAGTTATTCCACCCCATATTGAGTATTTAGACTCGCTACTCACAGAAAGTAATCATGATCTTGAGTTGCAGATGTTTAAGATAATAGATCAGCTAACGGGACGCATGATGGCTTTGCGTGCTGATACGACACCCTCTGTGGCTAGGATTGACGCTCATAAGCTAGGAAAAGAAGGGCCTGTAAGGCTATGTTATTGTGGAAGTGTTTTTCATACTAAGCCATGTTCACTGGCAGCTTCACGTAGTCCTATTCAAGTAGGTGCCGAGTTATACGGACATGCGGGGATCGCCAGTGATCTTGAAGTGATAAACCTGATGCTGGCAACATTAGCACTGGTTGGCTTAGACGACGTTTGTGTTGGAATGGGACATGCTGGAATTTGGAAAGGTATTTTAGCCAATGCAAACCTTAGTAAAACAGACCAAGAAGAGTTGCATTTGTTAATGCAGCGAAAAGCACTTCCAGAATTACATGACTTTATCCAGCAGAAGATTTCAGATGTAACGTTAGCATCTATGCTGCAGATGTTACCGACACTTTGTGGTGACATTGATGTACTTCAGCAAGCAAAGTCCAGTCTGGCACCCGCTGGAGAGCAAGTTTTAAATGCACTGACACAACTTGAAGAGATTGCTTCGGGTATTCAACAGGTTAAT
This sequence comes from Zooshikella sp. RANM57, assembly GCF_050749885.1. NCBI lineage: Bacteria > Pseudomonadati > Pseudomonadota > Gammaproteobacteria > Oceanospirillales > Zooshikellaceae > Zooshikella > Zooshikella sp. RANM57. Next base: position 209,573 of record NZ_JBOIUB010000006.1, on the reverse strand, counting down.
CCTAAGGTGACACTGTACTTTGACCTGAGTGAACAGCGAGGCTTTGATTACCATACAGGGGTTCTTTTTGCAGCCTATACTCCTGGGCAAGGGCAAGCGGTTGCTCAAGGTGGTCGTTATGATGGTGTTGGTGCTTGCTATGGTCGTTCCCGGCCTGCAACCGGTTTTAGTACAGATTTAAAGGTTTTATTAAACCTGCTGACTGCAGAAGTGATTCAAACTGAAAAAAGTATATGGGCTCCTGTAGACGTTGACCGCGTAGTAGTCGATGAGCTTCGTCAACGAGGAGAGCGTGTTATTTGTGCACTACCTGATGCACAGACGTGTCCAGAGTCGTTGGGCTGTGATCGACAGTTGGTCCATACTGATGGGCAATGGCAGGTGTTACCGCTGTAAGGCAGTACAGCAGCACAAAGTTTTGTTTATTCCTAGAAACTTTAGAGAAATTGTCATGGGTAAAAATGTTGTTGTATTGGGCACCCAATGGGGTGATGAAGGTAAAGGTAAAATTGTAGATCTTTTGACTGAAGAGGTATCTGCAGTTGCCCGTTATCAAGGTGGACATAATGCTGGTCATACGCTGGTCATCGATGGACAAAAAACGGTATTGCACCTGATTCCTTCAGGTATTTTGCGTGATGGTGTGATGTGTTACATCGGTAATGGTGTTGTGTTATCACCAGAAGCATTGCTGAAAGAGTTGAAGGAACTTGAAGATAAAGGCGTTCCGGCCCGGGATAGGTTGCGGTTAAGTCCGTCTTGTCCACTCATTCTGCCATTCCATACTGCACTGGACCAGGCGCGTGAACAGGCCCGAGGCAACAACAAGATAGGCACAACTGGTCGTGGTATTGGTCCCGCATATGAAGATAAGGTTTCTCGTCGGGGACTGCGTTTGGGTGACCTGCTCAACCATAACCGTTTTGCCGATAAACTGCAGGAAGTGATGGAGTATCATAACTTTGTTTTGCAACATTACTACAAAGCTGATGCTTTAGACTTTCGTGAGGTGTTGGATGATACCTTGGCGATGGGTGATGCCATGCAGCCAATGATTGAAGACGTTACAGCAACTTTGCATCAGTATCGTCAGCAAGGTAAAAACATTCTGTTTGAAGGTGCACAAGGTGCGCTATTGGATATTGATCATGGCACATACCCATTTGTAACCTCTTCAAATACAACTGCTGGTGGGGTTGCCACAGGCAGTGGGTTTGGTCCTTTGTATCTGGATTATGTGTTAGGTATTACCAAAGCCTATACCACCCGAGTTGGTTCTGGACCATTCCCAACTGAGTTGAGCTGTGAAACAGGTCGTCACTTAGCCACTAAGGGTAATGAATTTGGTGCGACGACAGGGCGTCCTCGTCGTTGTGGGTGGTTTGATGCTGTGGCACTTCGTTATGCAGTTGATGTCAATAGTATTTCAGGACTATGCCTGACCAAGCTGGATGTGTTAGATGGTCTGGAAACCATTAAAATTTGTACGAGTTATCAAAGTGAACAGCAACAGATAAATGGCTGTCCGTTTGATGCAGATGTTTACGCATCTGTAGCGCCAGTTTATGAAGAGTTACCTGGCTGGCAAGAGTCAACAGTAGGTGCTAAGCGGTTGGAGGACTTACCTCAAAATGCACGTAATTACATCAAACGCTTAGAGGAAGTGGTAGGTGCTCCGATTGATATTATTTCAACAGGGCCAGATCGTAATGAAACGATTATTCTGCGTAGCCCTTTTGCCTAATATTAAACAAGTACTTTACTTATTTTGAATTAGGTTACTGAAAATCGCTATGCTGCTTCTTCCCTCCAAACTGCTCAGAGTAGTTAAACTCTGAAGCATCCTGAACCAAAGGTATTTTTTAATACCTTTGGTTTGGCTACCTGCAAAATGATTGACTCTTCCTTTTATACGACACACACTTCATCTGTGAGATGGAGAGATATGTTAACCATTAGCTGTGTAATATATACATGCATAAAAGAAAGGTAGTGTTTCATTTAGGAATACATCATTAATAACCTTTATTTTTGGGTATATCAGTTAATAAATAAGTAGAAATTCATTGAAAAGAAAAGAAAATTTGAAAAGAAATTCCAAAATGTCTGGTTGGTGGAAAAACGCTGATCCTCAGGCTGCCGAAGAGGCAAAAAAATACGAAAATCCTATTCCTAGCCGACAGCTGATTATGCAGTTACTAGAAGAGCGTGGTACTCCAGCCACGTTGTCGGCACTCTGTCGTGTACTTGAAATTGATAACGACGACAGTCGTGAAGCGCTTCGCCGCCGTTTGCGTGCAATGGAGCGTGATGGACAGTTATTGTCTACGCGTAAAGGTGCTTATGGCTTACTGTCTAAGATGGATTTAGTCAAAGGGCGGGTGATTGGGCATCGTGATGGCTATGGTTTTGTAGCCCCTGATGATGGTTCTGATGATCTCTATGTCTCTGGTACAGAAATGAGACAGCTCATGGATGGCGACATAGTGGTGGTCAGAGAGGCGGGTGTTGATCGTCGTGGCCGTCGTGAAGCTGCACTTGTAGAAATTCTGGAAAGAAAAAATCAACAATTAGTGGGGCGTTTTTACAAGAAGGGAAATACCCAGTTTGTTACCCCAGAGAATAAACGTATTGATAAAGATATTCAGGTTGAGCCAGGCCCCATTCAGCCTAGTCAAGGTCAGTATGTTGTTGTCGAAATCACTCAGCAGCCTACCCGACGTCTGTTGCCGCAGGGAATTATTAAAGAGGTGCTAGGTGATCATATGGCACCAGGCATGGAAGTAGATGTGGCAACTCGGGTTCATGAGCTACCTCATGAATGGCCTGAGGCCGTTACTGATGACGTTGCAGTTTATACAACGGAAGTTGAAGAAGCCGATAAGCTCAATCGAGTTGATTTGCGAACTCTGCCGTTTGTCACAATTGATGGTGAGGATGCTAAAGACTTTGATGATGCCGTTTTCTGTGCGCCGAAAAAAGGTGGGGGTTGGCGTTTATATGTTGCTATTGCTGATGTATCCCACTATGTGAAAAAAGACTCTGCGCTGGACAGGGAGGCGCTTAATCGGGGTAATTCTGTTTACTTCCCTGGTTATGTTATTCCGATGTTGCCTGAAATATTGTCCAATGGATTGTGTTCGCTGAACCCTCATGTTGATCGTTTAGCGATGGTTTGTGAGATGACAATCAGTGCTCAAGGCCGATTGAGTGGTTATACGTTTTTTGAGGGGATAATTCATTCTCATGCCAGGTTAACGTATACCCAGGTTGGTAAGCTGTTTGAGGGCTCGACAGAAAAAAATGAGCCTGTTGATAGTGTATTGAATGAAGTTTCCCCCCATTTGCAAAATCTGTATGCAATGTACTTAGCACTGAGAGCGGCTAGGGAAACGCGTGGGGCCATTGACTTTGAAACGACTGAAACGCAAATCGTTTTTGGTGAAGGTAGAAAGATTGAGCGAATTGTTCCTGTCGTTCGCAATGATGCTCATAAAGTCATTGAAGAGTGTATGCTTTGTGCCAATGTGGCAACAGCACGCTTTTTAGAAAAGCATGAACTGCCAGCACTTTATCGAATTCATGAGGGACCAAAGTCTGATAAATTATTGAATTTGCAGCAGTTCTTGGGTGAGCTTGGGCTGACGATACCCATGTCTGATAAGCTGAAACCTGCCAGCTTCCAAAAAGTACTAGCGCAAATCGAGGGACGACCTGATGCACACTTGATTCAAACCATGCTGTTACGTTCGATGAGTCAAGCTGTTTATTCACCAAACAATGTTGGGCACTTTGGGCTGGCCTATCTTGCTTATACGCATTTCACTTCACCCATTCGTCGTTATCCTGATTTGCTGGTTCATCGTGCCATTCGTGCTGTGATTCATAGCAATTTAGCTTCTAACAGTGTGAAGTGTGTTACTCAAGGTGAACCTACACAGATTTCAAGATCTTATCCATATGAAATCGGTGATATGCAGGTTCTGGGTGAGCACTGTTCCATGACAGAGCGCAGAGCTGATGATGCGACACGGGATGCTACAGACTGGCTGAAGTGTGAGTATATGCAAGCCCACCTTGGCCAAACCTTTTCGGGGGTTGTTAGTGCAGTTACCGCTTTCGGCTTGTTTGTTGAATTGAATGATATCTATATTGAGGGATTAGTTCATATCACCGCGTTGCCGGAAGACTATTACCACTATGATGTTGTGCACCAAGTGTTAGTGGGGGAGCGTACCGGACGACGTTTTAGGTTGGGGGATACGCTTGAGGTACAGGTAGTTAAGGTCAATTTAGATGAGAAGAAAATTGACTTTGAATTAACGTCTAGTCCTATCAATAGCAAGAAAGGACAGCGTACCAGTAGCAAGCAAAAAAAGAAGCCAAGCAACAACAGAAAAAAGCGTGGAAATAAGCAAGGTGATGCATCAGTAAAGCGTTTTGAGGATAGCGCGAGTAAAAAAAAGAAAAATAAACCCAAAAAGAATAAGAATAAAGGAAAACGCAAAACTAATGTGAGCTCATCAACCTCAAACGTTGTAACAGAAACATCAAAAGCACCGCGTAAGCGTCGTGTAAAAAAAACAAAGTGACAGATTTTAAATGAGTAATACTGACATAGTTTATGGGATTCATGCGGTACTCGCACAGCTTAATCAAAGACCGGATGATGTTATTGAAATTCTTCTTCAGCAAGGGAGAGAAGGGGAACAAATCAATAAAATACGCACTTTTGCTGAAAAACAGCATATCACGTGCTCAGTGGTTTCTAGAAAAGTCCTAGATCAGCACGCAAAAACGCATCAGGGCGTTGTTATTAAAGTAAGAGCTTCCCGAGGTAAGACAGAAGAAGAGCTAGTGCATTTATTGGATACACTTGAAGAGCCTCCTTTCGTGTTAGTGCTGGATAGCGTGACAGATCCTCATAACCTGGGTGCTTGTTTACGTTCTGCTGATGCCGCAGGAGTTCATGCGGTGATTGCCCCAAAAGATAAAGCAGTGGGTCTTACTCCTGTAGCGAGGAAGGTTGCCTCTGGTGCTGCGGAAAGCGTCGCGTTTTTTTCAGTGACCAATTTAGCGCGTACATTGCGGATGCTTCAGGATCGAGGTATTTGGATTACAGGTATGGCTGGTGAGGCGACACAAGACCTGTATACAACAGATTTAACAGGACCAACAGCATTGGTTTTAGGTGCGGAAGGTAAAGGGTTGCGCAGACTGACAAGAGAGCTATGTGACCAGCTCACAAAGATACCGATGGCTGGATTGGTCAGCAGTTTGAACGTGTCTGTCGCGACAGGTATTTGTCTTTTTGAAGCTGTTCGTCAAAGGAAAGTAAAAGGCTGTTAGTGTAATGAATAACAAAGGTATTATTTTGGATGCAAAAAGCCTTGGCAGTGATATTAATCTGTCGTCTTTTCAAGAAATAATGCCTTTTCAGATATTTGGTGCGACCCGTGGTGATCAAGTTGCAACACGGATTGAGTCGTGTAGTGTGGTTTTTACGAATAAAGTTGTTATTAATGAAGCGCTCATACAGAAAAATCCTCAGCTGCGTTACATTGGTATATTAGCGACAGGTACCAACAATGTTGATTTAATTGCAGCAAAAAAACAGGGAATTACGGTTACCCATATAACCCGTTATGGCACTGATAGTGTTGCGCAGCATACATGGGGGTTGATTCTCTCCTTGGTGACACAGCAATATCGTTATCAACAAGCAGTCAAACAAGGACGGTGGTCCGTAAGTCCATTTTTTTGTTTGCTCGACTTTCCTATTATCGAGCTGGCGTCTAAAAAGCTAGTTATTGTTGGTTATGGTGAGTTAGGTAAGCGAGTCGCTAAAATTGGTGAGTCTTTTGGAATGGAAGTCTTGCTTGCTCAGGTGCCTGGTTCGCCACAACAAGATAGCAAGAGCCGATTACCTTTAGCTGAAGCCTTTGCTCAAGCCGATATTGTGTCCTTACATTGTCCGTTGACAGAGCAAACTAAACACTTAATTAATGATGAAACCTTGAGCTGGTTATATCCTCATGCTTATTTAATTAATACGGCTCGTGGCGACTTAATTGATGAGGTTGCTCTGTTACAAGCCCTAATGAGCAATCGATTAGCGGGTGCTGGTCTTGATGTACTCTCAGTTGAGCCTCCTGCTGCTGATCATCCCTTGATTGTTGCTGAGTTACCTAATCTTTTGATAACCCCCCATTGTGCCTGGGGGAGCCAGCAAGCAAGACAACGATTAGTGGATCAGGCGAAAAAGCACTTGCTAAACTTTCTTGCAAATAAGCCTTCAGGCGTTGTGTGTTAATACAATAAACTGGCTGGCGAGGTTTAGTAGTTGGGTGGTAATTCTGGAGGCGTTATAACTTGAATCTCATCTCCCTCCTCTTCATTTTGCCAGCACAGTAATGGAATACTGATGTAGTCTATATAGTTTGTATATCGTTCTGCATTGTTTTTGTGCTCTTCGATTAAGATCGCATTACGCTCTCTTTTAGCAAAAATCCTGCATTTGGAACTATCAGGTTTTGCTGTTTTTTTACTATTTATTTTTTGTGAGAAAGCTTTCAAGGGTAGCTGCTCTGATGGTGTTTTTTCTTGAACCAGTGATTGCAGCTCAAAGTCATCCAGTTCTAGTAAATCTTTGGCAAATGGTTTTAAGCTGAAAAAGCAGCAAATGACAATTAAAATATGTGTTACAGATTTGCTGTATTTTTTTCGATTAGGTATTTGGGGTTTCATCTTTAGATAAAAAATTTAGCAATTGTTCATTATTGAGATTTCAAACGATTTATCCTTTGTCTATATAGTAAGTTGTTAACTGTCTCAATTAAATATCGTGTTACACTTATACAAAGCATGATGGTTAAGTGTTAACAACATGTGTCTATAAGCGACACTTTCCTTTCAATGTTTATCCCCTTTACTTATCTCTTCGTGTTCAGCTGTGCACATAGCACAGTGTCATTGGGACGTTAATGTTGATGTTAGGGTACACTCATTTTGGCATGCTGTGAGTGGAAAGCTCGTAGTGTGTATAAGCGTCTTATTACAAGGGCAGCGACCTCTGATCTACGGTTGTTGCAAGTTGTCATAGACTTAACTAGAATGCCCGGTTCCTTACAAAGGTCATTTTTTTTGACTCCTTGCTTTACTAGCACCTACATGGGTGGTGGAAGGCTACTAAACCGAAAGGAGAGTTTATGCGTCATTACGAAATCGTATTTCTCGTTCACCCTGACCAAAGTGAACAGGTTGGTGCGATGATTGAGCGTTATACCAGCTTGGTTACTGAAGGCAATGGTAAGGTCCATCGCCTGGAAGATTGGGGCCGCCGTCAACTGGCTTACCCTATCCAGAAAGTGCATAAAGCACACTACGTGTTAATGAATGTAGAGTGCAGCAATGAGATCTTAGACGAGCTGACTAACTCATTCCGTTTCAATGATGCTGTGATTCGTAACATGGTGATTCGTCGTAACGAAGTAGTTTCTGAGCCTTCAATCATGAAGTCAGAAGAAGGTCGTAACGAGCGCCGTGAAGACTCAGCGAAAAAAGAAACATCTGATCAAGATAATGTTGAGTCAGATGACGAAAGCTTAGCTGAAGAGTAATCACTAATTCATTGAAGGAGAATATCAATGGCACGTTTTTTTCGTCGTAGAAAATTCTGCCGCTTTACTGCTGAAGGCGTAAAAGAGATTGATTACAAAGATATCAATACGCTGAAAGCTTATGTTTCTGAAACAGGCAAGATTGTTCCTAGCCGCATTACCGGAACTAAAGCAAAATATCAACGTCAGTTAGCAACAGCTGTTAAGCGTGCTCGTTACATTGCTCTGTTGCCATACACTGATCGTCACTAATGTGATAGAGCGCTTGATAAAGGGAACATAATGCGTGCTTTAGCTGAATTCATTATGCGAGGGCCCAAGCAGGCAGCATTGTTTGCTACACTGACTGCGATTGCTCCGTTAACGTCCTGGCTAAGCGCGGCAACTTTGGGCTTGGTGGTATTACGCCAAGGGTTTACCAAAGCGATTCAGGTGATTATTTGGCCCCTGTTACCAGCATTGTATTTTGCTACTCAGGGGCAGCTAGATGTGATTACCACGTTGCTATGTACAGTAGCACTGGCTCATTTCCTCAGAAAGAGTGTTTCATGGGCTATGACTTTAGGTCTAAGTGTATTGTTGGGCGTCTTGGTTGTTTTTAGCATCAAGCTTATAACACCTAATTTATTGGCAACAATTGTTGAACAGTTCAATACTGTTTGGACTCAGTCAGCAATGTATAAGCAACTCAGTGATGATGCACTCAGTTTGCAAACTCAGATTAATGACTTGTTGCCACATATTGTGGTGGGGTTGTTAGCATTTGGCAGTATGATGCTGTGTATAGTGTCTTTGATTGTTGCGCGTTGGTGGCAATCGATACTATTCGTACCAGGTGGTTTTCGTGAAGAATTTCATGCTTTGCGTTTACCTAGCTGGTTAAGCAGTGGCTTAATGGCATTTATTATTTTTGGAATTGAAATTGATAAATCCTTAGCTGCGTTTGTGCTTTTAGCATCGCTCCCATTGTTTTTTGCTGGCATTGCGCTTGTGCATGGCAGTCTTGCTAAGAAGCAAATGAGTAAGCAGTGGCTTATTCTTTTTTACTTGGCGCAATTGTTGTTTTTACAGGTTATGTACCCTTTATTAGTCATCATGGCCTTTTTGGATAGCTTGCTGAACTTTCGAGGTAGGCTACAACAAAAGCCTCCTGTTTAGTGATATCCAAATTGTGTTAATGGGTAAGACAGTTAAAGGTAATTAAGCGATGGATGTTATTCTTTTAGAAAAAATTGCTAACCTGGGTAACCTGGGTGACAAAGTTGCAGTTAAATCTGGCTATGGGCGCAACTTCCTAATCCCATTCAATAAAGCCGTTCCTGCTACAAAAGATAATTTGGCTGAGTTTGAAGCGCGTCGTGCTGAGCTCGAAAAAGCAGCCCAAGATAAATTGAAAGTAGCTGAAGAGCGTGCTACTGCGATTGCTGATATCGAACTGACATTGACTGCAAAAGCGGGTGATGAAGGTAAGTTGTTTGGCTCTATCGGTACACGTGACCTGGCTGATGCACTGAGTGCTGCTGGGGTTGATATTGCTAAGAGCGAAATTCGCCTGCCATCAGGCCCAATTCGTCAAGTAGGTGAATACGATATTAGTCTTCAGCTACACACTGATGTAGTTACCACGTTGAAGGTTTACGTCGAAGCCGAATAAGCCTGTTATGACTGGTTGGAACAAGCCCGCGACCATTTTTATGCTCGCGGGTTTGTTTTATCTACCCAATTTTTAGGTAGACTATGCCTTAACTGAAGTGGATATATCCTTCACTCGAAGGGTAGTTTTTTTGACAATTATTCTGGTAATACAACGAGAGTCCTATGCAGAGCGAAGCGCCGATAGTAATGTCAGAGCAGGATATTATGGATTCGGTAAAAGCCCCACCCCACTCACTGGAGGCTGAGCAGTCTGTATTAGGTGCATTATTACTGGATAATACAACTTGGGATGTAGTAGCGGATAAAGTTGTTGCTGATGACTTTTATAACCCTGCCCATCGCTTAATTTATACCGCAATCGAACAGTTAGCCTCAGCGACAAAGCCTTTTGACCCACTCACCATTGCCGAAAAGCTTGATACGTGGGCAGAGCTGGAAGATGCTGGTGGGATAGCTTATTTAGCTGAGCTTGCCAAAAATACACCCAGTATAGCCAATGTGCGTGAGTATGCGGAGATTGTCTATGAGAGGTCCATTCTTAGAAAATTAATCTCAGTTAGTAATCGAATCGTTGATAGTGCCTTTAATCCTGAAGGACGAAGTTGTTCAGAGATTTTAGATGCGGCTGAGCGCGAAGTTTTCCAGATTGCTGAATCACGTCCTAAATCAGGTGGTCCTGTAGGGATGAAGGAGCTTCTCAATAAAGCGATTGACCGTATTGATGAGTTATTTAATGCGGGAGACACCATTACTGGAACTACGACGGGCTTTAAGGATTTAGATGAGATGACCTCAGGCTTACAGCCTTCAGATATGGTGATTGTGGCTGGTCGTCCATCAATGGGGAAAACCACCTTTGCCATGAACCTGGTTGAAAATGCCATGCTGAATACGGATAAGGCTATTCTAGTGTTCAGTTTGGAAATGCCTGGTGAGCAATTAATGATGCGGATGCTGTCTTCATTAGGTCGAATTGATCAGACAAAGGTAAGAACTGGTAAGCTCGATGAAGAAGACTGGCCGAAGTTGACTGCTGCTGTGAACATGATCAGTGATAAAAAGTTGTTTGTGGATGATACCGCAGGACTGAGTCCCACTGAGATGCGCTCACGGACACGGCGAATTGCCAGGGAGCATGGTGAGATCGGTTTAATCATGATTGACTATTTGCAGCTTATGCAAATTCCTGGTGGTGGGGAAAGTCGAACAAATGAAATTTCGGAAATTTCTCGTTCATTAAAAGCGCTGGCAAAAGAGTTTAATGTGCCTGTTGTGGCGTTATCACAGCTAAACCGGAGTCTTGAACAACGACCGAATAAGCGCCCTGTTAACTCTGACTTGCGGGAATCAGGAGCGATTGAGCAGGATGCTGACGTTATCATGTTTATTTATCGTGATGAAGTTTATAACCCTGATACTGAATTTAAAGGTGTTGCTGAGGTTATTATTGGTAAGCAGCGTAATGGTCCGATAGGTTCTGTTAAGTTGGCCTTTTTGGGTAAATTCACTCGTTTTGAAAACCTGGCACCTGAAGCCTATCAAGGTTATACGATGGAATAATTGAGTAAGGTGTATTGCCTTGATTAAGGTTCCATTTTGCTTTATACGATGTTGTCAGAACCCAAATTTAGTTTATAAAAAAAAGGTCTAATATAAGTTTGTTTTAACACTAAAGTTGTTCAACTCTTCAACTATAGTTGTAAGTATCAGTAGCCAGTGAATGAAGGTGTGATGTCTTATGGACGTCGTAGCCGTGACACCAAATAACGTTATTCATGCCACTTTGCAGGCAGAAGTTGCAGAGCAAAGATCGCCTGCAATTCGGGTGCAAGGCCCGTCTTCATCAGATATTGATGTCAATATCAGTCAGCAAGCAAGAGATGTGGCAGCAGGACGTTTTTCAGCGGCCGATCCTACAGCGTCAGCTAACACTTTTATCACACCTTCATCATTACAGACTGAATCTCGGGTTGCAGTCAGACCAGCAGTGCAAACTGATAGTGTTCGGAATAATGTAGCGCCTAGCGACAATGTGTCTCGTGAAAGTAACCCTGCTTCTGTGGGGCTAGAAACTACCGACGTTTCTGCGGACTCGACTGCAACCCGGATACCCTTAGTGCGTAATGTCAACCAGTTAAATGATAATCCACAAGTTGACCTGGCTACTGAGCTTAACAATCAACCTGTCGTGGTTAATGCACCAACACCAGAGACTGATGAGGCTGTTGATTTAGTTGCAGATAGAGCAGTCACTCAACCACCGTCAGATAACTTGAATAATATTCAACAGCAACCAACAGTTAGTAATGAAGTTAATACCAATCAGCCTGAAGATAACTTCAGTGAAGTGGACATTGCTCCAGCACAACCGAACGTTCAGCCTAATCAAAATATCCAGCCTACCGATGTTGTGACCGTAAATACAGCTGCGCTAGAAAGTAGCGAACCTGCAAATACTAATGCTGAAGGTGCTATACAGACGTATCGTCAAGTGGCGCTTACGCAGGACGAACGAGTTTCAATAGAGTCATTTTCTGTTTAGTGTTTAATGAGATCACGTGTTGATAGTGACGTTGAGTTAGTGTTCAGCTGTTGTATGAAGCCATGTTTGGATAATATCTTTTAAATCTTGTAATTCAATGGGCTTCATTAGCTGACCATTCATGCCTGCTTGCCGCAAACTTTGTTTTTGATCTGATAAGTTGTGTGCAGTGACGGCAATGACAGGCACAATACTGTGGCCATGTTTTTGCTCCCATTCACGAATACGTTCTGTTGCTTCAAAACCATCCATAATGGGCATTTCACAATCCATAAGAATCAGTTGATAGTCATGTCCCTTTGCGGCTTCAACTGCATCACTGCCGTTGTAGACAATATCTGGTTCGAATCCCAGTTTAGCAAGCATACCGCGAATAACTTTCGCACTTGTGGGGTTGTCTTCCGCAACCAGAATGCTGCCTTTTGCAACAGTGGGTTGTAGCGAATTGATTGACTGTAGAGAAGCAGGAGTAGGTTGATATTCGGCTTGTTTGCTTTGAAACCGGGTAAGCTCCTCTTTAAGGGTTGTTTTTAGTGTGTAATGAGTAACAGGCTTTGTCAAAATACGCTTAATACCTGCGTTACGTGCATCAACACTATTTGGGGCAAAACTCACTCCTGTCAGCATGATGATCAAAACATCGTCACTGATAGCGCTATCTTCTTTAATCTTTGCTGACAGCTGCATGCCATTCATGACAGGCATGTTTTGGTCCAAGATAACGAGATCAAAATGCTGGTTTAGATGGGCTTTAGTGCGAAGAATGGCGAGTGCTTCTTTACCATTTTGTGCACCCGTTACATCCATGCCTAGTGCAAGACACTGTTGAGTCAGTACCTTGCGGCAGGTTTCGTTATCATCAACGACTAATACGCGAATCCCCTGAAAGTCAAAATCTTCTTCTTCATCCTGGGTGCTAATGTCAGGTAATTTGAGGGGCAATGTAAACCAGAAAACACTGCCTTCTCCGACTTCACTCTCAATGCCAAATTGACCTCCCATCAATGTAAGTAAATGTCTGGAAAGTACTAACCCTAAGTCAATTGATGAGTTTCGTTGAGCATTTAGCACAATATTCTGGATATCTGCACTCAAAAGTAACTGGCATTCATCTTCTTCTATTCCTGCACTTGAGTCTTTGACTATAAAGCGTAACTGACTGCTGTGGTCTGTTTTTTCAATGGTTGCACTGAGCAAAACTTCTCCAGTATCCGTTCGTTTGAACGCATAACTTAGCAGTGAAAGAATAATCTGTTGAAGTCGTGAGGGGTCTCCTGTAAGTATGCGAGGCACTTCAGGGTGAAGATAGCTGATTAATTCGATCTGTCGTTGTTCTGCGGAAAGTTTGTACATTTCAAGGCAGGTTTCAACCAGTGCATTGATATCGAATGGAACCTCTTCCAGCTCTAACTGGTTTGACTCTAGTTTGCTGATATCTTGTATTTGATTCAGTAAATTGACCAAATCATTCCCTGCATGATGAATCGTTTGAATGTAGTCGCGTTGTTTAGGGGTTAGCGATGTATCAAGCAGCAGCTCACTCATGCCTAAAATGCCATTCATAGGACTGCGAAGTTGATGGCTGAGGTGTGCTAAGAACTCACGCTTGTGTAAAGGCTGTTCTTGAGTGGGTGTTGTTTTTTGTTGGCTCAACAGCAGTGCTCGTTGATGGTGAAACTGTTGGGCAACGGCATACGATATGCCAATCAAGCTCAGGCTGGCAATGGTAAGGAGTAGCCAGTTGGCTTGGTAAGGTTGTAAGTGGATAAAGTCGAGAGCGATTAGAAGACTAAGAAGAAGAGCAATAATGAGGGGACACAGACCAACTAAAAGTGTTTGAGCATAGCGAGTGCCTCGTCGGAAGAAAATAAGTGTACAGCTAAATACCGCAGTACCTATGAAAACTAAAATAACGTGTGTGGCTAATGGTGGAAATTGGTGGCCGACAATGAGTGCAAGAACAGCTGCAGTAGAGGCCATAAGAGCGCTAATAGCAAAAAAACGATGGAGGAGGTGAGAGTAGTTTTCTACGGCAAAATAACGTTTAACGAGTAAGCACATCATGGCCGTACCCGTGAGTAAAATAAATTGACCAAGTTGATCCTCAATATCGACCAATCCTGGTAGCAGCTTAATCAACTGACCTTGCCAAATAAGCTGATAGGTTAATGAGCAGAAAAGTAGAATAACTAAATAAAGGTAATTTCGCTCTCGCCAATGAAAAAAGGCAACCAAGTTATACAGGGCGATGCCGAAGAACAGCCCAAATAATGCTCCATTTACCCATTGAGTTAGGGTAACAGACTCTATCACTTGGTCGGCAGAAACCAAGTAGAGAGAAAAGTTCATGGCATCTTTAGAGCTGAGTTTTAAAAAGAACTGTTGTGGAGAGTCTTCATTAAGCTGAACAGGGAACAAAAAACTATCATGAGTAACAGGACGGCTACTTACAGGTCGGTCGGTACCCGTATAAACAGAAGAAATTTGTCCTTTATATACAGTAAAGAAATCAATCTGGCTAATATCACCAAAAAGCTGAAGATAGACTTGTTGGCTTTTTTGAGGAGCCTGGTCAACTTGAATTTTTAGCCAGTAAGTAGAAGGTGACTCTCCTAGCTGAAATACATCACTCCGTATGGGTGAAAAGCGGAGTTCATAACTATCTGAAAGTACTTCGTTAATAGTCAGAGTACGAGTCTTATCTTCCAGTACCTCAGTATGATTGGCTAAGTTAATGCGAAAACTTTGTACAGAAAGATTAACAGATGCTTGAGCGCTGGTATTAACTAACCAGAATAAGAGCGTTATGAGGCAGAGAACATGCCATTGAACTGGTGCACTGACTACTGACCTTTGCACAAGAGATATCCCTTCAACGTGAAGACATCATTATAACCAATTGTTATGCACTGTTAATAATGGGGACCTTGATCAGCGCACCTTTCTTGGTGATAGATTGTATTTATCCTAGCGTATCTTGACTACTTAAGCTGTAGTGTAATGTCTGCATTTATTAACAGTGAATTGCTTTATTCTTATTGTGTTAAGTAAAACTGTTTTAATTATCTTTACCAGCTTTAATGACCAGCACCAGCAACCCACTAGAGAATTAGCAGGGTGCTGGTTTTTATTAGGCTCGTTATTATAGTACTTTTTTCTAAGCACTACTTCTAATAACCAATTTTTCGAGCACTTTAGTGTTATTCCTTGTGATTAGTCGTTCTTTTCCCTTGAGATAGCACGATGTCCTATATCTGTTCGATAATAAATATCAGACCAGTGAATATGGTTAACAGCAATATAGGCTGCTGACTGTGCGGCAGTGACAGTATCACCTAAGGCTGTTACACATAGCACACGACCACCGTTAGTTACGACAGACTGGTTTTTTGTCTTGGTGCCAGCATGAAACACTTTTACATCCGTACTGGAGTGTAGCGCTGGTGTCTCTAACCCAGAAATGATATCGCCTTTACGGTATTCAAGAGGATAGCCTCCAGCGCTGAGCACGACACCTATTGCCGCGCGTGGGTCCCACTCAATACTACAGGTGTTGAGTTCACTACTGAGTGCTTTCAGACAAAGTTGTGCTAAATCAGACTGTAAACGCATCATAATAGGCTGAGTTTCTGGATCACCAAAACGGCAATTAAACTCAAGCACTTTTGGAGTACCATCAGCAGTTATCATAACTCCAGCATACAAGAAGCCTGTGTAGGGTATCCCCTCTGCTTTCATGCCTGCCACAGTGGGCAGCATGACTTCATCCATAATACGTTGATAGATAGAGGGGGTGACTACTGGTGCTGGAGAGTAGGCACCCATGCCGCCAGTATTAGGACCTTTATCACCATTATCACGGGCTTTATGATCCTGAGAGGTGGCCATAGGTAAAATATGTTCACCATCAACCATCACGATGAAGCTGGCTTCCTCTCCTGTTAAAAACTCTTCTATAACAACGCGATGACCTGCATCACCAAATACATTTCCTGCCAGCATATCTTCCACTGCAGCAATGGCTTCAGTTTCGGTTTCGGCTAAAACAACACCTTTCCCTGCAGCAAGGCCATCCGCTTTTACAACGATAGGTGCACCATGCTGCTTTATGTAGTTAATCGCAGGTGGAATGTCTGAAAAACTCTGGTAATGGGCGGTGGGGATTTTATGGCGTGCTAAAAAATCTTTCGCAAATGTTTTTGAACCTTCAAGCTGTGCTGCTGCTTGGACTGGACCAAAACACTTTAAACTAGCAGCCTGGAAAGCATCAACAATACCTGCGACTAAAGGCGCTTCTGGTCCAACAATGGTCAGGTCAATGGCTTCAGTTTCTGCAAACGATACCAAGCCATTTATATCTAAAGGATCAAGCGGGATATTCTTGGTTTTTGATTCTAAATGGGTTCCTGCATTGCCTGGAGCAACGAAAACCTGACTAATGTGGCTAGACTGTGCTACTTTCCAGGCCAAGGCGTGTTCGCGACCACCGTTTCCAACAATTAAAACTTTCATTAAACCGGCCCTTTTATGGTTCGTTGGTTACTCTATTTTGGTGTGCGTTAGTGTCAGTGACGAAAATGTCTGATACCTGTAAATACCATGGCAATACCTGCCTCATTGGCTGCAGCGATCACTTCTGCATCACGCATAGAACCTCCAGGTTGGATAACCGCTGTGATTCCAGCAGCAGCGGCTGCATCAATACCATCTCTAAATGGAAAGAATGCATCTGAAGCCATAACAGAGCCTGTTACTACAAGGTTTTCATCAGCCGCTTTGATGCCTGCAATTTTAGCACTGTAGACACGGCTCATTTGTCCTGCACCAATACCAATCGTTTGCTGGTCTTGAACATAAACGATGGCATTAGATTTCACATATTTCACCACTTGCCATGCAAAGAGCAGGTCTTGCATTTCTTGTGGGGTTGGTTGGCGGTCAGTTACGCAGGTTATGCTGGGTTGTGCTATCACACTAAGATCGGCATCTTGTACCAAAAGACCACCTTCAACACGCTGATAATGCAAGTAGGGAGAAGGGGTAGAGGACCACATACCACAACTGAGGGCACGAATATTTGGTTTTTTACTTAAAGCTTCTGTTGCTGTCTGGGTAAATGAAGGCGCAATAATAACTTCGACAAACTGTTGAGCCAGAATAGCATCAATGACATTCTGATCTACTTCGTGGTTGAAGGCGATGATGCCACCAAATGCAGAGGTTGGGTCAGTGGCATAAGCACGCTGATAAGCATTCAACAATGTATCCGCAATAGCCACCCCACAAGGATTAGCATGTTTGACAATGACGCATGCAGGCTCCTGAAAGCCTTTTACACAAGCGAGAGCGGCATCCGCATCTGCAATATTATTATAGGAAAGTGCCTTACCTTGAAGCTGTGAAGCTGTTGCCAGTGATGGTTCAGGTGTTGTACTACAGTTGCTTACTTCTTTATAAAAAGCGGCTTTTTGATGAGGGTTTTCTCCATAACGTAAGTCAAAGTTTTTTGAAAAAGTTATACTCAAACTGTCAGGAAATTTATCACTAATTTGTTGTGTTTTATTAGGCGTTGTTATGGCATCACTTAAATAGTTTGCTATAGCCTGGTCATAGGTCGATGTGTGTTGAAATGCGTGTAAAGCCAGCGTTTGGCGCATTGTATATGGAATGCCTTGCTGATCATCCAAGGCTTCAATAATAGATGAATAAGCCTCTGGGTTGACAACTACCGTGACATCTTGATGATTTTTGGCCGCTGCACGCACCATTGTTGGGCCACCAATATCAATGTTTTCAATGGCTGTTTGATAGTCACAATCTGGCTGGGCAATCGTTTTCTGGAAGGGATACAGGTTGACAACCACTAAGTCGATGGCGGTTATAGCATGTTGGTTCATGGTTTCATCATCAACACCACGGCGAGCGAGAATACCACCATGTATTTTGGGATGTAATGTTTTAACCCGGCCATTCATTATTTCTGGAAATCCAGTGTAATCAGCCACTTCCTGAACTTGAATCCCCTGTTCTTGCAACAAGCGAAAAGTGCCTCCTGTTGATAGGATGTGAACACCTCGCTGTTGAAGTTGTTGAGCAAACTCTACGATACCTGTTTTATCCGATACACTAATCAGTGCACACTGAACTGGCTTGGATTGGAGATTATTTGCCATAGCAAGCGCCCTAAATTGGTTTTCAATCAATGACCACAAATGAATTCATTCAGCAAGCTTAGGCTATTTATTAAACGCTGATGGACGTTAGATAAACCAAACTGTTGAATGAGGGTGCATAATACTGGCTGCTTCTTAATATTATTTACGGAAACAAAAAAGGCGGATTGTTATCCGCCTTTTGTCGTTAGCTGTTATCACAGCAGTCCATACTGTTTTAACTTTTTACGAAGTGTCCCTCGGTTTAGACCCAAAATAGCAGATGCTTTGGTTTGGTTACCTTTTACGTGGGCCATGACCACTTCCAGTAGCGGTGCTTCAACTTCTGATAACACCATCTGATATACATCAGTTACGTCCTGGCCGTCCAGATGGGAAAAATAATTAGCCAGGGATTTTTCCACGCTATCCCGCAGTGTCTGCGACTGTTGCTCAACCGGACTGGTTAAATGCTGGCGCAGAAGCGTGTTATCAGTCGCGGAATTGTGTTCTTTCATTATAATTTCAGATGCAGTCATGCCGCAATGTCCTCTCCATTAAGTAAACGTTCAAAGTACTCCTGAACGCTTGCGCGCTGAGCGGCTGTGGTTTCCAGCTGGTTAAAATGCTGGCGGAACTTATTGCCACTTGCATGCGCCCTCAGATACCAACCTACATGCTTGCGTGCAATACGTATGCCCATATAGTCGCCATAGAACGTATATAGGTGGTTCAGATGATTAAGCAATATTGCTGCAACGTCATGTAGACTCGGCGGTGCTAAGAGTGAGCCTGTTTGCAGGTAATGAGAAATTTCCTGGAAAATCCAGGGTCGTCCTTGAGCTGCACGACCAATCATTACTGCATCAGCTCCGGTATACTCTAGTACGGCTTTTGCTTTTTCCGGTGAGCAAATGTCACCGTTGGCAAACACAGGAATACTTACAGACTGTTTGATGGTCGCGATGGTATCGTATTCTGCTTCACCTTTGTAGCCACAAGCTTTTGTTCGACCATGAATGGCCAAAGCTTGAACTCCACAATCTTCAGCGATTTTGGCAATTGTTACCCCATTACGATGCTCTGGACTCCAGCCAGTTCGAATTTTTAATGTAACAGGCACATCAACTGACTTGACGACAGCAGTAAGAATATCGCGAACTAATACTTCATCCTTTAGTAATGCTGATCCGGCCGCTTTATTACAGACTTTTTTGGCTGGACACCCCATGTTGATATCAATGATTTGAGCACCGGTATCCTGATTAAGTCGGGCTGCGTTAGCCATCATTTCAGGATCACCTCCGGCAATTTGAACTGCTCGGGGTTCAGCTTCCCCTTGATGATCAAGTCGTAGCCTGGATTTTCGACTGTTCCATAGTTGTGTGTTAGCTGTCACCATTTCAGAGACGACAAGCCCTGCCCCTAATTGCTTGCATAATTGGCGAAAGGGTCGATCAGTTACTCCTGCCATTGGGGCAAGAATAACAGGTACGGATATTTTATAAGAACCAATTTGAAACACGGGCCTTACCAATCTCAACAATGGGTGAAACTGGTGAATACACTTCACATGGTCGAGAAACTAGATTTGGTTAAAGTTTCGACAACTACAGTTGCTGTTCAGGATACCACCGATAACGTGGGGGGTCGCTATCATACTCTGTTGTGTTTTTCTTATAAAGCAAAATTCACTAAAAAACTGGTTAAATTGAGAGCACTTGTGCAACAGCCTGGACTTATTGATATGGATTAATATCAAGAGAATTCAGGGTTATTTACGCTGTAAAAACGTCATATGGTAGTTAACAGCATTAGGACCTGGGTCCACAATTTCAAAAGATAAGTGAATAGGCACACGTGCGGGCATTTCTTTTGACCCAGCTAACTCTCCTGCAAGATAGTCTACAGGTTTAAACCCTCGAGATGCGATGACATTGTCATTAATATCAGAGAAGGTGAGCTTAATTGTGGGGAAAGGCTGGGCAAAGTTTGCCTGATTGAAAATGATAGCGTCAATTAATAATGCATTTGGGTAACGTGGGTGGCTTCTAACTAAAAGCTCGTTACCTTTAATTTTATTAATATCTATTCGAGTGGGTAGCTGACATCCCACATATTGGCAGGCTTTAGCATAATAAGGTCGGTAGCTTTCATCCTGTGCCAGCGTATCAAATTTAAACCAGCCATACTGCACGATAAGTCCTGCAACCAAAATTAAATTCGCAATGGTCCAGGCTGAGATCTTCCACCAGTTACGCTTTTCAGGCAGTACAAGTTCTAAAGGATCTGATGCTAGTTCATTCAGTAGAAAAGAGTTTTCTGCGTCTGTTTCTGTCGCTGTAGGTTGCTCAATATCCTCAATAACAGGCTCGTCTTCTTCCTCGGGCAATAATGTCTTTGGACGTTTTACTGGCTTGCCATGTTTAGGTTTTGCTGGTTGTTGTTCTGTAGAGTGTTCAGCTTTCTCTTTTGGCTCAGCAGTAGGTAATGATGTAATGGGTTGAGTGCTAGTGTACTCAGTATCATCAGGTTTGCTCTCAGCCTGGGGAGAGAGTGTTTTGCTGAAGGTGTTAACCCATTTAATCGTTGGAGCAGAAGCTGTTTGATCTTCAGGTTGAGTAGTACTGGCGTCTGAGTCAACCTGCTCCTGTTGCCTTGTATCAGGTACATTAAGTACTTCGGCTGAGTTTGGTTTGGGATTGGCTATATTTGCTGGAGCTTCACTCGTCGCTGTTGTTGTAGAAATTGTATCTGCTGAGATAGATGATATTTGAGGGTTGCTAGGCTCAGCCTCTGCTTGCTTTTGTCCTTCACTGGTTGATGATGCTGGTAAAGGCTTAACTGTTTCAGGCTTAGTTTCAGTTGTTAGTTCTGTGCTAGAGGCTAACACTGGCTTAGGCGATATTTTTTCGCTTTGATCTTCTTGCTGGGTTGGCTGAAAAGACGACTGAAATTTAGCTGTTGATGTAATAGCCGATGCTTGTGGTGAATCATTATTCGTCGCATCAGCGGGTTGTACTATTTGTTTAGGTGAGAACGAAGGGCGAGTATTATTTTTTTCTTGAGACTTTTTAACACGCGCTTCTTCTAGCTCTTCTTCTTGCTCCAATTCAGCTAATAAAGCAAGGGCCCAAGACTCATCTACTTCATGGAATGAGTCTTCACCTAAGGTTGGTGAAGTAGGGGTATCAGGAGGAGAAGCCTCTCCAGTTTGTTCAGTTGCAGGTTCTTCCAACTCTAATAAATCATCTTCAACATCAAAGGCGCGTTGTAAGCCCTGATCAAATCGAGTATTAGGAGCGGAAGACTTTTCTGAATACCCTGCAAGTGTCGTCTGATTGTCTGGAATAAGGTAGTTAGTGGCTAAAAATACATGCATGCAAGAGCCGCAGCGTACTGAGCCATTCGCAGCATTCAGTTGACTTTTTGTAAGGCGGAAAGAGGTTCCGCACTGGGGACAGCGGGTTACCCAAGTACTCACCATAGATGCATGTAGCCCTAACCACAGATCGTCGAAATTTAAAAAATGTCTTGCTTAAAGGAGTAAAAAAATATAATTCAGCCACGGTATACTTTAAGTTAGATGTTTTTAAAGCTCTGTGGAACCTGCTTATTTAACAGTCTAACAAGATTATACCTATTAACGTGTGGCAGCTTTTCGTCCAGCCAGACAAACCCAACCTTCCTGGGTTTTGAAATACTCCAGCGTAAACCAAGGCGCATAGGCTGCAATAACTTGATCCGCTTGTTCCATTAAAATACCAGATAACGCAATTAAACCATTGGTTTTGACAAGTGGTGCAAGTTTTGGTGCCAAATCAATTAATGGTTTTGCTAAAATATTAGCCACTAATACATCGGTTGTCGTATTAGGAAAGTCATTTGGAAGATAAATGTGTAGCTGCTCAGGGTTGATATTATTACGTTGAGCGTTATCTGCCGTGGCTTGCAATGCCTGTGGATCATTATCAACTGCAATGGCTTGCTTTGCTCCAAGCAATAATGATGCGATAGCTAAAATTCCGGAGCCACAGCCATAATCGATGACATCTAACTGGCTAAGGTTTTGTGAGTCTAACCAGGATAAGCACATTGCTGTTGTTGGGTGTGTCCCCGTACCAAATGCGAGACCTGGATCAAGCCGGAGATTGACGGCATCTGGTTGTGGAGGCTCTAGCCAACTGGGACAAATCCATAAACGCTGACCAAACTGCATGGGGTGATATTGTCCCATCCATTCTCTTTCCCAATCCTTATCTTCAACAATTTCTACTCGGTGTTGGGGCATGGGTTCAGGAGAAAAGAAATTTTCTAAACTAGCTGTTACGAGTTCCATTGGCGTATTTGCTGTAAAAAGACCAATAAGAACTGTTTTTTCCCATAAAGGCGTAGTGCCTAGTTCAGGCTCATACACAGGTTGGTCATGGGCATCTTCATAAGTGACTGAACAAGCACCAAGTGCCAGTAATTGGTCTTCAAGTTCGTCAACCATTTTCGGGTTAACTTCTAGCTTTATTTGAACCCAAGACATACGAGCAACCTTTAATTTGTGATTTTGCCGGGCAGGGTAAGGATAATTTTATGGTAAGTAAAGAGGAAGGAACAACAGGCTGATAGCCTGCCATTCCAGTTTTAACTATCTACCCTTTTCTTTGTGTTGAGGGGGTAGATTTATCCATTTAACGGGATAGCTTTTGCTCAAGGTAGTGAATATTGACACCACCAGCAGCAAAGTTGCTATCGCGCAATAGCTCCATATGTAAGGGGGTGTTGGTACGTATGCCATGAACCACCAGTTCATCTAATGCATTTCGCATTCTCTTGATGGCTTCTTCACGATCTCCACCATAAGCAATAAGCTTGGCAATCAGTGAGTCGTAATAAGGGGGTACCGTGTAACCAGTGTAAAGATGTGAATCAACCCGAATTCCATAGCCGCCAGGTGCATGAAAATGCTTCACGGGACCTGGTGAAGGCATAAATGTTTTTGGATCTTCAGCATTAATGCGACATTCAATAGCATGGCCACTAATGGTGATATCCTCCTGACGAAAGGATAGAGGCTCTCCACTGGCGATTTTGAGCTGTTCTTTAACAATATCAACGCCAGTGACAATCTCTGAAACGGGATGCTCTACCTGAACTCGCGTATTCATTTCAATAAAGTAGAAGCTTCCATCCTGGTAGAGAAACTCAAAGGTGCCTGCACCACGATAGCCAATATCAACACAGGCTTTTACACAGCGCATAGCAATATCGTTACGTAAATCGTCAGGAATACCTGGCGCTGGAGCTTCCTCAATTACTTTTTGATGGCGTCGCTGTAGTGAGCAGTCTCTATCTCCCAGATGTATAGCGTTGCCTTGGCCATCGGCTAATACCTGGATTTCAACATGGCGTGGTCTTTCTAAGTACTTTTCTAAGTACACCATGCCATTGCCAAAAGCAGCCAGTGCTTC
Organism: Zooshikella sp. RANM57; assembly: GCF_050749885.1. Taxonomy (NCBI): domain Bacteria; kingdom Pseudomonadati; phylum Pseudomonadota; class Gammaproteobacteria; order Oceanospirillales; family Zooshikellaceae; genus Zooshikella; species Zooshikella sp. RANM57. The sequence continues at coordinate 186,142 of NZ_JBOIUB010000006.1, read as the reverse complement.
AGACTGAGTCACACTGACAGCATTCAGTAAGTGGGCTTCACTGTGGACCACGCGCATACCACGGCCACCACCACCACCCGAGGCTTTAACAATAACAGGATAGCCAATTTCACGGGCGATCTGCACAGTACGTTCTTTGTCTTCTGTGAGTGGACCATTTGAGCCGGGAACAGTCGGTACACCGGCTTTTTGCATCGCTTGAATAGCTGATACTTTGTCACCCATTAAACGAATGACATCAGCCGTAGGGCCAATAAACTTAAAGCCACTCTTCTCAACTTGTTCGGCAAAATCTGCATTTTCTGCCAAAAATCCATAGCCAGGGTGAATGGCAACTGCATCAGTAACCTCTGCGGCACTGATGATAGCGGGGATGTTCAAGTAGCTATCGGTGGGGTTATTGGGGCCGATACATACTGTTTCATCAGCTAGTCGAACATGCATTAAGGATTCGTCGGCCTTTGAGTGAACTGCGACGGTTTTAATGCCGAGTTCTTTACAGGCGCGCAGAATCCGTAGTGCAATTTCACCACGGTTGGCAATCAGCACTTTTTCCAACATGATGTTGATCCTGCGTTGTTAGTTGTGTTGAAAGCATTAAGCGCTTAGACGATTGTCACCAGAGGTTGATCAAATTCAACAGGCTGGCCATTTTCAACCAAAATAGCTTCAACGGTACCAGTCTTATCGGCCTCTATTTGGTTCATCATTTTCATAGCTTCAACAATACACAACACATCACCTACTTTGACATGCTGACCAACCTCTACAAAAGCTGGGGAGCTTGGTGATGGTGCACGATAAAATGTACCAACCATGGGAGAGTGAACGGTATGGCCATTGAACACTGGTTTCTCAGGCTTGTCTTCAGCAGGTTTAGCTTCTGCTGCAGGCATAGCCCCAGTAGAGGCAGTTGTCATTGGCATTGTTGGCTGTAAGTGTGCTGCTGCATAAGCAGGTGCTACAGGTATTGGGTTAGAATGACGGCTAATCCGTACAGACTCTTCACCCTCTTTTATTTCCAGTTCGTCGATACCGGATTCTTCCAGCAACTCAATGAGTTTTTTGACTTTTCTAATATCCATAGTTTGTGCTCTCTTCAAGCTAGCAATTTAGTCTAGTGCAAGGTTTTCTATGTGGCGTATAGCAGCAAGCAACGCCAGCTCATAACCTTGTGCACCTAATCCACATATCACCCCTTTCGCAACGTCAGAAAAGTAAGACTGTTGTCGAAAATGCTCTCTTTGGTAAACATTGGATAGGTGAATTTCTATAAATGGAATACTGACCCCTAATAATGCATCGCGTAATGCCACACTCGTATGCGTAAATGCCGCAGGATTAATGATGATGAAATGAATACCTTCATTAGCGGCATCATGAATACGGTCAATCAACTCATACTCTGCATTACTTTGCATTGCCTGTAGGTGGTGGCCATGCTCCAAAGCAAGTGTTGTTAATGTCTGGTTTATATCGTCAAGTGTCGTTGACCCATAAATTGTGGGTTCTCTTTTACCCAGCAAATTAAGGTTAGGTCCATGGAGAACAAGAATGGTTGCCATAGAGAGAGCCCCCAAATTATCTTGGTTGTCCCCAGAAGAAGTAAACTGAGGGGTTTAGAATTTTTACTTTTGCGTGAGTGTGTAAGCCCTCGAAAGCAGACTAGTATCGTTAGCCAGCATTCTTGATCTATAGTTACACAAGAACGTGTCATTACATGTTTAGTGACAGTTGATGTTTAACTGTTCAGACTTACAACGAACGTGTTGACGATAATGATAAGGCGCAGATTCTGCCTGAAAGAAAAAGAACTGTCCAGTTATCGTCTGTTACTGCACGTTACCGCCATGATGAATGCCAGTTTATATATTTTCCTGCAAGATAGTTAATAAATAACTACACGTTAGCCGCTGTTGTTTACTTTCTGCAGAACTTAACCTGAATTGTCGTCAATTGAGCATTGAATTTAGACGATCTTCTAAAGATTGGGCTGTAATGTCACCTTGTAAGCGAAGAGCGGAGAGTTCATTACCCTGTTGATCAAAAAAAAGCAGGGCTGGAGGACCAAACAGACCGTATTGTTTTAATAGTGAGCTATGGTCTGCTGTGTTGTCAGTAATATCAGCTTTGACCAGCATAAATTGGTTTAGTAAAGCGTTTACTTCTGGTTTGGTTAACACATCTCGTTCAATAACTTTACAGGAAATACACCAGTCGGCGTAGATATCGACTAAAATCGGTTTCTTTTGGATGCTGGCCTGAGTAATGGCGTTAGTGAGCTGTTGGGTTGATGTTACGGTTGTAAAATTTGTGCGTTGATTAGCTAGCTTTTTGGATGCAGTTGCTAGAGGCCTTAGGGGATCATGGTTGCCTTGAGCTGCTCCAATAATCAGTGTTGATCCATAAATGAGTAAGATAATGCCTAATCCTTGGTATAAGGCACTCCACTGGGTTTTAGCTGTAAAGTTGAGGGCGCCAAGGTAAATAGCACAGCAGATTAATAAAGCTGCCCACAACATGAGTGTGAGTGGGCCAGGGATTAATCTTTCGATGAGCCATATGGCGACACCCAGCAATAGCACACCAAAAACAGACTTAACCGCATTCATCCAGTTACCTGCTTTGGGTAATAATTTGGCACCTCCTGCGCCAATAAGCAGTAGAGGGATACCCATGCCTATGCTTAAACTGAATAAGCTGATGGCGCCTAAAGTGGCATCACCCGTTTGTGAGATAAATAACAATATGCCTATGAGGGGCGCTGAGACGCAAGGGGATACCAGTAAGCTTGAGAATATCCCCATAACACCTGCGCTGAGATAGCTACCTCCCTGCTGTTTACTCATAACTCGATCAAGTCTATCTCTTACAATCTGAGGTAACTGGAGTTCATAAAAGCCAAACATAGCCAGTGCGAGGAAAACGAACAACAGGGCAAAAGGAATGAGTAGCCAGGGTGACTGAAACTGCGCTTGTAGGTTGTAGTCTGCACCCAGTGAACCCATAAGAGAGCCAACAACCGTGTAAGTCACGGCCATACCAAGTACAAAACATACACTTAGGGTAATGGATTTGCGTTGAGATAGCTGACCACGCTGATGTTCACCAACAATAATGCTTGAAAGTATAGGCATCATAGGAAAAACACAGGGGGTGAAGCTAAGACCCAAACCTGCGACAGCAAACATGAGGATAATCCACAACCAATTACCAGAACTTAATAGTTCAGTGTATTTCGATTCAAGAGTTGTACTGGTAACAATGGGAGTTGCAGAAGCAGGGATGATACGGGGGCTGGGTATCGTTTGGGAGGATGCTGTATTTGTTTGGGGCTGACCTGTTGAGGTAGAGACTGAGGGATTGCCCGTTGGCGGTTGAGGGGTTAGTGCCAAGTTTTCAGTATGGGGAGGGTAGCACAGTCCTTTTTGGGCGCATCCTTGAAATGTAGCAGCTAAAGAAAGTAAGTCTGTTTGCTGGTTCAAGGGAAGCTTGATAGTGACATCATGCTCAAAAATTTCTACTTCTTTTTGTTGGAAAGGGTCAAACTTAACCTTTCCTGTTGGCATAATCGGAGCCGTATAACTAATGTCTTCGTCTTGAATCGTAAAGCGAAATCTACCTTTGTAAAGGTAATGTTCTGGAGTGACCTTAAACGTTAAATAAGCTGTTTGGCCATCAACATAGCCCTGAATTTGAAACGCTTCCTCAACAGGAAGAAACTCACTGTCTTCGGTTGTATTAAATGAACTGCTAGAAGGTGAGCGGTCAAATAAGCCTTCACTGTGTGTTAGAGGACTCAAAAATCCTAATAAGAGTAGTAAAAAAGTAAGTTGCAGGAAGGGAGGGCTTTTTTTCATTGGTTATTGGGTTCCGTCACCATAAATGTTTGAGGTTTTGACTTTCGGCCTTTTGCTGAGTTCCTGATGCCATATAGATTAACATAAACGCGTATGTAAATGCTTTACAGTATTGGTGGGATGCTAATGAGTTAATGACTCGTTATTATGATTACAGACCGTGAGTCAGCCAAAAAACTTGCAGGCTACTATGAGGCTGAAGCCATAGGTTTGTTTGATGGTGATCCTTTCTCTTCAGGAGGTGTATACACACGGACACAATTTCGACCAGCATGTTTAGCGTCATAAAGTGCTTGGTCTGCTTGGGAGGATAGCATTTCACTATTATCTTCAGTGAGCATTGCGACACCACAGCTAAATGTAACTTGTAGGTCTTCAGGGTGGGCAGGTTGGCGTAGTTGAGCAAAGTGTGCGCGAATATCATCCAGCAGTGCTGTAGCATTTTCTTGTTGGGTATTGGGTAAAATCACAGCAAACTCTTCACCACCATAACGTCCTACCGTATCTGTTTTTCGCAAGCGTTGCTTAAGAAATAACGCTAAGCTTTTGATCACTCGGTCGCCCATGGGATGACCAAAGGTGTCATTCACACTCTTGAAGTGGTCAATGTCAATCATGGCAAAGGCCAGTGGTGTTTGGTTTTCTTCTGAGCGAAGAATTTCATTTTGTAACTGTTGCAATGTGTAAGTGTGATTATATAGGCCGGTTAAACTATCGCGTATCATTCTTGAAAGTAACGCCCTGGCTCGCTCTCCACGATTTCTAACAGTAGATATTAAGTGATGTGGCTTTATTGGTTTAGTTAAAAAGTCATCTCCACCTTCACTCATGGCAATAAGTTGTTTGTCTACATCCGCTTCTGCGGAAAGATAAATAATGGGAATGCTGACGTACTTTTCTTGCTGGCGGATGACTTTCGCTAACTCCATGCCATTACACTCAGGCATATACATATCAAGAATCATTAAGTCAGCATCAAACTTTTCTAAGGCATCAAGGACCTCAAGCGGTTTAGTGATGACCTCTGTGATAATGCCTGCCTTGTTCAATGTGTTTTGCGTGAAATAAGCTTGTGCTTTTGAATCATCAACAATAAGGACGCGATAGGGGTCTTGTACGACAACACGGGTTAATTGCTCAATACGGTCAATAATATGGCCTATTTCAAGTCCTCGGGTATAGAACTCACAACCAAAAGCACGAGTTGCTTCTAATCGCGTTCGAATGTCATCAATATCGTGACTGTAAAACAATACGGGAAAAGGGGTATCACGTTCAGCCTGAATCTTTTTAATCAAGTCAATACCTGCATGACGCTGACGGCCAAAGTCGACATCCATGACAATAACTGCTGGGTGCCGAGCATGATATGCGTTCAAAAAGTCTCTAGGAGCAAAAAAAGCTTTGGCTCGAATACCAAAGTAATCCATTTGCTTCAATAGTTTTCCTGCAAGACTAGGGTGGTTCAGACCAATATAAACAGGCTTTGTTGACGGGATTGATGTAGGTTTGGCGTTAGAGTCGCCTTTACGAAGGGCTGTATGACTTAATGTTGAGATTAGGTTATTGAGTTTACGAATTGTATCACTGTTGGGGATACTGTTACTGTCAAAATTTTGTAGAATGTCTGAGATCTGTTCTGCGATGTGAGCATGCTTCTCTTGATCAAATCGCTTGGCATACTTTAGAAGTTTTTCGTTTGCTCGATTAAATTCCTCTAACCACTGTTTAGTCCAGTGGTCGACATTTATCCGGTGCCAACATTCAATAACTTGGCGTGCTCTGTTGGTAACGCGTTGAGCAAAATGATCCTTTAGTCGAGCAGTAGACTTTTGTATTGATTCTTTAGAAATTTGCTCGGTCATGATACAACGGACAGCCCATATTAAATGACATCATTTGATCACCATGTGCGAGTTTAGCTTAACAAGCGAGTGAAGCTTTTTACTGCTTTGTCTTGATAGTTATAGGTTATAAGATGGATTGACTCAACTGGTCGCACATGCATTATGTTACTCTAACCTCAATTACTGCCCAAAAGCCACTGTTATGATAAAAGGCGTGTTAATGGAGAAAATTCATAAACATCGTTATGTGATCCATATTTTGGTGGGACTGTTTCTAGCTTGGGGTATAGCAGGTTGTCACCACCAGACACTTCCCGCTAATGATTCACAATCTGTTCAGGAAATGGTTCAGAATGATATTCAACACAAACGTATGCAGTCCCGTATAGCTTGGTTATTGCTGGAGGCTGAAGATGCTTTTAAAGAACGGAGACTGACAACCCCAAAAACAGACAATGCTTTAAATTACTACCAAGAGGTTCTTACACAGCAACCGGACAATATTGAAGCACAACTTGGAATAGAGCGCATTGTAAAACGTTACAAAAATATGATTCGTTATGCAGTAGAGAAAAAGAGGCTTGCGAAAGCACAAATTTTATTATTAAGGGCGCAGTCAGTTGATGAAAATCATAAATCACTGCAGAACCTTGAAAATGAAATTATGTCACTGCAGTCAAAAGAAAAATTGCAGTTTTTCCTGGATACTGATCTGCTACAGGCCCGCTCACCCGTTATTGTTCATCACTTGGAGTCTATAAGAAAATATCTTGCAAACAATGTACAAGAGGTACTTTTGGTAAGCCCCACTGATGCCGATAGTCAGTGGATTCTCAAGCAGTTAGCAATTAATGCAGATGAGCAGCAATTTATTGTACAACAGCAGGCGGGTAAACGATCTAAAGTTCAGATTAAACTGTCTTCCAGTGATGATTAGTAAAGTAAATTGAACGCAGTATAATTCTGAAAACCTATTACTAAATTAGAGAGTGATTATGGTACTTGACAGCATAAAGGATGCATTTTTCACTGCTTGTGAAAAGCTGAGGTTATTTGGCAAAGGACGCTTAGGTAAAATCGTTGCGATTATTGGTGTAGTGCTAGTCTTGCCTATTTTGATTTTGGGTTTTATCTGGAACTCTGAGCCAGATTTATTTGATGTTGATATTGCTGCAAAAAACTATGCAGAACAACAAGGTAATCAAGTTGTTACTGGGTATGTCACAACCTATACCCTTAAACATGTTATTGAAACCCTTTTAAATAAACCAGGAGGCTTTCTGTCAAATGACGTGATGCCTCCTAGTGTGATGATGGATAACATGCCAAGCTGGGAATTTGGTGTGTTAGTACAAGTTCGTGATTTATCTAGAGCTATGCGTAAATCATTCAGTCGTTCTCAATCGCAGTCTGTTGAAGACAAGGACCTGGCCATTGCTGAGCCTCAATTTTCATTTGATCATCGTAGCTTTATGCTGCCATCTTCAGAAAAGGAATATAAAAAAGGACTTAAAAAGCTTGATGCTTATCTTCAGCGGTTGGCAGATTCAAAAGACCAGAATGCACAGTTTTATGCGCGAGCAGATAACTTGAGAGACTGGTTAGCTGATGTGGAGACACGTTTAGGAAGCTTATCTCAAAGACTGAGTGCAAGTGTTGGTAAGGATAGACTGAATACTGACTTAGAAGGAGAGCCAGGAGCAAAGCAATCAACATACAAAAAAGAGCTGCTGGAGGTGAAAACACCTTGGCTTGAAATTGATAATGTATTTTTTGAAGCCAGAGGCACAGCTTGGGCTTTAATACACTTTTTACGTGCAATTGAAACAGATTTTGCAGATATTTTAGAAAAGAAAAAGGCTGTTATTAGCCTGAGGCAGATTATTCGTGAACTAGAAGCAACACAAGAAGTTATTTGGAGTCCTGTAATTTTAAATGGTAGTGGTTTTGGCTTTTTAGCCAATCACTCACTAGTGATGGCATCCTATATTTCCCGTGCGAATGCTGCTTTAATTCAGCTTAGTAGCTTGCTGCAAAAGGGCTAATATTTAGCTTCTTACTCCCCCAGGTTAGATGTAAATCACGCATCTAACCTCACTTTCTCTCTATTTATAGGTCTGATTTTAACTGATCAGGTCAGTTTATTTAAAGATTCATATACCCTTCACAAATAACCCTCGTACAAGTTTTGCTGCAGCTGACTTGCTCTGATGCTTCACCATTTAGCGGTTCTGATAATCTTTAAAAACAACTATCATTGCTACATCAGACTAGTCCCACTTAAAATCTTCGTTATGGGTATATTGAAACTTGTATATTAATGTGTTGTCTGTTTAAAACACAATACAGATTAGTTTCAGTACTTTAATATACATACTGAGCAACGATGATAACTAGTCATTGGAATACTTTTATACTTACTAAGTCTTGGTATTATTTTTTAACTTCTTTCAGGCTTGAAAACACATGCTTAAACACTACACATATACATGGCTTACAATAAGTTTGCTAGCAAGTTTTCCTGTAATTAATACAGTAGCTGAAGAAATCGAGCCTCCACCTATTATGAAATCATGCACTGGAAATAAATGGTGTAATATTGAGGTTAAGGCAAAAGATTGGCCTGTACGAGACAAAAAAATAGAACAAAACAATGAAGGTCCTGAAAAAATTGATATGGAGTTATTTTCGCTAAAAATTCCTAAAGATTATATTAAGAAACACTATGATAAGTCGCTTCAGCAGTTTGAGATTAAATATCCAGACTATACTTTACTGCTGATAAGGGAACAGGCCGGAGCATATAGTACAAAGCAATCATTGATACCTGATGATGTAATTAAACGTGGTTCCAAGTATCACCCAATCAGGCAGTATGAGATAGCTTTTACAGAAAAAGAACCTGATCAAGAACCAAATGATAAATATGAAAAACTTTTATATCGACTGGCTTTTTTTACAAAATCTCTGGGTTTGAAGGATGCTGTGATTTACAGAAGAGGAGATATTAATGCTTATCAACGGCGATATGATATGGATAGTCAACTTGATGAAATTAATGTCTACGTAACACGTGCCGATCGACCAAAAGAAAAGTTAGTTATTGCATTAATTAATGGGGACGAGAAAGGTCTTCAGAATATTTTAGCAACAATTGAAAAAAGTAATGATCAAGCAAAGGCAGAAAGTGAAAGTCAATAGGCTAACCTCTACTTTATACTGACTTATCCATAGTCACTTTGCTTGATACACTTCGAGGATGGGGTAACAATGATAATATAACCTGTCCTCAATCAGGAATAAGTAAATGTGATGGCGTTCAAGTTATTTTTTTGTATTTATATCCCTCAACACCGTTTTACTCGATGTAACGCTAATTGAGTTCATTTTTCCCTATAACAAATAGTTAAATTGTGAAGTATTGCCTCTTCAGTTGTCCGTTTTAAGGTAGTCTTACCGCTTATTTTGGTTATTTTAACATTACACTGACCTAGTTGAAGAAGGGTAGGCTTCTAATAAGTGGGAGCTGAATGGCAAATCTTATAGGGGTGTCGCTTCATCCTGAAGTGTTTACAGATGTTTATGTCTTCACAATGGATATGCGCGGTATTTGGTGAGGAACAAATTTTTAGGATATGAGCATCCAGCTGATGCATTGTCATGGTTTGGACGTTATTGAGCTTCTCATTTCAGGAAATCCTTGATCAAGATTCGTCAAGAAGACATTACATCAATGTAAAACGAAAAATGTAGTTGCTGTAGCTTTGGAAATAGTAGTTTTTAAGAACATCTACTAGGGGATAGAGAGTTTACTTTAGAACCACTAACTAACTTGGTTAGAACATCATTTTAATGGACTATTAGCAGGCAGTATGAGAATTTTTTCATGTTAAAGTTGACGATTAAAAAAGGCCATGCCATTTGTATTGGCGATGATATAAGGATTGAGTTTGAGCCTGAATACTATAAAAATAAGGTTCATGTGAAGACAAAAATTTTTGCTCCGGATGAGGTTCCAGTAAAACGGCTGGAAATTTATGAAGGGAAAGAAGAAATTGAAAAGGATATCAAGGATTATTTCCGTCGAGTTAAGTCCTACAAGCATAAAAAAGTAGAAGCTCCCCGTAATAACAATACTGCGCCAACAAGGCAAACAGTACGTCATCCTTATATGTTACATCAGCAGTCAAATTATAATAATTATTATGATAAAACTGAATATAACTATGATAAGGTTGAAAAAAATATCTCTCAACCAAGAATAATTGTAAAGAAGAAACGTATGCTAAATGCATCCGAAAATGATAATAATACATTATAACGCAGTATTGTTTTTATAAAGGTTTTGCGGTAAGTGAATAATAGATTTGATAGGGTATAAATAATATACGGATGTAATTTTTTATACCCTAAACTTCCTATATTTTAACTGTATTGACTTTAATATTTGATTAGTTTTATACAACTCTCCTCATCCAAATTCTTGGTTACTTTTAAATGAGTGTAATATTACTTATGACTCTACAGAAAGGTGAAGCATTGTTGTGATATTTTGCCAAGAATGCTGTTTACTCAGTGTTCTTAAGCTTACGGGTCTTTCAATTTGTGTGTTGACTTTTAAGATACCGGTTGTTTCAACAAAATTACTAAAAGCATCTAACCATTCTTGGGCTACAGTCTTAGAGAGCCCTTGTCTTTGTAGATCTTGTAACCACTGATTATTTTGAACTTCGTTAACCAGTGATGTAGGTTCAGTATCTGGAGTAGACTGCAAGGTAAGTTTATGCCATTCCTTAATACGAGATAACAAACCACGATCTTCGAATTGTAAATCAATATGCTGAACTCGTAGGCTACCTAATCGCTGGTTGGTTAAGTCATAAGGTAATGATGTATTTCCAGATAAAATTGATACCCCTATTTGCTGAAGTTCTTTTCTAGCGAGGCGAAGCCTGTCGAATGTTGTATCTGAGATTAATGAACCAAGGGAATCAATTTGTAATTGTGAATGAATTTCAACGCTATCAAGTTCAGGAGTGTATTCCCAGTCAATAGCTAAGTTCATGGGCTGATGTTGGTAACCCATTGCAATGAGTACTCTTAGTGTGGGGCGAGCAGGGTGATCGGGAGGAATTAAAAGGTTTAAATGATTAATGAAATCTACATTATAACCTTCAATTGTTAGTGTACCTGTATACCAGTCTTCTGGCTCTTGAATTGTCACTAATGTGGTTGAAACTGATTCAACATTAATCGTGAGAGGTTTCCCTTTAACCTCGTATGTAATTGTTGGGTTAAGAAGGGTCATTGATTGAGTAAGTGGATTGTAGAACGCATGATCATATTGAAAATCATCAAGTAATTGAAGTTTTTCAAGCTGAGCTATCAAGCGTTTCTCTGCACTAAGTTGAAGATAGAACCAGCCACCAATGATGAGGCTCAGGGTTACAATAGCAATAACTGTAACTTTTAAAAAGCGATTCATTACAGCTCCTATTACTGCCACTCGTCAATGTTATAGCGTTTTAAAACTAGCTGAGTCACGTCATTAAATTCGGCACATTTTTCCTGTTTACATGCAGCAACTTTTTTTACTTCTAGTTGTGGAATCAGAAAGTGGTTACTCGCTTTTATTTTTGAGTTGCCAGTAACTTGTGCCCATAATAAGTACCAGCCTGGTTTAGTTAGTGCTGGATGGTTAGTTATGTGCATTAAATAAGGCCAATCTGTAGTTGATTTATTAGTATCAGTGCTGTCGATATGAACTAGATTGAAGACAGGAATAGGTTTTTTCTCTAATAAAGATGTTGCGGCAGCCTCTAAGGGGTTACCTAATTGATCCGCTTTAGGAAATAGATAAGTGAGTTTGGTTGCAAAATCCGCATTGCGTAACATTTGAGTATCTTGTCGAATTAATGAAGAAATTGCACCTTCCTGCGGTGTAGGTAGTGGCTTACGTTCGGAGCTATCCGATGAGATCAGTTTTTCAGAAAAATTTTCTTCAAGCCAATTATCCCTATCTTTAGTTGCCGTCACTTGAAAGATAATGTGTTCATTATTTTCAAGTGGGAAGGTGAGCTTATTAACGGCCAGTAGGTTAAACGAAGTTACATTACTTGTTATTTTGCGGAGTAAGGCTTCAGCTACATTAAATAAGCCTTGGCGTTGGGTAGAACTCTCACCCATTTCTGGGCTGGATACAACAATAACTTTTCGTTGGTTGAAGTGCCATACTCCGTTATTCATAGTAAGTAAGCCAATAAAATGTGCTTTAAGTTTAGGCGCATTACCAAGGTAAAAGGAGAGATACTGTTGTTGTTGAAGCTGAAAGCGGTGTAAAAAAATGGAATGAGCTAGGTTGAGCTGGGGATCAATAGGAAATCCATGAGCAAATTTACCGTTTAACCGGTTTAAAATATAGCCATCAGTTTGATGAGTAGTTACTTTTCCCAATCCATAAACAAACCGTTTGCTGTCACAGCTTAAACCAGTGTATTCAATGTAAAGAAGTCTGGGGTCTTTCCCTGTGGGGATCTGTGGGATCCGAATTTTACAGCGTTGATCTTTAGTGCTTATTTCATAGTCTTTTACACCAAAGTAGGATAATGCTTCTTGGTATTTTGGCGGTTCCCATAGGCTGTTTTCTGAACTGGATTGTTCCGATGATGCCTGATCTACGACTTCGTGGCTTGGAGAAGTTTCTTGAATTGGCTGGGTATTCATTTCAAGTTGCCAATTCTTGCTACGTGAGGCTAATCCTGTAAAAGCTACAACACCATTGTGCTTTTTGGCTGTGATGATGACGGTATTCACTGCAGGACAAAATGTAGGGTCATTTTCTTCTTTTTTAGTATTTAGCAAAATACCTAAACGTTGAGATAGCTGCTGAACTTTAGTAGTGTTGGAAAAACTCTTAGCTGACTCGCCTTGTAGGAGAATATTAACTTGTTCACCGCACCATACTGCATTGTCTTCTGCAGTGGCATATATCCTGAGCTGCATTGTTTTTGAATGAGCGATTAGTTGTTTTTGATTTGCTAGCGCAGCACTAAAATTCAAACTAATGAGGCTGATAAGAGTTAGCTTTGCAAGAAGACCCATAAATGGATGACCTTTATCACATCTTTGATATGAGGGGTTTACTGTGATGGATATGTCCCGTTTGGGATAGCGTGTATTTCTATATGACCTCATTATGACATGCCAACTTTTTTGGGTTTCCACTTTGTACTTCATGCCAAATTATTTTAGGTTTAGATGTGACATTAGGATTCATGGGAGTTGACTTAATTATTCACGAACTTCATGTGGCATGTTAATGGAAATGAATCCTTAAACGCGATGAGGTTATTGTAGATAGAGTTATTTTAACTGTTCTAAAGCATAGTATGAAACTTGATGTATATAAATGTGAAGCTTTGCCCACCCCTTTGTCTCTAAGTTAGAGTCTTCAATATTATCGACAACTCTAATTGCTATAGATAAATCAACACACCAACGCTTAAAATGGTTTGCTATCAGTCAGTGTATATTAATAGCAATTAACTATTACTTAGAGTGGTTACTTCTTGTAAGTAAACAGCAACAAAATATAATACTGAATATGTATAACAATGAAAATTTTATTCTTTTTGGGTATATTTGTTCAATAAATGGATGAATGAGCTATCTTCTATCATCATTTCGGTTGCTTTAAGTAATAAGTTCGTCAACGTGATGTTATGTTTGCTAAATGCACAATGTAAAGAATATTCCTTATCTATCAGAGAAGAGAGTTTTAATCCTTCGGCATCACCTGTTCGAACTCGGTGATAAAAAGAGTATTCGTTGTCAATTAGGGTATAAACGCGTTGCATCTGTAGTAATTTGTATAGGCTAGATGTTTTTTGCTTATTAATTCTACTAGCAATACCTGTGTCAAATAGCTTTGTGAGCATCGGGCTATAATGATAACCTAAGTGAGTTCCAATAAATCTACTTTTAAGATCATCATAGCTTTTTAAATCAGGTGTATTATTTGAGATGATGAAGAACTCTTTACGTTTTAGTACTTCTGGTCCCCACAAAAGCTTATCAGGATGATATGACCATTTAGGATTATGAAAGCATAACATCTGGATACTGCCTTTAACTAACATTTCATCAGTACGTTTTGTTGGTAATTGAGTAAAGACTGGGACTAAACCTGCTTTTTGGGCAATATTTTTAGATATGTCAAATACAATACCACCAATTAACTTGCCTTTTTCTGCAAGATGAAAAGGTGGGCCATGAATAACATAGCCAATATTTACAATAGTACTTTTGGCTTGTGCAATATTAGCTAGTAAGAAAAAGCACAGAGTGACAGTTTTCATGAGATAGTATTAATTGTAGAAAAACTATGTCATAGCTTAGTTATCAATATAACCACGATACTACACTCAGTATATATCAATGGTAGTGGAGATAATTAAATATTCGATTATTTAATTATACATAACAATTAAAAGTAACCTTTTTTAAGCTTTTAGTTCGAGTGATTTTTTTACTTGTTCAGTGAGCTCGACTGTGTATCCAACTTTTTTCAGAACAAAATAAATTTTTTTGAAATCCATGATCATACCAATTTCAAGAAGTCTGGCGGGGTCTACCCAGATATATTTGTCGCTTTCATTTTGTTTTAAGGTGATTTTTTGTTGATCGTCCTTTAGTGTGCATTTAAAGTAATAATGGCCTTTTATATTAGCGATTAAATCGCGAATAGTAATATCTAGCCCAGTTTCTTCCTTGGTTTCTCTAATACATGCTTGCTCAGCTGTTTCGCTCGGTTTTATTCCTCCACCAGGAAAACACCATTGATGCGATCTTGAAGATTTAGATGATCTATGAATGAAAAGAAGTTGACTCTTTTTGTTGCTGATAATTGACCATGAAGGCATGTTGTTACCAAATGATGAATAAGCGACCCACAATATCTTAGAGAGTTAAGAGTATTGTGGTAAAGAAGAATTGAACAACACGGTTCAAAAGTTTAAAACGAATGTTTAATATTGGCCTTGTTTACTCTAGTTTAAGCATTTGCTTTTATGTTGCTAAGGGAGTGGTAAGTAAATATACCTATATTGGAAGATGGAGAAGAGCGTAGACAATAAACGCTAAGAAGGGGATAGGGGCAACCAGAATGGAACTGTTGCCCTATGTTTTTGTGCTTACTTGCTTGTAGTTACGTTTTGCGAGTTGTTGATATGGGGTAGTTTAGGAGCTAGACCCGGTTTTGAATAAGAAGTATCCAAGTCCTAATTCAATATAAGCAGAGAACCTCCAAATGATTTCTGGAAGTTGAATACCAATACTTTCTCCCCATACATCAAACCCAGAGTAACTACCCACTAAGTCCACCAATCCAAATAGAATCAGAATTATTCCAATAAATTTCATACTTCTTTTCCTTACTTCTTAAGTGAATAAAGACTTTTTGAATTAATAAATTGAAAGTCGCAGAGTATATAATGGTTATTAAATGTTATTTTGATGTAACTCATCATGTAGTACAAACAGGTAATTATGCCTATATTTTAATAGCCCCACAAAAATTTTGTAATAAAGTTATTCATTTTGCCAATAGTTGATCGGTTTTGTAGGTGTTTATACGTAACTTCCTTTTGATTTTTTACACTGTAAAGCATGATCCGTAAACGCCATTATCTGTTAAATAATCAAAAAGTCATTGCTTTTTTAGATGGGTTTTTATTAATAAAATTTAGAACTATTGAATTCAAATTTTTATTAATATACCTGTGCTGAAGGATGTATCATTATTTTTTTGAGTTTTGAAGATTGGTTAGATGGTTGGTTGTATTTTATACAAAAATATATAATTATTGATTGGTAATAATTATTAAAAAAGAATTTGATTTTAAATTGAAAAGTACTCTTTCGTATGTTGGTGATTTAGCACTGCTCAAGCTATTATTTGTTAAGATAATAGCTCAATTAAGTTTCAATAATTGTTTAGCTGTAAATGAATAAACCAAGTTTACCATTGATATTCCACTTAGGGTTAGCCTAGAAAGAACATTCAATTGATAGCTTGATTTAGTATATAAAGTGATTTTGCCATCCCATACAGAGGGCATTCGCGTTATAATAGTGTCATATAACATATGAAGACAGAGTTATTCATGAATACAGAACAAACATTATATGCACGTAGTGAATCTAAATGTGAGCTTTGTGGCGCTTCAGAGGATTTAGCTGTTTACGAAGTGCCACCGAACTCCACTCACAGTCCTGAAGACACGTTACTTGCGTGTCGTACTTGCACGGATCAGTTGGAAGACCCTGAAAAAATTAATGTGCATCACTGGCATTGCCTTAATGAGAGTATGTGGAGCCAAGTACCCGCTGTCCAGGTTGTGGCATGGAGAATGTTAACACGTTTAAGTGGCGAAGGTTGGCCTCAGGACTTATTGGATATGTTGTACCTGGATGATGAAACCCTGGCTTGGGCAAAGCAGACGGGAGAAGGCGCATTCTCAGAAGAGGCTGTGAAGCACATAGATAGTAATGGTGCACTATTAGAAGCGGGAGACAATGTTACCTTAGTGAAAGATTTGAATGTGAAAGGAGCTAATTTTACCGCTAAGCGTGGAACTGTTGTACGAGGAATTTCTTTGGTTGCAGATAACCCAGAACATATTGAAGGCCGAGTGAATGGGCAGCAAATAGTAATTCTGACAAAATTCGTTAAAAAATCTAATCCAAAATAATATATTGTTTAAACCATCTCTAAACTGAGATGGTTTACTATTTATACGTTTAGGCATTCAGTAAGTACAAATCTTGGAATTTTTGAAGCAAGTGAAATGCATCCTTGCCCATAATAAAATTTGAAACGCTTGGCATAAAAAATTTAAACTCTGTTTAGCTGACAGTTAATTTAGTTGATGCTTTTCTATAGAATAAATTAATTTGGCTATAATTTGAAAAGTGTAGCGACATATTGCGACAATAAAATGCTTTAAATAGTCTGTATATTTATTTATAGTGAGTTATAAGACATTCATAGTAAGTCATTAAATTGATAATTGCTATGTAAGTCAAGTTTTATGCAATAAATGCTTTATGACTGATATTGGATCCTAATACATAAAGCATACTGACGAATAGAGTTATTAGTAATACGTTGGTATCGATTTATTGAGTATTCTCAATTTCCTTGCTCGTAATTGTGGCCTATCTCCATCTTTTGGTTTTCCCCTGCAGGTGGAGATAGATTTTTTTATGCCATTCTTGAAGAATTAGGCATAGATTATCTTACCCATCTACCTAATTCAAATCCTAAACCTTGGCTTTACTTACATTAAGCTATATTCATAGACTTTAGTTTTATACTGAAAGTATCACCTGACTAATTAAATCTCAAAAAATGATTGCTATAAATTATAGTTATAAATATTATTTTTGGCGGCTGAATTCCTAATTAATATTTTTTATTATCGCTAACGCTAAAATAATGTCAAAACTTATGTTTAAAAATGTTTATCAGAATATACTGAAGAATTATGAGTGCATAATCAGTATTTAGCAGGATGAGATGAATAAGTAATTTAGTCCGTTAAAAAAGGTGAATATTTAGGAAAACGCAGTTTTAGATAATAAATTCATATTGTTACTAGGTCTCAGGGATAGATGTAGCATCTTCCCTACAGTTGATGCTTTATAAGTCATTGGTTGCATTATATACAATATCACCCATATTGAGTACTAATAATCGTTTTTAAAGATAATAAATCAATTTCATGGTATGTTAGTGCAAGATTTACTTAGTGCAACTCAACTATATTATTAAAATGATGAATGAAATGATGTTATTAACATATGCTAGCTTAGCTATGGCTTTAACCTTAGGCGTACTTGCCGCTGATACTCGTATACATATAGTGCGTGAGTTAGTATTAGGATTTTCTGTTTTATCAGTCCTCTTATTTACCTGCAGTGATCGGCTGTCATTAATTATATCAATACTGTTAATAGTGTTGTTAGTAACATGCTATTTGTTAAAATTCACCAAACAAAAATGGCTTTATTTATCTTTGTTTGTTATATGTTGTTTGTTTTCTTTTTTGTTAGCAATACATTCTATCCCTGGCATTGAAAATGTACAGTTGTATAACAATGTTACAGTATCTGAAGGGGCTCCAGCATTTAATCTAAATGCCAATTTTGATAAAGGCATTGCTGGTATTGTATTGTTACTCTTGATAACGTCACGTTCATCTGGACTTATTAAATATGTGAAAAACTGGTTGTTAATTCCTATTGTATGGCTTGTTCTTTTTTTTATTGCTTGGTTGACAGGATTGGGTTGGGAGCCAAAGTGGCCTGAATTTACCTTAGTGTTTTTTCTAGTAAATCTTTTCTTTACATGTATTGCTGAAGAAGCCTTCTTTCGAGGCTTCATTCAACAACGTTTGCAGCATGTAATGATTCACTTTAAGCATGGACAAGCATTAGCTTTATGTTTGACCAGTCTATTATTTGGACTCGTACATTTTTCTGGAGGTATTCCATTTGTAGTACTAGCTACATTAGCGGGGTTTGGTTATGGGGTGATTTATAATCAAACAGGAAAACTTTCTGCTGCAATTTTGGTTCATTTTGGTCTAAATGCACTGCACTTTACCTTGCTAACATATCCAGTACCATTATAAATATTAGGAGTCAGTCGTTAGATACTTATAGTTATTATCAGGATTAGTAGACATTTAATTAATTATTTTTTGTCCGCTAACCCATGTTCGGTTGATCATTGGGTGCTCTTCATGGGTAGGACCCCAATCGCTTTCTGGGTGATAGGCGATTACATCCATACTCTGATCGTTTGTTTTGAAGTTATGTAAAGCACCAGGGGGAATCATAAATATCATACCCTCATGTAATTTGATGGTATCATTTCCAGTACAGCATATACCATTTCCTCTTGCAATGATTCCTGCGCGCATGCTGGGGTGAGTATGTGGAGTCTGATTTATATGAGGGGGAAAATGCAAGAGATTTAGGCAAGGGTCACCTGCTAATGGAGGACAACAAAGTAATGTATCAGTGCAACCATCTATGTAACGGAGTCGGCCAGCGTGTTCAATAGGGCCTCCCATTATGTGTATTCCTTGATAGCCGAGACGCTGACATATGACAACGCTAGTAAATGGTTGTAGTATCAATTGACAACCTGTGGGTATGTGAAACCATTGTTCTCGCCTTACTTGCCAGTTTACCATGTTATCCTGAATGGATAACTGACCAGCATACACATATCCAAAACAAGCACCAGCATTATCAATGTGCACTATGGTAGGTTGGTTTTGATCAAAAGTTTGATAACCAAATAATCGAGTGGGAAAATTACTCTGACTATCATCAAACAATAATCCGGAATAGTTATTCCATATCATTAAATCTTCCATATTTTACCATTTATACTCTGTTTTGTCGGTTTCACTGTGAACTATCTTCAAATAAAAGTGATTGTATCCATTTTAAATAGAGTGTTTTTCAATGACTAATCTACGCCAAATCTCAAAAGTTAAAAGCATCCAAAGTTTAATGCCAAACCGACTATTATGTTCACCTGTATTGTAATTTATTAACTGTTTAAGTCGTTCATAATTGAATATGCCTGATTGAGTTACTTCCTTTTTAGAAAAAATATGTTTTATATAGCGCTTCATTTCACCTTGGCACCAAAACTGGACAGGTACACGCATACCACTTTTAGCTCGATTAATCACTATAGCGGGTAGTTGCGACTGATAGGCTTGCTTAATCACTAATTTTTCATCACCATGATTAATTTTTTGATTACCAGGTAATCTAAAGCTAAAACGTACAATACGTTCATCAAAGAGAGGAGATAGAGCATTTAATTTATGAGCTTGCAGCATCCGTTCAACTTTAGGCAAAATTAAATGTGCACCTTTTAAACGAATATTCATAGCCATTAGTTTATTAAGTAAAGTATCAGGCATTTGGGTATTGAAGAAAGGGGATAGTATGCCAACCAGGTCTGTATCATGAGAGAAAGAATGCTTTACATCTGGTGTTAAAAGTTTATCCAATTCATCATATGCGCGCTGAAAAGATTTTAGGTAATTTATTTCTCGCATTTGTTTATCTGGACCAGCAAAATCAGTTCCATACCAGTGACTTAGTAACATACCGTAATTTTTGGGGCCACCGAAACATGGGTCTCCGCCTTCGCCATTAAAAATCCATTGGCTGTAATTGCTAGCATATTGGGCCAATTCAAAATTGGGCACTGTTATTGGGTCACCAATCGGGTCGTCTAATAACCAGATAATATTGCTTAATCGTTGTAAAAAATGCTTAGGCTTAATATGTACTTCATGATGTTGGGTATTATGCTGTTTTGCTACAGCTCTGGCATAGTCTAATTCGTTTGGGTATTTTTTACCAAAGTGGATTGAAAATGTGTTCAGGTTTTTTGGTTTTAGACGTGCTAACTCCACTGTCACCACACTTGAGTCCAAGCCTCCAGATAAAAAGATACCTAAATCATTTGTGTTTGGCAGTCTATCCCCTACAGCAGATGTTAATAAACGTTTAAACTGAAGGGCTGATTTGTCTACAGTTTGTGACTGAAAAATAGGCTTGACTGACGCTTGTTCAAAAAGAAAGTAGCGTTTCAATGCATACTCATTATTTTTCCAGGTAAGATAGTGTCCAGCAGGTAATTCATATAATCCTTTCAGCATAGTATTGCAGCCCGGTACAAAACTGAAGCTAAGATACTGTGCTAATGCAGCGTAATTCAACTGTGGTGAAAAATGAGGTAATTGATGTATAGCTTTAGGCTCGACTGCAAAGAACAGGGTTTGTTCTACTTGGCCAAAATATAGTGTTTTTTGACCAGATCCATCTCTTATTAAATAGCCTGTATTTGACAACCTGTCATATAAAGCAATGGTGAATGCGCCTTCAAGGTTGCATAATGCGTTTATTCCATTTTGAACATAATTCACTATTATATCTTGCGGCTTTGTATTATATGTTTCACCAGTAAAAAAACCATTGATCACTAAAACTAAGTTGTCCTTACGCCATACACCGGCGTGATAGTTATGATTAGCCTGGTCAGGCACTGTAGCAACGATTGCTGTAAACTCACTTGTTGACACCTGCTGAGGACTGTTAGTAAATCGATATTCAAGCTGGTAAAGCATTTGCTGAATGATTTCGCCGGGTTGGCAACCAAAATAGCCAATAAGTCCGCTCATGTTTTTATTTTTTATCCAAAGTCATCTGCTAAAGAGAAGGATACATATGAAGAGGCTGCAGTGGCTGCACCCAGTAGCAGCATATCTTGTAAATGGGATTTATCTTTACTCATTAACTGTGTAGAAAGAGGGTAAGGTAGCATGTCTACTGCACACTTTGTTATTCTCATACGTCTATGTAACGGCTTAGCTTGCTTGATTTGTGCTTCGTAATAACCGATATCGAATACTTGTTTAGGGTTTAACTTAACGTTGAAGCTTTTTTCAATGGACAGAATCATTTTGACTTTGGTTTGACTCGTCGAATGTAATAAAAGAATAGGTATATTTTCTGTTTGCTCAAGTAATGTTTTAAACTGATTTTTTAAGTAGAGTGGATAACCATCTTTTGAAACAATTAAACCTTTGGATCGCATATGCTCATCATTTAATATTAAGCAATCGACAAATAAAGGATCATCAACAACAATGATACGATCAGCGCCATAGGCAAATATATCACTTTCCTGACATTTAGCTGGAGGGTTTTTAAGTTTAGGCTGACTAATTAAGTAGTCATTGTTTCTACCGGCATCCATCCACCGTTTGTAGTAATCTGAAAAATTATCTATACTCATCGGTTTGTTAGCATTCATTACCAGGATTATTACAATGCCAGTTACAATAAGCGCGATTATGAGTCCAAAAAATGATAAAGTACTAATTAAAATTGTTGAAAGAATAATGCAAAAAATGACAGCAATAATTAAAGGTGCGTATAATGATTTCGCAGAGGCTTTTAGAAATACACTGTAAAGCATGTTTTTAGTAAAGTAACGTGTGTTAAGTGCACTGGCCTTTAACTCTAGTTTTTTCATTTTATTATCATTAAAAGGCTCAGATTTAGCGTTGAATATAAATCTATAACCACATGAGCATTGAGTATTATAGCCCTTCAGAAAACCGTTACATGATGGACAGATCATTGTAATACATCCTTGCAGACCTTACTTAAAATAAAGTATTTACAGTTTAGCAGTAGTTAAGCTGTAAGCTACTTGGTATATATCACCATAAGTTTATCTTGCGCTGATTGGGGTGCCCATACTTCCCCTGGTCGCCCTAAGATTTGTCTCACCTGTCCATTTGGACTAGGAATAGTAATGCGAGCAAAGGTTTCTGTATTTGGGTCAAAACGTACAATAGCATTAGCCGCAAAATCGCTCAGCCATACAATATCCTGGTCATCTACATAAACGGCATAAGCCTTGGGATTATTTCCAGGGAGTGTCCATTCACGCCATTGTTTGGTTGTTGTGTCATAAACTCCAACTTTACCGGCAATCCATTCACTTACCCAAATCCGGTTTTTAGAATCAGACCATACTCGTCTGGCACCTTGTTTTGGCGTGGGTGGATCAATAGGCTTGGCAGTGCCTGATTCAATATTGATATGTGCAATATGATTACCTGCAAGCGAAGCATAATAGACTTCACCGGAAGGGGTAGTATGAATGCCATATGGACCGCTTCCTCTTGGCGCTGGAAAAACGTTTACGGCTTTTGTTGTAGGATTAACGTTGCCGTATACCCCGGATTGACCGGTAAACCATAAAATTCCCTCATTATCAAAGGTTGCAGTGTTTAAATTGGTGTAACCTGTATTTTTGGCTAAAGGGAAGTG
This sequence comes from Zooshikella sp. RANM57, assembly GCF_050749885.1. Classification (NCBI taxonomy): domain Bacteria; kingdom Pseudomonadati; phylum Pseudomonadota; class Gammaproteobacteria; order Oceanospirillales; family Zooshikellaceae; genus Zooshikella; species Zooshikella sp. RANM57. The sequence goes on along the minus strand of NZ_JBOIUB010000006.1, from coordinate 163,494 downwards.
TTTTATTGTTTTAGTTTTAGGATCAACCCGGATAATGGCATTAAGACCGCCATCAGTTACCCAAGGTGCTCCATCTGGGCCTACAATAACGCCATGGGGAGCAGAGCCTTTTCCTAAAGGAATATGCACTGTCTGTCCAGTATTCGGGTTAAGATAACCCAATGCACCTTTACGTTGAGCAGTATACCAAATGCCGCCATCTACAGCGGGAGCTACATCATGAGGGCGAGAGCCAGAAGGTACTGGGTACTCTTTTACGGTAAAATCTGCATACGATAAGGAAATGGATGTACAAATTATGAATTGTAAACAAAAGGTGACAAGTTTTAAGTTATTCCAAGAAATTATTCTTGCTGTTTGTTTTGAAAAAAGTAACAGTAACGTTTTAGTGTGCCCCTTCATGCCTTTATCTCCTTACCATCATATAAATTCTATTGTAGCGTTTGATGCTAACAATGCAGGGCAATAATTGAGATAATACAACGTTATCTATTTAAATATTCATAAAGCTTCAGCAGTATTTTATGTCGATTAAAAAAGAGTCACTGTTTAATCAATCTTATAAGATTTTTACTTAAGAATTAAATTTAAGGGTACCTTTAAAAATACACAAAATCACTATTTATAGAGGTACCCTTAAGGTTAGTTTATGAGGTTATTTCAGAAAATATACCATTGACAAGTTTTAATAGGTCATTAGGGTTTAATTCGATTTCTAAACCTCTTCGGCCTCCACTCACATAAATAGTAGAATGATCTTTTGCTGAAGAATCGATAATGGTTCTTAATCTTTTCTTTTGTCCAAGAGGACTCACACCACCTAAGATATAGCCTGTTGAGCGTTCTACATCAGCTTTTTCAGCCATAGAAGCTTTTTTTCCACCTGCAGCTTTTGCTATGAGTTTCATATTGAGCATTGAAGATACAGGGATAACACCGACAACAAGTTCTTTGCTATCAAGATTGACAACTAATGTTTTAAAAACTCTTTCAGCGGGTATACCCATTTTTTCGGCAGCTTCCATCCCATAGGATGTGCTTGATGTATCATGAATATACTCGTGCACTTTGTGAGGAACTTTTTTCTTAATTGCTAAGTTGATACCAGGTGTCATTTGAACTCCACATATTACTCATTGATGAAAACGACTTTTATTTCAGGGTATATAGTCTTTAAGCAAAATTAAGAGTTATTTTTTTCTCGTGCAATAATATTATTTTTTTCTTTCTTTTCTTGGCTTTTGATTATCACATTAGGATGCAACTCACTCAGTAAAATAGATTGCCCGGACTGAATAACAATACGTGCATGGTGACGGGTTAATTCTCTCGGCTCTTTTAACCCACAAGAATGGGCAATGATACCCACATAATGAACCATGTTATGTGCATAATTTTTAACACGTTCAGCTTTGTCAGGAACCACCAAGCCTTTTTGAAGCTTGGGGTCATGAGTAGTAATGCCCGTAGGGCAGGTGTTTTTATTGCAGCGCAGTGCTTGAATACAGCCTAGTGCAAACATAAATCCTCGGGCAGATGTAACAAAATCTGCACCAAGACAGATGGCCCAGGCGACATCTGCCGCATTAATTAATTTACCAGAGGCTATGACTTTAATTCGTTCTCGCAGGCCATATTTATTTAATTTATCAACCACTAAAGGCAAGCTTTCAGCAAGTGGCAGACCTACATAATCCATTAAACTCATGGGGGCCGCACCTGTGCCTCCTTCCGCACCATCAATGGTGATAAAGTCTGGTGCATACTCTTCCCCTCGGCGTTGGATAGCATGGAAGAGATCATCCAACCATTCACTGTCACCAATTACTGTTTTAAAGCCGACAGGTTTACCTGTGATGCGACGAACACGGTTTATCATATCAAGTAGATCTTGGACGGATCTAATTTCTGGGTGACCATTGGGGCTGATAGAGGCTTGCCCTTCTGGAATACCTCGGATCTTTGAGATTTCTGCTGTGACTTTTTCAGCCGGTAGAATACCTCCTTTACCGGGTTTTGCCCCTTGGCTGAGTTTTATTTCAAACATCTTTACTTGTGGATAATCAGCGATTATTTTTAACTTGCTGTCGTCCAATAAGCCGTCACTGTCTCGAACACCATATTTGGCTGTGCCTATTTGAAAGACCAGATCACATCCACCTTGCAAATGGTATTCTGATAAACCACCTTCTCCAGTATTCATCCAAATACCGGCTTTAGCCGCACCTGTGGATAATGCTTGTATTGCGGGTGTGGATAAAGCACCGTAGCTCATCCCTGATATATTAAATAATGAAGCGGTTGCATAAGGCTCATGACAATAAGGTCCAATGGTGATACGTCTTGGCTCCACCGCATCCTCAGTAAGCGTGGGGAAAACACAGTTCATGAACATCACAGTGCCAGGCACATTTAAAGGACGAGTGGAACCAAAAGCGACGGTTGAATCAACATTTTTTGCAGTGCGATAGACCCAGCTTCGTTGTGCGCGGTTAAATGGCAGTTCTTCACGGTCCATGGCAAAGAAGTACTGTCGAAAAAACTCTCCTAAATGTTCAAATGTGTAGCGAAATCGGCCAATAATGGGATAATTACGGCGAATAGCGTGTTTTGTTTGGGTAATATCAATACAATAAAGAAAGATAAGGTAGATCACAAACAATACAAGTGCGATGAGTATCAACCCAATGAAACTATCAGCCGCAATGACTAAAAAGCGAACAGCAAGATCCAGCTCCATTGTGATTATCCTTAATAGCGTCAAGTAAGAGGTTATAGGTTGTATGTCAAAACGTCGAAATACCAGTAATGGCTCTGATAATCGATCTGAAAACAGTCGTTTGGTTTATACCACAGATGGTGGACGAATTGATCCTGAGAAAAATAACAATGAGCCTGTATCAACGTACACAGATGGTGTAGTACGTGTGCGCAGAGAGGTCAAAGGTCGTGGTGGTAAAACCGTCACAACGGTCACAGGACTTCCACAAACCGGCAACGACTTAAAAGCCTATGCAAAACAGTTAAAGCAGTATTGTGGAACGGGCGGTGCGGTGAAGCAAGGAATTGTTGAGATTCAGGGCGACCACGTTGAAAAGCTGCTACAACGGTTGACTAAAGATGGCTATCAAGCAAAACAAGCAGGGGGCTAGCAATTAGTTAAGTTGGGTAAGTGCTACCAATAAGTTCTTCTAAAGCCTAGCCAACCCCACGAAACATGCCGTAAATCCATCCCTGTAAGCTTGACTGCCGCGTCTTGCGGCAGACAGTTCGATAGTGATGGCTGGCTTTGTTGGTTTGAGGCTGTTTTTGAAAAATTACCTAGAGGTAGCTCTTTATTGTTAATTAACGAAGATGATTAATTATTGAGCTAAAACAGGTAGTTCTTTCATCAGTACTATTGTTGTTATGCTACTATTACGTAAGGAGAAAAAATTTCATTCTTTCATAAAGTTGCTCGCATTTATTTTGGGAGTGCAACAAAAATGAAACTAAGGATTAGCCGAGTTAAACTCAAGAATTTTAAAGCATTTGAAGAAATAACAATTAAGAATAATCATGATTTTAATATTATTATTGGTGAAAATAGTGTAGGTAAATCAACTATTTTTGAAGCGCTTCATCTTTGGGAAAAGTGTTATCAGACGTACATTCAAACATCAAGAAAAGGATTTTATAAGACCTCTGGTAGTAGGTATGTAAACTATCAGGAGCTAGATTTTTTACGTATTACTGGGGATAATGATCTTTTTTTTAACCCTAAATCTGGAGCAGAAATAACTGTTTCTCTAACGAATCATGATGATGAAGTCACTTGGGATTTGGGTTTTAAAGTTTCTAAGCCTACTTCAATAGAAAATGCATTTTATAGAGTTCAAATTATTGATAATGATCAGTTTTTCTCATTTGCAAGCGAATTTTGTAAAAATAATGGTGAATTTCTCGATGAAGCTGTTTTTATATATCAAACAAGGCCTGTTTCTGGAGTTCATCAGTTTGAGCCATACTTTAACGAAGCTCAAATAAAAAAAAGAATTCAGAAAGGTCTCTCACATGAAGTGTTGCGAAATAAAATAATTTCTAAAAGGGATTCAATAGTTGAGTTGGCAAAAAGTATCTCTGAAATACTGGAAAAGAATGTCGAGTTCAGATTGCCTGAAAAGGGTAAAGAAAAAAAAGATGAATATATTAATCTGACAGTTTCAATTAACGGTTCAGGATTTTATGACTTGCACTTACAGGGCAGTGGTTTTTTACAAATAACAGAAATTTTAGCAACAATTGAGTTCATAGATGCCCCACTTAAGCTTTTACTTGTTGATGAACCTGACTCTCACATACACAGTAAGCTACAGCAAAACCTAATAACACACCTTAGAAATATTGAACATAATCAGTTTTTTGTTATTAGTCATAATGATCAGTTTGTGAGCTGTGCTGGTGAAAATGAGGTATTCTATTTATGTGATGAGTATAAAAGGACAAAGGAATTAAGCCCACTTCCATCAAAGAGTTTTGATGAGATTAAAAAAGCACTGGGAGGAGTGATTTTATCTTTAGAAAATCTAAATAAAGCTAAAAATATAGTGTTTGTTGAGGGTCATGATGATGCATGTTATCTAGAGCGCTTGGCAAAAAAGGTTGCTTATGTTAAAGGGGGAGAGAGAAATATTTCAGAATTTAAATTCTTTCCTCTTAGAGGTAAAGATAATATTCTTAATAAGATAGAGTATAACAAAAGAACACTGTCTGAACTTTTTTCGGGAAAAAGGTGGGTGGTAATATTTGATAGAGATTTTTCGACTGAAGCTGTAAATAGAGAGTTAAAAGAATGTATGGAAAGAAAAATGGGTGTGGATTCGCTTGCAATAAGTCATGATGGATACTGTATTGAGTCTGTTGTTTTCTCTAATATTGATATTTTACGTCGTATTTTAAATGGTTTTGTTTGTGATGAAGTTAAGGTAGATAGTTTTCTTTGTGAATTTGTTCAATCGATTGAGGAGGACTTGTCGAATGTATCATCAGATTTATATCAAAGCTTAAAGTTATCTTTTAATGGACAGAAAAGAAATAGGCCTGAAATTGGAGAGATTGATTTTGATGATTTTGTAAAAGATTGTCTCGTTGGTGGGATAAAAATTCAAAGACTTATGAATAAAGATCTTATCATGAAGTTTGTATTAGATCTTGAAGACTCCATTAAGCGTTCATTGTTTTTGAGGTCGAGTAATGATAAGGATGAAATTTGTTCGGTATTTTTGCTTAAATATATTGAAGCTATTAGTTGTAATGAAGATATTTTTCCAAGCTTTCTAGACCTTCTTTCTAGTACAAACTTAATTTTCAATAAAGGTTTTTCACCTAACGGTTATGAGTCTGAATTTTCTGGTGATATAAGTGAATCAAGGGCTTCAGTATGTCCCTTATAGATTTAAAATAATTTATAATAAATACAAAAAAGTATACAGTACTGAATTGTTTTGTAAATAAACAAATATGTCAAATTAGAGATGTAATGGTATTTGAATATTTTCGACTAAAATAATGGCTTAAACTATCACTAGTAAAATCAATAAAAACTTGAATTTTCCTCAGGGTAGGAAGAGATACTCCCAAATTTTTGATCAAAATCAACCTAGTGGGCTTACCTGATGCTTAAGTGATTAGTGTGCAAAAAAACTGCTAAAGGTAACAATTTCAGAATAATCCTCATGTTGCTCAGCTCTCTTTTCAAAAATCCTTCAATTGAATGATACTTATTGACTTGGCTCGTTGAGGGCTATTTATTCCATATCCTTCACAAGGCCTATACCTGGCCTGCAATGGGTACCGCACTTCATAAATAACCCTCGACTGTCTTATTTATCGCTGAGGCGTCATCCTATTTGTTTGACTTATTAATTAAATACAGTATATGGATAAGTATGAAGCTGGGTGCAAACGGTTTGATTCATGCAGAACCGTCTGCCGCAAGGAAGCGGCAGCTGAGCCCCCAGGGAAGGGTTTACGGCATGTTCGAAATGGATTAAGTCGTTTGGTATAAGAGTTGATTTAATCTTTTTAATAAGAAATAAAAAGTGTTTGAAGTAATACTATGATTAGTCAACAATATATGCACGATGGTTTCAATCTTAGCTTTCGCTGAATAAAAACCGTTTCAGCAAGCGAAGTAAAATTGTTTAAATAAACCAGATAGTTACCTGTGAGAAAATTCATCTGAAAAGAAAATTTTGCGGTTTTGTATTTACACTCAACTCAAGGTGTTAGCACGGTTATCGTTACTTTATCTACGTGACCTAAGATGTCGGTGACCGCAACCTGATATTCTCCAGGGCGGGGTAGGGTATACACCAAACTTTGACCTGGGTGACTGCTACCAATATTGCGTCCATTGAGATACCAGGCCAACTGACCATAGCCCCCTTGTGTTTGTAGGCTGACAATGTATTTACCTTCCGTTTTTGCCTGAGGTTTTATCAGCATTTCGTCTTGTAATGAGCTAATTCTTAACGCTTGATGACCCAAGTGTTGTGCTGGCAAACAGCCGGCAGCAAAAGGTGGAAGTAAATCTTGGCGCTGCCAACGTTTGGGTAACCAAGGTTCCAACACTTGAGGCCAAAGTGCTACATGATGTGTTTCTGTTGTCTCCTTGTTGCAGGATAAACTGACACGGAGACCATGCTTATTGATATGAATAGGTGCAGGGTTGACCAATTGCTGGCCCTGAACGGTCGGAAATAAGGTGGGTGGTGTATGTTGTTGGATTGTCCAGGCTGTATGTTGCTGGTGACAGTTACCCTGTTGGTTTTCCTGTCTTGATTTGGCTGTTCCTAATGGCCAACAAATGATTTGTTGTGCTACTCCTGGTGGTGGATTAGAAAACCCTGATTGTTTTGGTAAGGCACTGCTAATTGCACGTAATAACGGCCAGGCTGTCACTAAACCATATTCACCAGGAGAAGGCGTGCCATCCGGCCGGCCTACCCAGACACCAATGGTGTAATCAGGCATCACACCCACTGCCCAGGCATCCCGAAAACCATAGCTGGTGCCTGTTTTCCAGGCCAGTGGTACTGACTGGGTATGTGCTGCAAGTGCTTGGTTATCACTCCGGGTTAATATCTGTCGAATAATCCAAGCGGCTTGTGGAGATAATAAGTAGCGTTCTTTCAGTGGTGCATCAGGGCTGAATCGTAACTCACCTGCCAAACCATTACGGGCTAGACTGGTGTAAGCACTCACTAAGTCTTCAAGTCTTGTTCCTACACCACCTAGAATCATTGATAGGTTAGCTTTACCGCCATGAGGAAGCTGTAGCAGCATACCGGCATTACGTAATCGATCAGCAAAAGGTTTAGGGCCAACCGCTTTTAGCAGTTGAACCGCAGGTACATTCAGTGAGCGTTGCAGTGCCTCACTAGCAGATACTGGCCCATAAAAACCACCACTAAAATTGCTGGGCTGATAGTCACCCTCATGAAGCGGCGCATCACTTAACAACGATGCAGAATGAATTAAACCCTGCTCCAAAGCCATACCATAAAGAAAAGGTTTGAGGGTTGATCCTGGCGAGCGAGTCGCCGTTACCATATCGACATGACCAAAACGTTGTCGGTTACCAAAGTCAACGGTCCCCTGATAAGCCATAACCGCTAAATCTTTGTTGCGCACAACCAGAGCTGCAACGGATGCACCTTCTTGCAATCGGTGTTGGTAATGGCTAATCAGCGTTGAGACTTGTAACTGGGTTTGTGGATTAACTGTACTATGAATGGGTTCAAGCAAAGTATCTAACTGTGTTGATAATGATTGACTTGAAGGCGAGGGGGCTACATTCGGGGTTTGGTTTAAATGGCTTTGTTTGGGTAGGTTGAAACTTTTCTGACTTTGCTGGTGTAGCCTGCGTGCTAGAAGAGGCGCGTGTTGAGGTGCTTCTAGCCTTAGTGCTATCACATTTTCTTCTAAAGCTGCCTTAATTGTTTCTGTAGGCCAAACATTAAAGGCTGCCAACCGGTGGAGTACTTTATTCCGTGCGTTGGCTGCTTGTTCTGGGTGACGATCAGGGCGTAAACGGCTGGGGGCTTGAGGCAGTACGGCTAATAAGGCCGCTTCACTGTGACTTAAAAAGCGGGCTGATTTGCCTAAGTAAGTGAAACTTGCGGCTTGTACGCCTTCAATCGGTCCACCAAAAGGTGCCAGGTTGATATAAAGCGTCAGAATTTCGTGCTTACTGAAATGCCATTCAAGCTGCATTGCACGAAACATCTGCCTGAGTTTGCCTGATAAAGTTCGTGGGTGTGAGTCGAGCAGGTGTGCAACCTGCATGGTGATGGTTGAGCCACCAGAGACAATATGACCATAGCGAATGTTTTGCCAGGTAGCACGCAACAAAGCAATAGGGTTGATGCCAGGGTGCTTATAAAACCAGCGATCTTCATAGTTGAGTAAGGCATCGATATATAGCGGAGAAACTTGATCTAACTGAACAGGATAGCGCCATACCCCATTATGGTCAGCAAAGCTCCGTAAGGGGGTGCCATCATTGGCGACGACGGTGCTGGCAAATAGGGATGCATTGGGTAAAGGTAAAGGCCACTGTTTATCAGCAGCCCAAAATCCTAAGGGGATTGTGAAAAAAACTGCTACGCAGCAGCATAACAAGCGCCTGTAGCGTAGCAGGTACTTCTTTAGCCGCTTGCTCATCGTTAATAGCGGCTTCGTGTAGCAGGTATTGCCCAGTGTTTACTAGGGATTATCAGTATTAACATGAGACTTCACGGTAAGCTCATCAATGGTTTCACCAATACTGAAGTATTCTGGTTGATACATGGCTTCAGTAAATGCGGGGGGAACTTTATAAGTACCTGGTGTAACAGCTCTAGCCAAGAAAAACAGTTCATATTGGCTGTTGGTATAAGGCATGTTCAGTGCTGCAACATAGCGATCTCCTCGGTACTCCTGATGGCTTAGTTCGGTGTTACGTTGTAAGCGGCTGATGGGCGTGCCTTTAATCATGAGTTGCTCAGCACTGGCACTGGTTGCCAGGTTCTGATTTTCTAACTCAAGACCCGCAGGCAACAAGTTGACGACCAGCACATTACTTAGCGGTTTTTCAGTCTTCAATTGGAGGCGAACAATCACGATATCTCCTGTTTTTAATGAAGAGAGTGTCATTGGTTTGCCATCAAAGCTGTAAAACTGTCGTTGAATAGAAAGCAAGTTACTCACTGGTTTGGGTGGTTGTGAAGGGTAACCTGTGAGATCAAGGGTTGCAAAAAGGCCTCGCTCATCCTGGGTGGTGATGGTTAATCCCTCTTTGAGTTGCTCATAGCCGTAGGCTTGTTGCAGGTTGACGAGGTTTTTCAAAGGTGTGGTTTCTTGGTCCAAGGTGAGTTCTGCGGACCAGGTTTCACCGTGATTGCGTAAACTGACCCCAGCTAGGAATAAGGCATTACGCTCCTGGGTACTGAAGTATTGTTTGTTCTTCAAACTTTCATGCAGGAGCACCGCCAATTCACGGACCAGCGCAGAATATTGCTTGGTTGATTCTAACCAGTGTATGGCCAGGCTCAAATCACGGGTACGACTACCATAACTGTGATAGTAGTTTTCATCTAAACGCAGTTGTTGTACACCTTTATCTATTGCTTTTTTAGCCTGGTTGCTGTCACCCATTTTATCCAGTGCCAGCCCTAGCTGAATCCACGCTAGCCCAGCATCCGTGGTATCTTGATAGCGACGCGAGTATGTGCGCAGTGTACCCAGTGGTGCTTGTCTAAGCTGAGCCAGTACCCAGGCACTGTAAGCACGAGTAGCAAAGGTAGAAGCAGGGTAGTTATTGCCTGGCAGGTTTTGGGTTTGTACATAGTGCTTCAGTCGCTCAAGGGCATTGTCCAGGGCTTGCTTAGGCACTGCATAACCTGCTAGCTGAGCTTGCAGTAAAAAGTCAGTGACATAAGCGGTTAGCCAAGGCTCTTCAGGACTGGTATTGGACCACAGGCCAAAGCTGCCATCTCCTCGTTGCATACCCAGGACTCGATCAATTCCTTTTTGAATGGCCGTTTTACGCTCTTGCTGACTAGAGCCTTCAATACCCAGTTGCTGCAGAACTTTATCGCTGGCCTGAAACTGTGGATATACACCACTGGTCGTTTGCTCCAGGCAACCATATGGATAGGCTTTCAGGGCAGAAAAATGAGCAGCGACATTAATGGCGGGATAACTGCTCATAGAAAGTTGCGCCAACACAGTTGTTGGATACAAAGCTCGAACAGCAGCGCCATCAAACGTTAACGATTTGTTGGGTAACACTTGCTGCTGAATACGCTGCAGATGGGCAGGGTAAGCAGGACGTATTCCCAATTGCCAATTGCGTTGTAGTGTAATGGGCTCATCCTGATTGGCGACTTTGATGTTCGCTACATTCAGTTGAATGTCGGCTGTACCAAATAACGTGCCTGCTTTTACGGGGATACGTAAGGTTTGTTTTTCCCCTTTTACTAGGGATAGTGTTTCAGGAAGAGTGTCTTTAACGACTGACAAACCATTAGTAGTGGTCAGCTGAAGCGCCACTTCTTGGTTTTGCTCACTGAGGTTGTGAATATCCAATGCCAATGTTGATTCGTCATTGTTCGCCAGGAATCGGGGCATGGCTAATTGGGTGACGACTGGGGCAGCTACTGTTACGGGTTGCTCATTATGACCATACTGATGATCGTTAAAGGCAACGGCCATCAATCTGACCTGTCCATTAAACTCGGGGATAGCAAAATTAACTTCTGCTTCACCTTGTTCGTTCACCGTTACAGGGCCAGAAAACAGAGAAATAATTTGCACATCGCTGGCAGGCTGCTGTCCTCCTCGGGTGAGATCAGCATCGCCCCCAAACATGAGTTCAGCAATACCGCCACTCTCTGGCTGAATAATCTTCTGGTAGAGGTCGTATTGATTCACTTCATAACGACGTTGCCCAAAGAACCATTGGTTCGGATTGGGTGTTTCGTAACGGGTAATGTTCAATACGCCCACATCAACAGCCGCGACAGTAACCTGAGTAGGCTGGTCACTGTTAATGCCAGTGAGTTTCAATTTGGCTTTTAGCTCACTATTGGGAATGATCTTATCAGGGGCTTCAATTGCAATATCCAACTCACGCTGGCTGCGGTCTAATGGCAAGTGTTGAACACCCACTGCACGACGGATAAGTTGATGCTCTTTGCCTGGTTGGATAACCACTGCACTGACATACAGATTATGCTGTTTCCAATCTTCGCTGACGGGGATGGTAAATGTTTTACCTTCAGCAGGTACTTCAATGCTATCCCACCAAAGTGGCTGGTCGCCTTCAACCAGCAGATAGCCTTGACCCGCAAAGGGTGAGTTCACTGTGACTTGGATGTTATCCCCAGCCAGATAAGCTTTTTTGTCTAACGTTAATTGGATTTGGTCAGGACGGCTGTCACTGTCAGGTGTTTGTTGCCAGCCGGCATAAAAACGATAGCTGGAAACTTGTTGGTTGCTGGGGTCTGTCACTTCCAACCGGTAATAACCATATTTTACTGGCACTTGCAGTTTTGCTGGACCTTCTGCAGATAGCTGTAAAGGTTGCTCATAGGTAGCGTACTCAGTAACGGTATAGGAGCTATCCCAGCCTGATGACTCAGAATAGTGCCAGTTGTAATGGCGTTCTTCACGAATGAGTTTGGCCTGTACGCTGGGTGTTGTCTGGAGTTCACCTTGCTGATTGGTTTTGAGTACCTCAAAGCTGACTAAACTGTCGCTATCACTATTATCATCTTTGAATAAAGGACGAATACCGACCAGTGTTTTATGTGGAAACACATGATAAGTACGATTTCGAGTAACTGGACGACCGCCGCTTTCCAGCAAGCTGGCAGACACGGTTATTGCTAATGGGGATTTTGCTTCCTTCCATTCATTATTGATATCAATGTGTCCTTTGCCATCAGCGTCCAGCTTGAGAGAACTTAGTTCTTGCCGCTGGTTGAACGCATCATAGCCGGTAATGCCGAAGTGGTAATCAGACCACTGGCTGATAGGGTGATTGGTACTACGTACCCACAACTTTGGCTGTACTTCATTACCTGCGGCAGGTGCGCCATAGAGATAATCACCTTCAACAGGAACGGCAAGTACTTCTTCTGCCGTCAGTGGTGTGGGTTGCTGGCTGGGGGCACTTAAGTCCAGCTTCATTCGTTCAGGTAAAAAGTCCTCCACCAAAAAGTCGTACTGGAATACCACATCGTTGGGGGTGGTGACTTTTAACTGCCAGCGACCTGTGGGGGCATTGGCGGGAATAGCATAGGCATGTTGAAAGTAATTTTGCTGTTCAGCACGCCAGGTAAAGCTACTTAACACTTTACCGTCGGGGCGAATAATGTCTGCTTGTAGTGGAAAACCTTTAACCGCTTGTCCATCAGTTCCACGTAGTAATGCACTAAAATCAATTTGCTCGCCAGGCCGGTATAAGTCACGAGGGGTATAGATAAAAACTTCATGTTGCTGTTGCTGTCGTTTGCCTAATTTGAAGTTGGCTAAATCCAGTGCGGGGGTGAATAGGGGGACAACTGAAGTATGCTGCTCATGTTCAGCAATTAATAAATACGCATTTTTAATGGGTTTAGCAAAGCTGACATGGCCTTTGTCATCTGTTTTCTGCTGATCACTGATGCGAACACCCTGTTTGTTGAGCAGGTAAACATTGGCATTTGCCTTTGATTGGCTGGTTTGCAGGCTATTAACCCAAACATCTAAGCGGTCACTGTAGCTGCGTGCATGAACACCCAGATCGCTGATGGTGAAGTAGGTGGCTGGGTATTGATATTGATAGTCACCTTTAGCCCGCATAACGGCCAGGTAAATACCTGGTTGTGTTAAAGGCGACAGGTTTTGTACAGGAATATGACTAATGGCTCGGGTATTGTCTTTGGTTTTTAAGTCAAAGCGACCACTATGTGCTAATTCAAGAAAAGGCTTTAGCTTTTCCAGGTAATAAATTTCGATGCTGGCACGTTGTTTATATTGCTTAAAAAAATCAGCTAAGTGATCAGCTTTAACCCGGAAAAAATCAATATCCACTTCAGGGACATTCACTGACATAACCGGTAAGCCTTTTTTAACAGGGGCTGGTAGCAGTGAGCCACTACTGGCAAAACCAACAACTGGGACCATGGCGGGAGCTGTAATTTCATGCCGGCTGGTTTTATCCAGGGTTTTACCTGTAACAGATGTGAGTGTTTTATCGACAAACACAGAGTATTTCTGTTCAGGCTGTAACCCTAAAAACAACAGTGTGTTTGGGTTTTTATCAAGAATCCACTCACCTTTAACTTCGTTACCTTTACTGTCTTCAATCGTCAGGTGCTGACTGTTGTTTTCTTTGGGGTCCAATGGCTGGCTAAGAATAACCTTGGCCGCAAGTCCATCTTTATGAGTGATACTACTGACGTTGAGTACCTGAAAATATAAAGGAATATCTTGTGCTTGCTGGGGAGTAGTTTTATCCGTTGTTGTTTGTGCGGTAGCTGCGGCTTTTTCGGCAGAGGGTTTAGATGACTCATCATCAGAGCAGGAAATAAGAGTGAGGCAGCAGCAAACCAATAAGACAGGTCGTAACCAAGCCATAGTTCTTCCCTAGTGTTTGTCATTGGATGGGATAAATTGTATGCGCCTAGAAACGCTTAAGCTTTTAAAATTCAGCTTTCTAAATCTTATACCCATTACGGAGGATATAGGGTGCGAATCTGAACCAGAGCGCAATTTTTAGCACTTGTTTTCTGGTAGACCGAGTATAGTGCGGAAGTATATATTATTTTAAAAAGAGGGTTTGTTATTTTTATGTATACCCTTCAGTAAGGGTATACATAAACTATTCACAATCAGTATAAAAGGGCTGAGCTTATACTCAATGCGAAGGGTATGATTATTTTTTGTAAGCAGCAATTGAGTCAACAATAGCCTTTTTAGCCGCTTCACTACCTTCCCAGTTATCAATTTTCACCCATTTGCCTTCTTCCAGATCTTTGTAGTTTTCAAAGAAGTGCTCAATTTGCTTAATCAGCAGGGCTGGAAGGTCAGTGTATTCTTTAACGTGTTGATAAAGAGGGGTCAGCTTGTCATGAGGAACAGCAACCAGCTTAGCGTCTTCACCACTTTCGTCTTTCATGTTGAGTACACCAACGGGACGGCAGCGGATTACAGAACCAATAGTTACAGGATAAGGTGTAACCACTAAGACATCTAATGGGTCTCCGTCATCTGCCAATGTTTGTGGGATGTAACCGTAGTTGGCTGGATAGAACATGGGCGTTGCCATAAAACGATCGACAAATACCTGATTACTGTCTTTGTCGATTTCATACTTCACTGGCGCACTGCTGTTAGCGGGAATTTCAATGGCAACGTAGATGTCATTTGGTGTGTCTTTGCCAGGAGGAATAGTATCGTAACTCATATGTTGCTTCCTAAAGTAGACAGTAATTTAATGTTAGGCGGTGAGTACTCATGCTGCTTGGCTGAGCCTTAAGCCGCTTATTGCGGTTAAACCTGGGCGCAGATTATAGTGGCTCATGTTCTTAAGTGCCAATCTTTGCGTGGAATGTGTTTACAAGCGTGAGCAGTGAGAGGAAGCGACTTGCTATCCAGGATGTAGAAAAATCTTAGTGCGAGGAACTAGCCTGTAGATTGCAAGGCAGTATTGGAGAGAAATACGTGAAAAAACAGAGCGTTCTTATTGATTGCAGGAGCGCTGTAGCGCTTCCTGCATTATGCTGAGCAACTAGCCGTTTTGTTCTATGAGGTTACTTTCTGCATTGTTGGCAGCGATGGGAATTTGTTTTGCTTTCATCGCTTCTGGAATCTCTCGGACGAGTTCTACATGTAACAGTCCATTCTCTAATGAGGCATTGACGACCTGAATATGGTCTGCCAATTGGAAGCGACGTTCAAAGCTACGACCAGCAATACCCTGATGAAGAAATTGACGTTGCTCTTTTTCTTCAGCCTTTTTACCCGTGATCAGTAAGGTGTTTTGTTCGCTGACAATAGACAATTCTTGTTGCGTAAAACCCGCTACTGCCATAGTGATGCGATAACGATCTTCACCAAGCAGTTCAATATTATAAGGGGGATAGCTTGGCTGACCTTGCTCAACACGAGTGGCTGAGTCTAGTAAGTTAAAAATATGGTCAAAACCGATAGCTGAGCGATATAAAGGTGTGAAATCAAATTTATGCATGATACATATCCTTTTATTTAAGCAATATGATGTAACCTTTACTTGGGTAAATATTCCAAGAACAGGGCGTTCGGCTCATCTCATGATCAAGCCTGATTAAATAACTTTCATGACTTATTTCTGCTGTCACTGAAAGTACACGTAATTCTCTATGAGCAATTACGCTAATCTTAAAGTGGGGGTGATATATTCATTTTCAAGTTTACGATGAAAAAAAATGAGCATTTCTTTTAGACGGGTTGTTACTGACAGCTATGAATACACTAGGGCTATGGTGGATGAGGTCAAGGTTACTAAAGCTAATGAGCCTGAGTTTGATATTAAACACTAGTATGGTCTTTCAGGCTAAGGGAGAACAACAAAAAGGGCCATTAACGATAGGTACCTTGGAATACCCTCCTTATCATTATATGAATAGTGAGGGGAATATTGATGGTATTACTGTTAGCCTGGTTAACCATATTTTTAGCTCAATACAGCAACCTATCGTTATAAGAGTTATGCCTTGGTCTCGTATTTTAAAGTCGTTGAAGGAAGGTAAATTGGATGGTGCATTCCAAGTGCTTTATAAAGAAGAACGTACGGCTTATTTAGATTACTCACAAGAAGTGCTTATGCAGGAAGTCGTGACTTTATTTATTAGACAAGGCCACAAGATTAACTACAGTGGTGACTTATCTTCATTAGCAAATTATCGACTAGGGGTGCGGCAGGATTTTAGCTATGGTCCAGTATTTGATCATTTAGTTGCTGAAGGAGTATTTACTAAATTAATAAGTAAAACGAGACCGCGTGACTTAATACTCTTATTGGAGCGAGGCGGTATTGATGTCTTAGTAGGAGACTTATTTAGTACGCCTTACCTGTATCGAAAAATCTTAATTGAGTTCCCTCTACAGCCTATTGAGCGAATACAACCTGATGTGCAAGTTACACCAAGCTTTATGGTGTTTTCAAAAACAAGAAAATTGACAAAAATTCGTGATCAATTTGATATCACATTGCGAAAAATGAAAAAAGAAGGTCAGTACCAAGCATATATTGAAAAATGGGATACTCAAAAAATAAGTAATAATTAATTTCGGGGGCATGCTGTTGAGAGCCATTTTTGCCAGATAGCTTCATATTTATTAATCCACCGCTGTGCAGCCTGTTTATATGTGAGCTTATCTTTATCTGACCATTCTGTGAGTTCCTCAATCATCGGATTATTAAAGTTAAGTTGTTGAAGTATCTTAAAGGCACACTCACTTATGTTTGGCAGTCCAGCCCAAGCGGCTTTTTTAAGCCATCCCTGTAAAGGATAATCACAGTCATGGCTATAATAAGGGTTTATTCCCCATTTAGGATTTGTTGTACATTCTGGGGCATATTTAGGAAATGTTATAAATTCTCCTTTGTAGTATTTTGTTACCCAGTTGGGGGTCCAATTAATAATAACGACAGGACGTTTTTGTGCATAAAAACGTTCAAGTATACGCCAGAGCTCATCACTATGATATACCTTTAAGAGATTGAAATTAAGCCCCAAAGCTCTTATTCTGGATGCATCATCTCCCCAGGGACCACGAATAAAGGTTCCTTTTTCAGACACACTATCAACAGAAAAAATAGTTGAGCACTTTTTTAGTGCTTTCCAATCAGGTAAACCAGGACAAAGTGATTTTACATAGACTGGGTACCACCAGCCCTCGCGTGTAATAGCATCATGATTGCCAACATCGATTATCTTGCCTTGTTTTAGAAGTTTATTGAAATCATGCTCCATACTGCCTTGCCAGACTTCTACTTGAACATGTGTATTGCCTCTTGCAAGATGATACCACTGTGTGTCAGAAGGAACGTCGGTAAATGTATAAGGGATAGATTTTTTCTTTAGTAATTTGGCGTAAATATTAGAGATGATAATTTGACTGCTCCATTCATTCAACATAATTGATACAGATTTATTATTGGCATAAGCAGGACTCACTAACATAAAAGAGAGTAGGAGTGAGGTAACACAAGCTAAACTAGGATTAAGAGATTTCATGGCAGCCAGTGATCATGAGAGCTTGTTTTATTATAGAGCAGATTAAGCTACTAATTAGTTAATATAGGAAGATATATAGGTAATCGTAAAGCGATAAGGATATATATGATTTACGGTGGTTAATAATGGAAGTAGTGTTCTAGGGTTCAAATAGCGTATTGGCATTGATTAAAAGTGTTGTTAATGAATAGTAATAAAAAGTTATTGTATGGTTTGATTTTTCTCACAGTTAACCTATGTGCAAGTGAGGATAAAAGTAAAATTGGCCCTGTCAAAGTGATACTGAATGACTGGACCAGTCAGTTAGTACAATCATACATTACAGGTAAATTACTGTCTCAGTTTGGGTATACGGTAAAGTATATAAAACTACCGACTGCAGCCCAATGGTATAAAATAAGTCGAGGATTAGTTCATGTCCAGATGGAAGTATGGCAAGGGACTATGGAAAAGCAGTATCTCCATTTATTACAACATAATAAGATAATTGATGCTGGTAACCATGAGGCTAGTACAAGAGAAGATTGGTGGTATCCTGATTATGTCGAAAAATTGTGCCCTGGGCTTCCTGATTGGAAAGCACTAAAAAAATGTAGTCATATTTTTGCAAAAAGTGCAGATAGTTTACGGGGTATTTATCTTGGTGGACCTTGGGAAAAGCCTGATGCTGCAAGAATAAGAGCTTTGGGGCTTAACTTTGATATTATACGGGCAAAGCATGGTGATGAACTAGGTGATAAGCTTAAGCAGGCTTATGAAGAACGTAGGCCAATACTACTATTCAACTGGACGCCAAACTGGGTAGAAATAAAGTATAAAGGGAAATTTATTGAGTTTCCTGAACATCACCCTGAGTGCGAAAGTGATCCACTCTGGGGGGTTAACATGTACTTTACTTATGATTGTGGTAATCCAAAGAATGGATGGCTAAAAAAAATCGCTTGGAAAGGATTAAAGGCATATCCGTGTGCTTTAAATATGATTAAGAATATCTCGTTTAATAATACTGAAATAGCTACATTTAGTTATTGGGTCGATATTGATGGAATGCGCTATGAAGCTGCTGCAGATAAATGGTTAACAGAGAATAAGCAAATATGGAAGACTTGGATTGATAGGTCATGTTTTGATGAATAAAAAATTTTTTTTAATCATGTTGTTGGTAGTAAGTCTGTCAACGGTGCATGCAAATAATGACCCCATAAAAATCATTACGAATGATTGGACGACACAAATTGTATTATCCATAATAACTGGAGAATTATTAGAAAATCGGGGATATCAGGTTGAGTATGTTAATATGCCCACAAGTGCTCAGTGGTATAAGATTGGCAATGGGACTGTGCATGTCCAAATGGAAGTATGGCAAGGCACTATGGAGGAAGAATATTTATATTTAATGGAAAGTCATAGCATTCTTGATTTGGGTAATCATCAAGCAACAACGCGTGAAGACTGGTGGTATCCTGAGTATGTAGAAAAGTTTTGTCCAGGGCTTCCTGACTGGCACGCGTTAAAAAAATGTGCTCATATTTTTGCCAAAGGTAATGACGAGCAAAGAGGGCTTTATTTGGGGGGACCCTGGGAAAAACCGGACTCAGATAGAATTATAGCGTTGGGCTTAAATTTTAATCTTGTCAGAGTCAGCCATGGAGATGAATTATGGGTTGAATTGGAAAATGCCTATCAGAATGAAAAGCCTATAGTGTTATTTAATTGGACGCCAAACTGGGTAGAGTTAAAATATAAGGGAAAATTTGTTGAGTTTCCTGAATATGATACAAAGTGCGAAATAGATCCAGCCTGGGGAGTAAACCCCTATTCAACATATGACTGTGGAAATCCAAAAAATGGCTGGCTAAAAAAAATTGTTTGGGTTGGACTTAAAAATAAACTCCCTTGTGCAGTTCAATTGATTGAACGTATTGAGCTAACAGGGCAGCAGTTTTCAACACTTTCATATTGGGTTGATGTTGAAAAATTAACACACCAACAGGCCGCTGAACGTTGGTTTAAAGAAAACGAACCACTTTGGCGGGAGTGGTTAAGGTTTTCTTGTAAAGATTAAGCTAGTTAGGGCCTGTTAACACTATTTGAATCACCACTGCCGTAGACTATTTTTTCGCTTAGCAAGGCACAAGGAATGCCGTGTAGTCATTCTACATAAATGACGTGTAACACCGCTAGGAGGAAAAATAATCACGGCCCGAAGGGTGATGACGGTAAAAGCACTACTCGTTGTTGCTCATTGTTTATTTAGAACAACTAAACTTCACACTTCGCGCCTAGATTAGTGCTTTTACCGTCATAACAGTGATATTCAAATAGTGTTAACAGGCCCTAGTATTAATAAACATTTAGTCTTGTTTTATATGATGTATTCTGGCCCTCAGGTATATTTAGTGTATTGTGCGTTCTTTGCTCGTTATCTTCTAAATCAGAGAGTAACGCAGAAAAACGTTTTCGAATTAATATTGAGGGGCGATCCGATTCCATATGACATTGTTCGTGAATATTTAATGGAACATCAGGTGCTACGGTTTCTAAAATTTCCTGATCTTCATAGCTAATTGTCATTCCAAGTTGAATGACATCACTGGCTTTAACATTTTCTTCTGTATCATTGCGCATGACTAAATTAATCCACTGTAAGCTTGAGTCTGTCATGGGAGTAAATGATATCAGTGTTACATTTTTAAGATTATTAGGTAGCGTTAAAGTCATTTTTACCAGAAAAGGCATATACCAATGAAAGTCGCGTTTTAGTACCATTTCATCATCATCAATATTCCATGCTTTATATTGTAAATTATTACCATAATTATACATATCTGATTTAAAATGCATGCCGTAGGGAGTGCTCTCTAATAGAGTTGGTGATATAGGCACAGGGTTTACCTTATCACCCAAGCATTGGTGAACAAAATGGTGATGTGCGGTGTCAAAAATATTCTCTAAAGCAACCAATGCACTGCATTGCCACGTACGATTTTCTAAATGAATAACTCTGTACTCATCTGATTCAAACTCTGGTACCTCTGGAATAGGCATCAGAGGGTCTTCAAGTGCCACCCAAGCATAGTCATATCGTTGTTGGCATTTAAATGTTTTTAAACAATAGGTAGCAGGAATAGGTCTTTCAGGATGTTGAGGAATCTTAATGCATTGCCCAGTATTGGCAAAAGCCCAGCCATGATAGGGACAGTGAATAGCACCATCAATAACTTTACCTTTGGTTAACTTTGCCCAACGATGGCAACAACGATTTTCCGCCGCAGCAGGTTGATTGTTTTGATCTAACCAAAGTACGATAGACTGATTTAATAATGTAAATTCGACAGGTCCATCTTTTAGCTTGTTAATAGGACAGACAGGATAAAAAAAATGCCTAAGTGCAGGCTGTGATGCAACAAGCATGGATACCTCCTTGATTTATAATGGTCCTTGGATTGCCATACTTTTTTAAAGTAAATGAATATTGTAAGCTTTCCAAAATTTTCTTAATTTACGTATTGTCCCATTGTCTCTCATGTTATTAATTTCAGTATTAATGATATCAAGTAAGGTATTATTTTCTTGTGAGACTGCAAAACCTACTTTTTCCTGACACGGTTGAATGTCGATTATATCGAACTCAACATATTGACGAGCAATATAACCATTGCAAGGTTCTCCACGAGAAAAAGCATCAATTTCATGGTTGCGAAGCGCTCTTAAAACATCCTCAGCACGCTGATAAGGTATAATCTGTGAACTTTTAGAGGCATGTTCTCGTATATAAGTTTCACCCATCGTATTTCCAACCACACCAATTTTTTTATGGGCTAAATCTTGTAATGTATGAAAATAATGTGAGTCACTTGTACGAATAAGTAAGGACTGACCAAACTCAAAAATAGGGCGCGAAAACGCTGCGCCTTCTGCAGCACGTTCAGGAAGTATAGTAAGAACAGCCGATGCTATATCACATTCCCCTTGTTTGGGGCGTAACCAAATATGGTCAAATGGAAAAGTGATAAACTCTATTGCAAGCCTCATATGTTCGGCGATGAACCTAAGAATGTCTATTTCAAAACCTTTCCAGTTTCCCTCATTATCCTGATACGACATTGGTTTAACTTGTTCTAGTGTGCCTACTGTGAGCACACCTGGTGTTATCAGTTTCAATGATGAGTTCGTGGTTTGCATGGCATTCAATCCTTTTTTTTCCACACAGTCATTTCGGCTAACGTATGTTGATATTTACGCTTTGTCTCACGAATAACAAAAGGAATATCAATAGGTTTTTGTAGTAGCTCAAACTCAGGCGTTAAGTGGTCTTGTAAGCTATCTAATGTTGTATATGATTCTCCGGTATTAGCTTTAAAACCACCTAACCAATACTCACGCTTTGTAAACTCAGTAAGCCAGGTATAAGGTGATGTAATCACCAACAGCCCTCCTGGACAAATTCGGTCTTTAATCAACTTTAAGAATTTGGCGGGTTCATATAGCCGATCTATTAAGTTTCCAGCAAAAACAAGGTCATAATTGGTAAATTTAGCGTTGAGATTACAGGCATCACCTTGTAAAAAAGTCACTCGATCTTTGATGTTGTGATAGTTATACCCTTCAAGACGTATTTCTTTATAGGTAACGAGTTCGCCTTCTTCTTGAAGGGTATATCGTTGACATCCACGTTTTTGTAGATTGGTTGGTGCTTGTATTATTCGTGCTGAAAAATCAACAGCATCCACGTGGTTAAAGATTTTTGCCAGCTCAAAACTCGCACGACCGGCTGCACAACCAATATCTAGAGCGCGCCGGGTTGGCAAACCTTCCATAAGTTTATTGCAGTATTGTGCACAGGTGACAGGAAAATTTGGCACATTAAAATAGGACTCTCCATAATGGAATTCGATATATTGAGAAACGATTGTATCTGTTTCATAAACATTTAAACTAGGTTTTGGCATTGGGGCTGCCTCTACGTAACGGAGACCTGCATGCTGAAAAAAATGACGCCGAAATGCGTAACGCGAGTCTTTGATGGCATAATTACCCGTTGAAATCCAACAACCCCCTTTAAATATAAAATGCTTACCATCAAATGTTGGAGTGGAAAAATCGTCGTAAGCTGGATGTACCGTGAAACCCTCATAGCAATCAATGGGGGTTTCTGTCCATTGCCAGACATTACCAATTATGTCATAGAAACCATTAGCAAAGGCATGGCGGTTTACAGGACAAGCTGACATTTCATATTCTAAATTAATGTTGCCTGGTGCGTAATCCCAGTATGGCTGATCTGTATCTACTAGTTTTCGTAGGGTATACCATTCGGCTTCGGTGGGTAGACGTATATTTTTTTCTAAGACAGTAGATTTCCAGTTACAGAAGGCTTTTGCTTCATAATGATTCACATCAACAGGCCAATCCCAAGGCATGTCGATAATTTCGAGCATGGTCCGATACTTAAAGTAATTACCCACCTTAAGCCAGTAAGTGGGGAGTTTGTGTTCACGTGATTGAACCCATTGCCAACCTTCTTTATCCCAAAACTGTTCTTGGCTATATCCATTTTCATTAACAAAATCAAGAAACTCTTTATTTGAAACAAGGTACTTACTGGCGTTAAAGTCTTCTACTTGGGTAGTATATACCCCATACTCGTTATCCCAGCCATAGAGTGGATTATTTTTTGACTTACCCAAGGTGATAGGACCACCTTTAACAGGGAGTAACTCATTGGTCGGAGGAATATTACTGGTTAAACAGATGTTGCTCCATACAGGGTGAGGTTTTACACATTGGATAGGTAGCTCTCTAATAAGTACTGATGTTGTTTCTAAATGGATACGTTCATGTTCTATACCCATTAAGATAATCCACATAGGATCTTGCCAATTGATCGGTAACGAAAAATCTGTTGACCGAATAAATTGATCAACGAGTGTACGTGTTTTTTCTCTATAATCATGTACTTGGCTAGGCGTTGGCCAATCATAATGATCATCGTGAAGGTCATCCCACGACATTTCATCAACACCTATAGCCAACATTGACTCTAGCTTGGGATCAATTCGAGTTGAAACTAATCCTGCCACATTGAGTTTATTGATAAAGAATACTGCTGTATGCCCATAATAGAATATTAATGGGTGGCGAAGAGGGTTAGGCCGCATGTAGAATACATTTTCGTTTATTAAGCACTCAAAAATACTTTCATAAAG
This sequence comes from Zooshikella sp. RANM57, assembly GCF_050749885.1. Classification (NCBI taxonomy): domain Bacteria; kingdom Pseudomonadati; phylum Pseudomonadota; class Gammaproteobacteria; order Oceanospirillales; family Zooshikellaceae; genus Zooshikella; species Zooshikella sp. RANM57. The sequence goes on along the minus strand of NZ_JBOIUB010000006.1, from coordinate 139,991 downwards.
AGAAAATGTTTTATGGAAATAGTTTAATAATTCTTTTCTTTTTTCTGAAAGGTTTGTTCCATTTAGACTAATTGTTCTTGTGGCAATAAAAGTGTCTTGCACATCAGCCTTTTCTAAAATTTGTGTTGAAAGCATAACCTAGTCCCTTAGAGTATGGTTTCTCAGTTAGAGATAAGCATATTCAAATAATGCATATTTGAAAATTAATATGCTTCAAGATGTAGTCTATCTGTTAGTTAGGGTAAGCAGAATAATTAAATCTAGATAAAAAATAAAATGACGATTCAGTAAGGAAATATACAAGTTTTTATACTGAATTGGTAAACTATGTTTAGAATATTAATGAGTAATATAGATAGAAAAGGCGTGTAATCAACATATAATAAAGCTATAACTTTAGGAATTGATTAGCCCAAAGGATCTTGCATAAAGTTGATAAACAATAATGAAAAGTATACGTATAAAACTAACGTTCATATTGCTAAGTGTAGCACTTATTCCTCTAATGGTGTTATCGCTGGTATTAGGTTCAGAGAGTTATAAAACTGCACGAAAAACCATGGAAGAACAAGCCCGTGATCAACTTATTTCTGTAAGAACAATTAAAAAACAGCAAATAGAGAGCTATTTTAATACCATTCGGAATCAGGTTTTAAGTTTCTCAAATGATCGTATGATCATTAATGCAATGAGTGATTTTAACAAAGCGTTTAAGACTTATAGAAGTGAAGCTGAAATAATTGATGTAAATACTCTAAGAGAGTCCTTAAGCCACTATTATACAGGAGATTATAATAATGAGTATGGAAATAGAAATAATGGAGAAAAGGCAAATGTTAACCCGTTGTTGAATAATTTAGATGAGGACTCAATTGCCCTGCAACATGCATTTATTCAATCAAACCCTAATCCATTGGGTGAAAAAGATAAGTTGGTAGAGTTGGAAAATAATACCACATATGCAAAAATTCACGCAAAGTTTCATCCTCATATAAGAGATTTTTTACAACGATTCGAATATTATGACATATTTTTGGTCGACTATGAAACTGGGGACATTGTATATACCGTGTTTAAAGAGTTGGATTTTTCTACCTCTCTCAAAAGTGGACCTTATGCAAACTCAGGTATTGGTGAAGCGTTTAAGCAGGTCGTTAATGCAGCTCAAGGAACTGTCTATTTGACTGATTTTGCAAGTTATACACCTTCTTATGAAGATCCCGCCTCTTTTATTGCAACACCAATATTTGATGAAAACCAAAGAATTGGTGTTTTGATTTTTCAAATGCCGATTGATCGAATCAATACGATTATGACGTATAATCAGCAATGGGTAGAAGCCGGGTTAGGTACTTCTGGGGAAACGTATTTGGTAGGCCCTGATTATACCATGCGCAGTTTGAGTCGTTTTTTGCTTGAAGATCAATCGGGTTATGAAGCAGCATTGGCATCAGTTGGTATAAAACAATCGCTTATTAATACTATTTTATCGAAGAAGACGACGATTGGTTTACAACCTGTGAAAACCAAAGGAACTCATGCAGCGATTGCGGGCGAAACAGCATTTCAGGTTTTTCCAGATTATCGCAATGTTAACGTATTGTCAGCTTATGCTCCCCTGGATATAGCAGGATTGAATTGGGCCATAATGAGTGAAATTGACGAGGATGAAGCATTTGCTCCTGCTGATGAGTTGCGGTCATTTATTTTGAAAGTAAGCATTATATGCATGCTGGCTTTTGCCATACTGGCTTATTTATTCAGTATGTTTGTTTCAAAGTTATTTACTAAGCCAATAACAAAACTTGAAGAATCAATATTGACTATTCAGCAAAGCTCTGATCTTAGTAAAACTATTGAGCTTGATGTCCAGGATGAGGTGGGCAGAATAGCTAATGCTGTTAATGGTATGTTGGAGAAATTCAACCACACTGTACGGCAAATTATGGAGACAGTCGTTGAATTAAAAGACTCTGCAAAACAAATGGCACAGTTAAGTGCAAGTACAGCGGAAGGCGTAATGTTACAGCAAACCGAGTCTCAGCAAGTTGCAACAGCATCTACGGAAATGAATGCAACAGCTCAATCAGTGGCTCAAAATGCGGGTTCTGCAGCAGAGTCTACAGAACGTGCGAATAAGCTCTGTGGTGACGGTATTCAGGCCGCTCATGAGACATCACATTCATCTGAAGCGCTTGTTAAAGAAGTGGCGGAAACTGAACATACGATGAATAACGTTGCCACAGATAGTGAAAAGGTTGGCGCGGTATTAGACGTTATTCGTAGTATTGCTGAGCAAACGAACTTATTGGCATTAAATGCTGCGATAGAAGCAGCACGTGCTGGAGAGCAAGGAAGAGGTTTTGCAGTGGTTGCTGATGAGGTAAGAACCTTAGCTCAACGTACCCAGGATGCGACACTTGAAATTCAACAAATGATTCAAAGCCTACAGACTGGGTCTCAGGAAGCTGTCTCTTTAATGAAGCGTTCTGCTGAAAGAGTTGGTGGCAATAAAGAACAAGTTAATCGCCTAAATGATGCTCTTTCTCAAATAAGTGAAGCAGTATCAGAAATAAATGAAATGAATACACACATTGCAGCTGCAGCAGAACAACAGCAAATAGCGTCAGATAGTATAAATGGAAGCATTGTTAAAATTAGTGATATTTCGAAAAGTACCGCTGCTGAAGCTAATAAGAACTTAGAAACAGGAAAAAACGTTGAAAGTTTAGCTGATAAGTTGGAGCGGTTAGTAAAAGAATTTAAAGTATAGCTATAAGAACTTGCTAAAATAATTATTATAGATTGCAATGGACTACTGCTTGTCAAAAGAATACTCTTTGGCTTCTGTTAAACGTTAAGACCCAGTTTAGAATGCAGAATTTTAAGCATTCGAAGATTCCTAATATATAGTACTTCCGTATTGTGTGCGTGTTTAGTCATTAACGTTAGTATATACTCACGGGTATTGCGATGAATATCAATAACTATCCTAATGATAAAGGCCGTTTTTGATAAAAGTTTGTTTTTGGGGGCCCAGCCAGCAGGCTGTTTATACAGTGATTGAACTTGTCTTTTGAAAACTCGGTAAAGCAAAAAAGGAAATGGGAAATCTAGGAATATAATTGTATCAGCAGCTATAATTCGTGACTCAATGGTGCTGTCATAACCAACGCCTTCAATAATCCACTGCTCATTTGATATAAGCTTGTCATGTGTTTCTGTAAACTTCGTTTCAGATACAGCCTGCCAGTTAGAGGTCCATATATACTGATCCAAATGATATATTGGTAAGTCCAGTTTGGCTTTTAGTGAAAGTGCTAAAGTAGACTTTCCTGATCCTCCGTTGCCAATGATAACAATTTTTTTCATATCTTTTTATGCCTTTTTTGTATAATTTTTATACTGTTAAGTGCGTATTATTTTGCATTAGTATGTATCAGGAATGAAGTAATAATCAACATTTAGTACATTGGTAGTTACAAAATATGACTTCTTAATATTAAAATATCACTTCACTAATAAATAGTAATATATTTTCTATTGATGTGTAAAATGTTAAGCATCTCTTTATTAAAATACTTAATACTTTATTAAAGTGTAAATTTTTCTGCTTTTTAGTTAAATTGACTAGGTTAAATTTGTTGTGCAAGATAAATTCAGCTTTGAGTGATTAGTTTTAACTTGAAGTGTTATATTTATATAAAGAGTAATACAACATAATAGTCAAAAAGGATTTTAAATGTTAAAAAGAATGCTATTAATTTTTTTTATGAATATATTTGTTATATCAACTACTATGGCATCAAGTGAAGTTGATAATACTTCTGTGGATAAAACTTGCCAGGGAAACTGGAAGTTATCCTGCAGAACATTGAGTACTTGTAATTATACTACGAGCACTCAGGAAGGGTATGTATCAAAAAATAATTGTGAGGTTCACTATGGACAAAATTTATCAATAGGTTGTTCTGATCCAGGCTATAGAGCTGTAACTATTGGACGAGCAGGAATAGATCTTTATGTTGAGTGGTATTTTGGTGATACTGAATTAGGGCGTTGTCCAACAACAGCTATTTTTCATAGGCCAGGTCAAAAACCCATGGTGTATTCTGTAGGAATTGAATCACATTAACATGATAGATCCTTGATTATCTAATATCAATACAGTAGTCAACTTTGTGGCAGGCCTTAAATTGATAAGGCCTGTTACACTACAAATATTTTATTACTGTTAAAACGTTCTTAGTCTACAGTTCCAAAGTAACGATCCCCAAAATCACCAATTCCAGGTACCATAAAAGCATTTTCATTCAGTTTTTCTTCAATAGATGATGTAACGATTTTAATTTTTGGATATTTGCTGCAAACAGCATGTATACCTTCAGGAACAGTGATAAAATTTATAAAAATAATTTTATCTTCTTGTACGCCTTTATCTAGTAATAGCTGAATAGCTGCTTTTGCACTTCCTCCTGTTGCTAGCATTGGCTCAAGCATGAGAATGTGTCGTTTGTGAATATCTTCAGGTAAATTTGAATAATAATAATGTGGTAGCTTTGTTATCTTGTCCCGTTGTATAAGTATTTTACCAATGCGAATTGATGGACAAACTGCTCGTAGTTCAGCTTCCATGCTTTCGCCAGCTCTTATAATTGGAACACCACATAGTTTTGACGAAAAACGTAAGCCATTATAGGTGTTACCTACAGGTGTTTCTACATCAAGAGGCTCAAAAGGTAATAGGTTAAGTCCTGCCTCAATTAATAAACGAATAATCCGACTTGAGTAAAAAACAAAATCTTCACGTGCAACATGGCGATTTCTAATTATTGTATGCAATGCCCGTAACTGATTGGTCTGAGGCAGAATATACACATTTTTATTTATATAGCTCTCTATGTCATATGTTATTGAGTTTGACATTTTATATACCTAACTGCTTTTTATTCGGTAGGGGGCGTTTCAAAAGAAGGTGGAAGTTCTGGAGTTGTGGTAAATTGACCTGCTGCAGCACGATAAATAGACAGTCCTTCAGTTCTTTTCCACATTAATTGAAGAACATAAACAAGTTTAGGATTGTGTTCTTCTTCCTCTTCTACGGAACGTGCTATCGTTTGTTCCCAAACTTGTTTCAATGCTAAATTATCAACATCGTCTTTAATTTTATTGAATGTATGATGCAGGGATTCAAGTTTTGCTTGTTTTGGAAAGTCTGCACGGGAAAATAAAATACACAGTAATCCAACCCAATAGCACTTAATAACATCTTTGGTTTGGTTTGCAGGTAAATGCTGTGCAATTTTCTCCATCGCATGTAGTGAAGTGATAAGATGAAGTAAAACAAAATCACCAGGTTTTGCTAAGTATAAAAGAGAAACAGTGTAATACAGTTGATTCCATATCGCTGAAGAGTCTTCGCATTCAAGCCAGGCAGGAAGATCGTAAATTAATGGGTGGCCTACTTTAAGAAGTTTTGCAATACGATACTGAAGGCCTGATCTAATAAGTTCTGGATGTATACCTGCTACTTTGTCTGACTCTGTGTCTGAAACAAGTGTTTCTACCCAGTCAGACAGCTTTACATAATGATTATTCCAGTAATTTGTAATTCGGGATAAAGAATCGAACGGCATTTCGTTAATATATTGATCACGATTGATGGCAGCTCGCTGGGGGTTACATGAAACATAGGTGTATGCCATATAAGCTAAACCCTCAATAGCCATCCACCGACTCCCTATATCAAGTGCCCAGCCGAGATGAATAGTTGCATGAGTGAAAGCTCCAGCCCAACCAGGAAGAAGCTTCGGCATATAATTTTTAAGAACGGTGTCTAGACCTAACTTTTTTACTTGTTGATCAAAAAACTCGCAGTAAGCGGAAAAGCTCGTTCGTTGTCCTAGGAAATCTTCCCAGTTGTCTTCAGTTATCACATACGTTGATGGCCTGGCTGCTTCAAGACCAAAACCGTAGGTTGTCAATTTAGCATAATTTTCGTAATAATCTTTTATTTTTTGAGCAGGAATATTCATCCCTGCAAGGGCGACAACAGCATGTTTGACATGATTTGTAAGATGTCCATTAAATTCTATATGGTAAGCTTTGTCATTTAAAAGGGCGTTTATAATTGATCTATCGTCAGTCATTGATTACTTCCTTATTTTTAGGTGTGCTGGGTAATCTAGATATATAGATCCCTAATAACACAACGATGACACCTAAACAGCGTAATAAACTAGGTATGGAGCCAGTATTCTGCCAGTCAATAAATACTGCTGAAATCATTTGTCCGCTAATAACAAGGATTGCTGCATTCATTGCACCTAAACGAGGAAAAACATAGCTACTGACAGCTACAAACAAAGCACCAAAGAATCCCCCGAGATAAGCTGAAAAAGGAATTTCTGATGGATTATCTACTTGCCATTGTCCCATTATTAATAAAATGAGTGTAAGAAATAAGAAACCAATAATATGATTCCAAAGGGAGGCTTTAAATGGACCAATTTTAGCACTTAATTGACCATTAATGGCTCGGCTAGATCCAATTAGCATTCCGTTTAAAAGTGCTAAAAATATAAATAGAATCAATCTGTTTTACCTCCCAAAGATAATCATTGCACTTCCGGCAAGAACACATGTGACAACTAGAAAATCCTTTAAAACAATACGGCGTTTTAACACGAGAAAAAGCCCAAAATGGTCTGAAATCATACCGAAGATAACTTGACCAACAAGCATTAATGCAATAGCTTCTGATAATGAAAGACTACCATTGATAGCAATTGCAGCTAGAACTACAGTGAAGGCGCCAGGAATACCGCCTAAGTAAAACCAAAGAGGTAGCTTGGAAGTGTTTCTCACATTGCTTTTAATTTGCTTTCGGCTTAAAAGCATCATTGTTAGAAAAACAAGTGTGAGTGCAACAATTGCTCCCATACCATGTGCTACCCAAGAAGCAATATAAGGTGTAGTATGTTTTGCAAGGAGGCTATTATATTCAATCATCAGCGCAAGTAGAACGCCTCCAGCAATAGCTAATAACCAATCTTTTAAACGATCAATCACAGTATTACGGCCTCGATTTGTTTAAGTTGAAATGCCTCAGTAATGGCGTTAACGACATCTGCAAAAGAATCCGCTATCCAAGTAGGATTAGATGTTTTAAGTAGTGATAAATTGTGAATTCCGTATGTTACTGCTATAGACCTCATACCTGCAGAATTAGCCATTTGAAGATCATGTGTCGTGTCTCCTACCATAATGGAATTGTCTACAGGTGTATTGCCTAGTTTTTTTAAGGTTAAATAGCCAGATTCTGGATCTGGTTTGGGACGACTTACTTGGTCAGCTCCAACGACAACACTAAAGTAATCACGTAGTCCAGCTGCTTTCAATAATAAGTCAGCACTGGTATAGAACTTACTTGTTGCTATAGCCAGCGCTAGCCCCTGATCACTAAGAATATTTAAACCAGTTTCAACGCCAGGAAATACGAGTGTTTTAGCTTTAGGTAAGATAATTTCTCTAAAGAGAAGCTGGTATTGCTTTATACTCTGTATAACAAGCTCATTGTCCAGAGGTACATTTAGCAAATGACTAAAGGCTTTTTCTAAGGGTAATCCAATGGTTGCTCGAATATCCTCAGCTTTTTGAGCCGTTTGGCCCATAGTTAAAAAGGTTTGAGTAAATGTTTCAATAATAGCTCGAGGCGTATCAATTAGAGTACCATCTAAGTCAAAGATAACAGCATTTTTTATCATGGTATTTTATCGTAATATTGTCATTTATTATATTGTTTAGCTGGCTGTTTGTGCTGCAATATCTTGACGATGCAGACTATGAGCTGCAGCAAGACGTCCAGCAACACCGGCTGTATTAATAAGTGCAGCCATATTAGCTTTAGCAGACTTCCCACTAGTGACATTATCCACTGCATGCATAATATATTTTGTTAAAGCATTTCCACTAATACCGTCTTTTTCTGCGCTAAAGATGGCTTGATTGATAGCAGTATTAACTTCCTGACTATCAATGGCATCTTCCTTTTTCGTGGGACTGGTGACAAGTATTGAGCTGTGATTGCCAAGCGCCCAGTGTAGCTCAATTGCACGTGCAATATCTGTTTCATCATCTAAGCGATGTGGACTACGAATTCCACTTGTACGACAGTAGAATGCAGGAAAGTCATCGAATTGATAAGATATTATCGGCACGCAATGAGTTTCTAAAAACTCCATTGTTAGGTTGAGGTCTAGAATATTCTTAGCTCCAGCACAAATCACAGCAACTTTTGAACGAGTGAACTGTATTAAGTCTGAAGAAATATCCATCGTTTTTTCTGCGCCTCGATGTACGCCTCCTATGCCTGCAGATGCAAAAAAAGGTATTCCTGCAATTTCAGCTGCCACTAATGAGGATGCAACCGTAGTCGCACCCATTCCTTTTTGAGCTAAAATAATGGGTAGATCTCGACTACTCACTTTAGGAATTTTTGCTGTTGAGGCAAAACGCTCCATATTTGTATCAGTCATCCCTATAAGAATACGTCCGGCATCAATACCAATAGTTGCTGGTATTGATCCCCCAGTTCTTACCGCGGCTTCAACCTTTTTGGCAGTGGATATATTATCTGGATAGGCTAAACCATGGGTTATTACATTTGACTCCAATGCTACAACGGGTTTTTGCGTATTAAGTGCATCCGCTACTTCATCACTATAAACTAAAGTGATGCCTTTATAGTTCTTAATCATAGTAATTCCTAATATGAACAATTAATAATTTGGCTTTTTGCAAAGTAAATTTTTCTTTTGTTCAATCTCAGGAATATATACCTGTTCATTCCAAACTTCTTGCTGAGTAGGTTCTAGTGCTATTGAAATAACTCCAGCATCACAGTTAAATGTTTTTTGAATTGTATTTGAAATCTCTGCAACAAGTTCATCTATTTGAGATTGATTCAGTTGCGCTGGAAAATACTTAATATTTACATGTGGCATAGGATCCGCCTGTTTAGTTTTCGTTTATGGTTAATCTGTGCTTAATTGCACTTACTAATTCGTGAAGCTCTGGCTCTTTAAGTAAAGCATAATGATCTGCTTCAAGATTAACGATTGTTGGTGGTTTTAAAGAATAGTCATTACTATTCTCAATAAAGGAATAATCATCTCCACTTGCTTTAAAAATAGTTAATGGAGCTTTAATTTGACGTTCGATTAATTCATTAAATGTATACTTGAAATCATATGTTAGACGAACAATTTCAGTTATTCGTTTTATTAACTCTGGGTCAAGATGCTTATATTTCGAACTAATATAGGAAATAAAACTCTCCTCGTTGTTAGCAATTTTTAAGCATTCTTCTAACATAGGTCCACTAATGCTTTGTGAGAAAACAGAGAATAAAATAGTTACAAATGTTCTATTATTATATATTGAATGATCACGGATTATGGGCTGTTCATAATGAGCAGACTGAGCAGTTACATTGTCGGTGTTATGTGCTCGAATCTTTGGAGAACCAGGCGCAATTAGGAAAAGGTTTTCAACACACTCTCCACTTTTTTCTAATTGGTAGGCTACCTCAAAGGCAACACGTGAACCAAATGAATATCCCCAAAGTGTATATGGTCCAGATGGTTGTATTTGTCTAATTGACTTTATGTCTTCTGCAGCCATTTCTTTTATGGTAGAGAAAGGAATTTCTCCAGTGTTGATTCCATATGCCTGTACGCCATAAAAAGGACGTTTGATTTTTATTTGATTGGCTAAAGGTCTTAGACTCATGGGATACCCCCCTAGACCTGGCCAGCAGAATATTGGATTGTGCTCCCCTTCATTTGATAAACATGCAAAACGAGAAATCGGCTGCTTATTTTCGCATTGTATATGTTTAGCTAGCTTTTCTACGGTTGGTGCTTCAAATAAAATTTGCAGGGGAAGTGTGCAATTAAGCGCTTTGTTGATCTTATTTATTATTTGTACACCAATTAGTGAATTACCCCCAGATTCAAAAAAATCGTCTTCTATTGAAACGGTATCCCAGCGCAGCGCTTTTTTCCAAATAAGCGCAATGGCCTCTTCAGTCACTGTTCTTGGATGGATAACAGGACGTTCAAGTGATTCAATGTTAACCTGCTTGGATGCCTTAAGGGTCTTATAGTCGATTTTTCCATTAGCTGTTTGTGGAAGGGTATCCATGATGATGATTCTGTTTGGCATCATGTAATCAGGGAGGCATTTAGCTAAGTCATCTTTAAGTATTTCTGATGGTCCCATAGTATGAATAGCATCTTCTTTCATACCTTCGCTACTCCGCTGTTCAGTACTGATGCGTCCACCTAAAAAGAAATATGATGGCCCTGATTCTTCTCCAAAATTATTAAGAATTGTTGTTATACGTTTGGCTGCGGGTAAATCATTACCTGTTTTAGAGCTATAACCTGAAGACATAAAACCGAGGTATTGGTCGTTCATTTGAAGTTGCTGTAGTTTTCGTCCTAACTGGATATAACTTTTCCAGTCAGAATTTTCTCGACAAACTAGACAAATACCAAAGCTGGCTCTTTCATAGACTTGTTGATTTATAGCGATCACATGTTTTTTTTGAATTATATCATCAGTAATTTTTTCAAGATAAGCTTGTTCTAAATGATCTCGTTTATAATGGTAAAGCCCTGCAGATAGGCCTGTAACTTTATCTCCGTGAGCTTGAACAAAAATGTCTAACTTATCTGTTTGATATGTGTTTGTACTTGGAGTGATTTCAAATGATCCAAGGTAGTAATCTTCAGGAGCAGCCTCTAAGTTGTCTTTGACTGTGGGTGTATATGTACCATGATCCATTCTGAAATGATAGTTAGGGAGAATGGCATCGAATAAACCCAGCATATGACCTGTTTCCATTTCTAACACTTCTAAAATATTATTTTTATAAACAGGTTCAATAGCGTTTCTTTTTCCAATAAAGTGAACTTTAATATGAGAATTTATAGCGTTATTTACTTCTTTAATAAGTATTAACTGGTGATGTAGGGGATGATAATAGTAATAACCAGATTTCAATTTACCAATACAATGTAGTTCTAAGTACAATTGTGTTGCATATAATGCACCTGGAGAGGCATAAGCATATTTGGGTAATAGGCGCTCACTGCTATGATATTGTCCGAAATTTCTTAGTATTTCACCTAACTCATTAAATGTTAAAGAACTAATATTGCGTTTATAAGTTTCAAGCTCATCTGTAGATTTATCGAGCAGTTGCATTATATCTGTTTTACTTACACGTCCACCTTCAAAAAATCGGTATGTTTTTCTTGAAAATGCTAAATGACGCTGAGACTGTGTGGCATGCTTACCTGAGAGTTCTATAATTTCCTTATCTGTTAATTCTTGTTGAGTTTTACATCCTGGGTTAGAAAGTTGAGCTTTAACCTGTAGTTTGTTCTTTTTAGATAAATGGTGTACACCGTGATTGCCTTGATCCATTAATGCTGCTTCGCGAGCATTTAGCTCTATGCAAGCAATAAGGTTTTGAAAACCAGTCCGAGAATCGTTTTTTAAGAAAACGGCAGCATTTTGAACCCAGGAATGTGTTTCAATAGCAAGCTTAATTTCGTCAAGTTCAACTCGAAATCCTCTTAGTTTAACTTGATTATCAACACGGCCTACAAACTGAACAGAGCCATCAGTATTCCAATAGGCTAAATCTCCAGTTCGGTATAATGTACTATGATGGTCATTTTTACAAAATGGGTTGTCGATGAATTTTTCAGCAGTTAAGTCAGGACGATGGAGATATCCTCGTGCGAGTTGGTCACCACTAATAAATAACTCTCCTGTTTCTCCTTCTGTAACAGGTAACAGTTGGTTATTTAGAATATAAAATTCAGTATTATAAACAGGTTTTCCAATAGGAATGGCCTTCGAACCATCAAATTCTATGCTATCTCTTAATGATTCTGCGTTTACATTGTATGCAGAGGCATTAATTGTGCACTCGGTAGGGCCGTATAAGTTAATTAATCTACTGTGGGGCAGTATTTGACTACATTCCAATGCTAACTTTCTTGAAAGGGCTTCACCACCACTAAAAATTTGTTTGAGTGAATGGCATTCTTGGCAGTCATCACTATTTAACAATGCTTGAAGCAATGTTGGTACGCATTGTAGCGTTGTTACGTTATGCTGAATAATCAACCTGATGAGTTGTTCAGGATCGCGGTAGACGCCTGGATTGCCCATGACAACACGACTCCCGCAACATGGAGCTAAAATTTCCCATTGAGCTGCATCAAAACTCATGGGTGTTTTTTGAAGAACAATACTATTTTGATTAAGTGTATAAGTATGACGTATCCACAACATTTGGTTTACGATGCTGTGATGTTCAATCATTACCCCTTTGGGTTTACCAGTACTACCAGATGTATAAATAATGTATGCTAAATTATGTGGACGTAAATAGACACATCGGTTGTATATATTTGTTATTCGATATGCATCGGTAAATGTGATTGCATCTTCAAGGGTTACAATGTGTATGTCTGGTGGTGTTATTTTCAGTAAGCTATCTTTAAGCTTTTCTTGAGTGAAAATAACTTTAAGGCAAGCATCTTCTATCATGTACCGTAGACGGTCTACAGGGTACTCAGGCGATAGTGGTAAATAAGCACTACCGGAAAATAAAATACCCCATGCACCAATCATTAGATCGAATGAAGGTTCTACAAAAAGACCAATACATTCATCAACCATGACACCGGTATGTTGTAAATAAACCGCTAAATTGGAACTTTTTTCTGCTAGTTCTCGATAACTTAAACTTTTATCTTCACATACTACTGCTATGTCATCAGGGTATGCTAATACCTGTTCCATAAGGAGGTCAGGTAGACATTTTACATTTGTCTTAGAGGTAAAGGGTGAAAATTTGATATCCTTAAAGCTATTTTCTTTTTTTAAATTCATTTTGGTATAAGTATTAATAAGGTTAAATGTTGAGTGTTATATTCACACTTACTAAGTAGTTGTTTTGTAGTTAAACTCATATTAACGATTCCTTTCGTATTGTCCTTGTAAAAACAAGATGTCCTTATTGGTAAGATGCAAAATAAATACTACTAAAAAAATAAAAGCTTATTATTTGTATTAAGCTGTATTAGTGTGATTATCACATTTATATGGTTAACTTTGCGTGTATAAAATTAAATAACCGACAAACGGTAAAAAATAGCTTTATTTTCTGTTTAAAGCTGTAGCTAATAATATATTTGCTGACGTTACTAGCGTTGATAACTAATATTCTATTCCCAACATTGAAATTGTTTTATGAAATAGATATCAATATCTGAAGTATATGATAATAATGTATTTTTTCTAAACGTCATACTAATTAGACACTTCTTGTTTATAGAAAATACGTTAAGCTACTTTTTGGTGCTTATCGTTTCATTTCCGTCAAGTTACTTAATATCAGTCCTTGTTTATACTACAAATTAACGGTTATTAGAAACGTACTACGTGATGCTACAGTTTTACATTACTCTCTAGCGAAAGCTTAAATAATACTAGTGTGAAACCTTTTACGGTGCTTATCCTCAATGCAAATGATAGCGTTGATATATTAACTAAAAACCCTTGGTTACTTAGGTATTGTTGATTGCTAGTCTTCCTTACAAAACTGGCCAATAATACCCACTTAAGTATTTAATGTTTTAGTTGAATCTAATATTGATCCATTATAAAGGACTTTCTAGGAATTGATACCATACATTTTCGCGAATGTTCAAATGTGAAAGCCCTGAAGCACAGATTTTAAAAATAGTATCACAACAACTGTTTTATATGCAAGCAACAGAATTGAGTTGATTTAATTTTCTTTGTATATATAAATTTAGAAGATTTGATAAGTTTTTCGAATAGATAAGCTGAAAGCTGCTATTATCTCTGATAACTAATTTACTTATTTAATGCGCTATGCAAGTAATAAAAAGAGCCAGATAATCTATACATACAGGTATAGACTAAAGTCTAATTTACATTTTAGCTTTGATTGGGTATGGAGAATAATTTTATGATCTGAACTTTTTACTTTCTATTAATAAAATTCCATAGAAATAAAGTAAAAGAATCTTGTTAACTAACTGGCTGTGTACAAGCTGGTTTACTTATCGCTTATTAAATTATAATACACATAGAAGTTCATTGGCATAATATTAGCTGGAAAGTTAACCAAGCTTAGCGTCTTATTGATTGTTAATTTGAAATTCTAAATAATTGATTTTCATGTATTGGTTACAACAAATGCGAGTTATCAATAGCTATAAATGATGATGCCGCATTCATGAGAGAGCGAGCGGTAAGCTGTGGAACACCAAAGATTTCTACTGGGACATGGAAATCCTTTTTGACTTTGTTGACGAGCAAATCAAAATCCCCATCACCAGTAGCAAGTACTACAACATCAGACCTTGAAGCATACTCCATAACGTCAAGTGTGATGCCTACATCCCAATCTCCTTTTGCTGAACCATCACTTCTTTGAATAAAAGGCTTTAGCTTTACTTCAAAACCAATCGCTTTGAGAATGTTTTGAAACTGCTTTTGCTTCTCATCACCTCGATCAATGGCATAGGCGATTGCTTTGACTACTTGTCTATGTGCTGTTGCTGATGCCCAAAACTGGTTATAGTCAAAGTTTCTGTTATAGGCTTGCTTGGTTGTGTAGTATATATTTTGTACATCTACAAAGATTGAAACTTTTTCCATAAGTGTGGTGATTTTCCATACAACGGGTGAAATAAGTGGCTACATTTATTGTAGTTTTTTTTTATGAAAAAACAATGATATCCGTAATATGTTCAAATGAGTTTAGCAAGAGAAACATACGCCTTAGCGAATCATTTTTATACAGCTAGCCGCTCAAAGTGAGGGTTATCGATGTTTTTAGCCCCAGTCACTTATTAATATGCGCGCTTGGGGCATCATTACTTGATAGCTCTGTTAGCCATTTTAAGAGCTGATGTGGCTATAATATATACTCTTCGAAAGGATCTATATTTTTTTTACTGAGCTTGGTACTTAACAACTTGTCCATTAGCTAAAGTAGCCAACATTGATTGGGCTGGAAGATTAATTTTGTTGTGTGACCATGCTTTGTTGGCGAAGTTCACCCATACTTCACTGTTATCGTCGTATTGAATATAGTGAATGGTTCTTTCATTATTTAAAAAAGCAAACCGTTTAATAGCTTGAGTCGCCAACTGTTGGTGTAAAGGAGAGAAGATCTGATCAAACTTTTTGATAATAGGTAATCGCTTATTAAGTACCTCATAGTTAATGTGATAAAGTGGTGGGACTGCGTATAATAGTGAAAATAGCTCACGTTGTGGACGCAAAGAAGGAAACTTAAAATTATCATAGCACCAGTGATGAGAGGTGATGACTGCATCGTGAAAGACGGTCTGGTACAACGGCACTTTAAATTTTGGGTCAAAAACAGTGGTTCTATAGTTTGGTAATATATCTGCCGGTTTAAAGAAGAGGCTGGGTTCGTTATCAGGCCACCAGTTTCCTAAATAGTAGCTTGATTGTTTATCTTTAAACATGGATTGGTTTCCCCAACCAAAAACAGGCGTTTGTAATCCATGGGCAAAGATGATACCGCGCTGAGTGACAGCATTACCATCCTCGGAACCTAGCGGTAAACGAAAGTGATTACTGAACCATTGTAAACGGGCTTCTCTCGATAATGCCATTAGCTTTTCTGTCATGGTATGTTCTGGGTGATAATCTTCAAACACCATACCCGTAGCATCGACATCAAGAAAATAACTATTAAATTTTGCAAACTTAAGGATTTGCTTGACTCGTGTTTGGTAGTAGTCTGTTAAGCATGAAGGGTTTGTATAGCGACCTCTTTGTTTAAAGCCGGTTTTCCATTTATTATTAGCAAGCATGATGCCGCATTTCTTAAATATTTCATCGCCCATTTCTGATGACATCCAGCTACCATCAGATTCACTACCAGGAAGTGCTGTATTATATGAATCATACGCACCCACCAGATAACCGAGTTCTTTAGCTTTTTGTACAGCTTCTGGGTGGTAAAATCCTTCTCGCCAATCGTCAAGACCAAGCCAGGCTCTTTTTATGCCAGCCTTTTGAAGCTGAGTCAGTAGTCGAGAGGATAGACCATCACCCCAGTCTTTTTTATCATTCAAAAAAGGTCCAATTTTTTCATTTATTAGTGCGATAGTTGCATTAGCATGCCTAACCTGTGAGTTAATTTTATTGTCAGACTGTGGAGTGGAAGCTAGAAAGGCATTATTCAGTGTATGAATAAGCCATTTCTTTTCCCATAGAGGTAGGTTTTGTTTAGCGTTTTTTAATGCTGAACGTTGCTCTTTGGACTGTAGTGTGTTTATAAAAGCTTTACCTGCTCCACTTTTTAGCCAAGAAATCAATCCAGGCCAATTTTTAATATCATAATGGGAAAATAAAGGCATACCCCAAACATAAAAGTGACTGGCACCAATAATTTTATCACCATAATTAACATTTTTTAGTCGATGCGTTAGATTAACAAACTGCTTTTTTTTCTTCAGATATGAACGATAGAGTGTTGCACCTGAAATTATATTTTTTTGAGTATCCAAATTAATGGTGACATCAACAGGTTCGTGTAAATTTAACGCGGTGAACTTATGTGTTGCAGTTAAAGCAAGGTTCTTACCCTGGTGGCTGAATGTAATTTGATTGTTAAAGGGATTATTGAGTACCCAGTTCATCTGTAAATTATTGAATTGTTGACTCCATAATGGCAGCTTTAGGTCTTGAGTGGTGTTAACTGTTTGCAGTTCCTCAACTAGGTATTTTTGCCAGGTTGTATTATTAAGAGGGATATAGCTTCCTTCTCCTAGAGGCAGAATTAATGCATTCACATTAGTTTGAGGTTGTTGTAGCCAGGTTAATGATTGTGGTTGATCACTATGTACTGTGAATTGGAGATTGCTACCATTAAGCTGTGCCAGGAAGGTTAACTTTTGTTTTGGCCACCGCCATGCAAGTTGGTTAGTTGTTTGTTGTTTGATAGTCACCGATTGAGGTGAAATGGTTTTACTCTCGTTTAACGTTCCTCCATTGGAGAGTATGAGTGATTTCATATGGTAGGTTGCAACCATGGCAAGGGTAGAGGGTTCAATATCGACTTGCCATTGGGGGCTTTCCAAGGTTACTGCGTAACTGTTGCTACATGCTGATACCCATATTACATTAAATAAGATTTGCAGTTTTTTACGCATGTTATCTCCAGTAAAATACTTAGCTGGAGAATTAAAGCAAATCGGCTAGAGAGAATTGTCAAGATTGTGTCAAAATTACTAAGAATATTAACAATCGCCATACGTTTAAAGCATCTACTTGAAAAGGTTCGAGTTAACGTTCTTTCACTTCAGTTGCTGTTATCTTTTATTTTGTCCCTCATGTGTATTCTGGTAGGAGAGGCATTGAGTTTGCCAGTCAACGCATTTAATGATACAACTCAGCAACTGTATAGCGAGCTCAATACTAAAGTCCCATCCCATGTCGTTGCCATTGATATGTTGCAGCAATTTGATTATTCGCAACTTAACCCAGTTACAATGCATCCTCAAACGCATTTATATGAGTTGGTTGATTTACAGGCACTATATCGATTCTATCAATTGTGTGCTCAGCCACCTGAGCTGGCAATGGATAATCCTTTGGCTAAAACTAAATCGTTTATTACTGCAATGTGTTTGCAGCAGGGTCTACCGATAAGCTGGTTTGCTTCTGGTACGTTTATTCATCCAGGCGGTGGTAGTTTTGCGTTAAGATATGCAAAAGTACACCCTGAACAGTTTAACCAGTTAAAACCGTATATGCATATTCGAGAGCTCGACAATGACTACTTTACGAATGATCTTAATGATAACCAGCTTCAGGCTTTAACGCGCTCAGCACAGTGGATTCTGGGAAAACAGTTTTTATGGGTAAAATTTCCCAATGAGTATCGTCTTTACCAACATCCTCAATGGCAACCATTGGTTGATGCTCTAAATTTTGAAATACACTCAATTGAGCAACAAAAAAAGTGTAGTTTTATAGAAGGAAGTATCTGTTGGCTAGAAAAGCCACGAAATGGAATGTGGCTATATGGTGGGTTAACAATTTTAGGGTTATTGCTTTTAGGCTATATTGGTTTGGTTGTTATTACTCGGCACAAATACTATAAAGAACGACAATTTATTGTGCAGATGCTTGCTCATGAATTACGTACACCTATTACTCGTTTAGCAGGTACAGTAGAAATATTTCGAACACATTTTGATGAACTGCCAGATAATTTGCACCATGCTTTTATTCGACTCTGTAAAGACGCATTACATTTGCGTCACTTAGCTGATGCCAGTAAACAATACTTACAATTAGATTATGGCGCAAATTTACGGAAACAATATATTGAGTCATGGCATGAACTCATACAGAATGTTGTAAGTGAGTATGATGTTGATCTGGAACTGAAGGATGATAAACCAGTAAACATTAATATTTATTGGTTTACGTTAAGTCTTAAAAATTTGGTGAGTAATGCCGTTAAGCATGGTATAGGACAGGTATTAATTAAATCTTATTGTACAGAGAAAATATTAGTGGTTAAGGTGCAAGACCAAGGTAACTTAGACTCACGAAAATTGTCTCAGTTTATTAAACCATTCAATAGTCAACATGGCGTTGGGCTTGGGTTACATCTGGTTAATCAAGTTGCGCAAAAAACAGGTGGAAAATTACGTTTACAAGGACCACCAACAA
The DNA here is from genome assembly GCF_050749885.1 of Zooshikella sp. RANM57. Taxonomy (NCBI): domain Bacteria; kingdom Pseudomonadati; phylum Pseudomonadota; class Gammaproteobacteria; order Oceanospirillales; family Zooshikellaceae; genus Zooshikella; species Zooshikella sp. RANM57. Next base: position 121,148 of record NZ_JBOIUB010000006.1, on the reverse strand, counting down.
CATTTGTTTTAGAGGTATCCATTAATGAGTGAGACATTACTCATCGTTGAAGATGATATTGACTTGGCAAATGGTTTAATCACTTTTTTGCAGTCTCAAGGATACGCTTGTATATTTTGTAATTATCTTGATAAGGTAGATGAACTATGGAAAAAGGCTGACTTAGTTATTCTTGATCGTCAATTCTATGATATAGATACCATTAATCTATTAGCTGATTGGTTGGCGATTAAAGCAATTCCCGTGTTGATTCTAACAGCAAAAGTGGATATCAATGAGCGTGTTGCAGGGTTAGATGCCGGAGCAAGAGATTATATTACTAAGCCTTTTTCCTATAATGAATTGTTGGCACGCATCAGAGCAAACTTACGGCCTTTAAATCAGCTTGAGTGGTGTTACCAGTCTCTCAAGCTACTCCCTACACAACGTAAAGTATTCTGGAATGAAACACCACTCGTGTTGACTAAAACAGAGTTTGATTTGTTAGCCTTATTCGTGAGGGCTCCTGGAAGGGTTTATACTCGGGATGAGTTACTTAATGAAGTATGGGGTTATCAGCACTATCCCACTACGCGCACTGTAGATACACACATATTACAATTGCGAAAAAAAATTCCAGAGATAACCATTGAGTCTGTTAGAGGCGTAGGTTACCGGTTATGCACGTAAGATGTAAACGAGTTGGTATTGTTGGTTTACTTTTAAGTCATAGTGTAGTTGCTGGTTGGTTTAATCAACAGACCCCCCTTACCAAAGCTCACGAAAGTATTCTACAAGGTGATATGCCATCTTTTTGGCAAACAATGCATGATGTGTGGAACAATGAAACATTAGAGCAGTCTGAAAACTGGTTCAATTTACTGCCTGTAATGTATCAACGTCAATGTGGTCGAGATTTACCCAATAAACTACCTTTATGGCTTGAGTCTCTGGATATTCGTATTATTCAGCGAGATGAACCGTTACGGCGATATTATCGTTGGGAAATTGAAGGGTATACTAAGCAGTATATAAACTATGTAGAAATAAAAGGAAAAAATGTTCAGTTAAAGCTGGATAATCAAGTGAGACAACAGAAGCAAAGCTTTTATGGTGAATCAGAGGAGCAAGTAAAATCAATTGATGGCGGCGTTTATCAAATAACCGTTACTACAACAGCTAAAGCGCATTGGAAAGGAACTATCCTACTAGCACCATTACATAATATTCAATGGATTACTTGGCAAGGGAATAATTGGCAGTTAACTGAAGGTGTGAATAGCAATAAAGAATCTTTGATGTGTCCTCCACAGGAAATTAAAGCAGTGATGATGAAGCCTGCAAGTTATGAAGTTGTATGGCATCATCGTGCTAATGTAAACAAACGTTACTCCTTGCCTGAGTTACAGCCGGGACCTTATTGGTATTCAGTATCTCTTATTAATCATCGTTTTCAAGGTAATATTCATCTAGAAATACAACATCGAATACTGAAACGCTTCAATTAATTTTCGCAAATTTACTACTTTATAAAGAGAGTCAAAAAAACTGCCCCATTTATTTTAAACTGAGACAGTTATCTTTTTGTTTATTTGAGTAATTTAACGCATGATGGTTGACTAAGAGTCTTTGTAATGTAGTCTTGTAAATAGGTAAATTGTTTCAAATGTTCTGCTCCATGAGGTAAACGATGTAAGTAATCTAAGATAGGAGTAATAAGTGCGTCAACGATTGTAAAAATACGTTGTTCAAAGGTTTTACCGGTTTTTAGTTCATTGTTGAGTTTTGTGAGTGTATTAAGAAGTAAAGGTTCAGCAGCTTTGACTTTATCCATTCTTACCTGACCATTTTCTCCTTTTGGGAAGGCAAACTCTAAAAAATAGTTATGAATAAGAGGCAGGATAAATTCCCCTGCTAATAAACTACACCATTGATCATGCAATGCACGCTCATATGTATTCTCTGGTTGCATAGGTGGATGAGGAAAAACTTGATCAAGATATCGACAAATAGCAACTGTTTCACACAGCATAAAATCATTATGAAATAAAATAGGCACCTTACCTGCTGGATGTAGTTTTAAGTGTTGCTCACTTTTAAAGGGTACATCTTCACCCTTAATCGTTAGGCCAGCGGTATAATTGAGTCCTTTTTCTTCACACACTAATATAACGGTCTTAACAAATGGGCTAAAGAGTGGGCCGTAAATATGGAGTGACTCATTATTCATTGAAAAAGTACCTCTAGTCATTATTTCTTAGGATATGTTATTGACTGAATACTCTTTGCTAATCAAAATATGATCAAGAACATATTTTGATATTTTATGTTTTGCGGGTGTAATCAAAGATGGAAGTATAAGTATTAAGCATTTATTAGCAAAGTATGATTTAACTATTTAAATAGCAGAAAGGGAGTAGGCAATGGGTTGGAGCAAAGAACATAAACCACAGGTCCGCGATCAAATTCTAGAAAGTGCAGCTCAGCTTTTTATGAATCGCGGTTTTGATAATGTAAGTATTGATGAAGTAATGCAAAATGCAGGATTAACAAGAGGTGCATTTTATGCTCACTTTAAATCCAAATCTGAAGTTTATGCTGAGTCGATTCGAGATGCCGCATTAAAAAGTATTCATGCTCAGGAAGATGCGCCTCCTGTTAGCGAAAGAATAGTCAAATATTTAAGTTTGGAGCACAGGAAAGGAGAGTCAATGGCATGCCCTTTAGCATTTTTAGTTTCAGATGTAAGCCAGCAAAATAATACCGTAAGAGATGTTTATACTAAAGTGTTTAAAGGCTTTGTAAAAAAATTGACTGAGTCATCAAAAGAACATATATCCGATCAAGAGGCTTTGAAGTCTGCCGTGCTAATGGTGGGTGGAATGGCGGTTGCCCGTGCACTTAATGATGAGATCTTGGCTGAACAGCTATTAACTGCATGTAAACAGGCCATTGATTTATAAATAGCCCAAAATATGAAAAGTAATTTAGAGCAAGAGGTTAAAACAGCTGAGTGCTGCTGTGGTGCATGTACAGTAAGTGTTCAGGGAAATCCTGTTATGAAACAAAATGTGCTTGGCTAACACTACCAAGCAATTGGAAAACATCATTAGTTGAAGACAGGTAACGTAGGTTTAATCTACGAGTAAATGCTGTTCTAGCGTTTCAGATATTGGGTAGCTACGCTCCTCAGGTAGTTTGTGTTTGGCTTCTATTAGTTGATTCATACTGATTAACTGATGAATTTCAGTGGCAAGTTCGGTGACGTCTGTGATGGACTGAATCCATTCGTTAACATATAACTGCACAGCTTCCTTAGTTAAACCAATTTGAATGGCTCTATACGCTTGTGGCTGCAAATGCAGATCTCGTTCAGGGTCCCACTGAATTCGAACTGGGGTTGCATCTTTGAGCTTTAACCATTCGTTTTTATCTGCGTACTCTTTGGCTTGGTCACTTAACAGGCTGTGAGTAAGTGCCCATTCAAAACCTTCTCGTGTAATATCAATGGCAAGAATACGATTTTGCCCGCTATCTTTTTGACCCCATCCAGACCGATACATCATCCAAAGGAATGAAGGTTTAATCCAGGTCATTCGCTCCATTTTGAATGGAGGAGATACAAACGTACCGTGAGCAATTGCAGCATTGGCAATAGCATGGTTATAAGCCTGGTAAACCCGAATTGTTTTGTCATTATAAAGTGCCCGAATTTGTCGAGTTGGAATATCTGCCATTTATTCTCCAATATGTAGCTATTAATATTATTTGTGAAGGGTATAGTATTGACATTTAAATATATCTGCAATAGAGTTTGCGCTCCTTTAATCAATGCTTCTGGACATCGGCCCCCAGAAGGTTTACTGATTTGGCCGTTGTAAATGTTTATATGTCAACATTGTAAATCGCAAGTTTCTGCCAAAGAACCATCCTACCTGTTTACTTTTAAAACCAGAGATAAGCTTTATCCTGCCAGAGCTTTAGCCAATAAGTATCGGCAAGAACATAAAATACTGATGATCCTGGTGGTGTAGGCGTTGAAACTGCTGAAGAAAAACTGGTTTGTAAGCTGTGTTATCACGCATTAAAGCAGTTAGAATCATCTAATGGCCGCTGAGTGCTAAAAACAGCTAGACTTCTACCTGCTATTAGTTATCTTTGTAGTTAACAGTTTTCCGGCTATCTATTAGTTAAAATAAGGTAGGTAGCCAAGGTAATTGTATATAAAAATGATTAAATGACGCGTATATATGCTAGGGCCTGTTAACACTATTTGAATATCACTGTTATGAAGGTAAAAGCGCTAATCTAGGCGCGAAGCGTGAAGTTTAGTTGTTCTAAATGAACAATGAGCAACAACGAGTAGTGTTTTTATCATCATAACCCTTTGGGCCGTGATTATTTTTCCACCTAGCGGTGTTACAAGTCATTTATGTAGAATGACTACACGGCATTCCTTGTGCCTTGCTAGGCGAAAAAATAGTCTACGGCAGTGGTGATTCAAATAGTGTTAACAGACCCTAGAAAATAAATTATGAAAGTAGTTATTATTGGTAATAGTGGCAGCGGTAAAACTTGGCTTGCAAATGAGATAAGTCAAAGTTTGTCTATACCGAAAGTGTCGCTGGATGACTTGTTTTGGCAACAAGGTGGGTATGCTCAAAAGCGGGATGTTCAGGAAATAAATTACTTAATAAATGAAAGTAAAAAAGAGCCCGCATGGATTGTAGAAGGGGTTTTTGGGGAGCTTGCAAAAGAATATTTAAATATTGCTGATTGTCTGGTTTGGCTCGACTTTGGATGGCATATTTGTAAACAGCGTATTCTTAACAGGGTAGGAGAAAATACTAAAGAGCCTAACGGTAAGCAAACAAAACAATCATTAAATGCTTTATTACAATGGGCTGAACAGTATTATGAAAGGCAAGACTTACGTTCATATTATGGTCATAAAAAGACTTTTGAGTTCTTTAGTCGAAGTAAGACTCATATTCAGTCTGAAAATGAGATTTATAAGCTGATTGATAAGTTAGTGAAAAAATAACTATTTGAGATTGATTGAAGATAATTAGTAAGAACTGCTACTGTAAATATGTGCTTTATACTGCTTAATAGGTATATAATATTTTTGCAGAATAATGTGTCAAAATACTTTTCATTAATAATTCGATCTTAACTCATTAAACTGTTTTATTCAAAAAGTGCTCTTCGCTTCAGGCCTTTCCTATTTTGGCTTTTTTCTTGCCTTATACAGTGTGTTTTTAAATTAAAGGATTATGAATTTTTGTTTCAAGGAGGATTAGCCTTAATACACTGGAGATTAGCAATGACAAAAATATTAAGTGTAATAATCATAACTTTATTTGCAATAATCACGTCACAAAGCCAAGCGGGTTTAATCTATGGTATCCAACTAAATAATCCAAATTTGGTACTTGTGGATACAATGACGGGTTTTATTAGTAATGTAGGTCTATTACCTGCAGGAGCTAATGTCCTTGATCCTGTACAAGGCTTAACGGGCATGGCAAATGGTACGCTACTTTACACCGATGGTAATACATTACCCGGTGTGCATATGCTCAACCCAAGTAATGCAGGATTAATAATGACCTATGCGCTACCTGGTGTTGGGAATCGTGGTGGATTAACTTTTGATACACCAAGTAACTCGTTATTCTCGGTCAATAATGGTGGACCAATAGTTCAACAGTCTGGATTGGGAGGAGTGGTGAATACAGGATTTATACCTACAATTGGGCCATTTTTCCCTGGAGGAATGGGGGGCGATGATTTGGGAAGACATTTTGCGCAAGGACGTAATACAATCGTTGGAGGTAACTTTATTAATGAATTTAACCCTGTTACAGGCGCAGTGTTAAATACACTTCCACTTCCTAATAATGCTGATATATCAGGTATTGCTTTTGATGGTACTTTTTTGTATGTATCAGAGTTATCGACAAATATATTGTATACCTTGGATCCGAATACTGGCGTGGTATTTCACTTTGTACCTTATACAGGAGGAGTGTTAACTGCTTTAGCATTTACGACCGTTCCAGAGCCTTCATCCTTAGCGCTCTTTAGTTTAGTTTGCTTGGGACTGTTGATAATACGAAGAAAAAATCTTATATGAGAATCATGCAATGGCTAGCCTTGCTATTTTAGGCTAGCGCTAAGCGTGGCATTATTCGTTGACAGGATATGAGCTGATAAAAGTAAGATGGAATACACTATCGTCTATGGTGATATTTTTAATATTAGTAATATAGATCCTGAACAATTCTATCCTGTCCAGGATCAGTCTTAACAGGTTTATTCCATATAAGCCTTAATCGCTAAATAAATAGCGTTATCGATTTGTGCGAGGATTTGCTGTGAAGTTACATTTTCTGGTACATCCATAGGCGTATGAAAAAGGGGGCCTGTACCAACAAAAGACAGTAATGGGGCATTTGATTCTTTGGACCATATTCCAGCTTCTCCATTCCAAGCGGAAGGGTTGAGTACAGCTGGTAGGTCTGCAGTAGCAAGTGCAGGCTTCATAAGATCGAATTTATCTTCATTCATACGGACATACAAAGAACGACCAGAGTCTACTATTTCACTGGCATCATTCACACCAGGAGCCAATTTAAATTCACCACTTTTAGGATCCTTAACCCCTAAGGCAACATTTGCACCCAAGTGAATTATGATTTCTGGATCTATATCATTTTGTTTGGCAAACGCCTCTACGCCGATATAATTCAAGATTTCATGTCCTGGAGAGCCTACAACCATCACTGGATACTCTTTGCTTAAACGTTGTGCCAAGCTAAAGGCTACGGCAATCCCCGTAGCGCGCTCTGCAGCACAGTTAAACCAGCCACTCAAAGGTGTTGCAAGGAGAATTGGTTTTTGATTATGACCTTTTTTACCAAAATAGCCGACGATATTTTCACTGCTGCACGCATGCATTCTAGCATTATAATGAACTTTTAAAGTAGATCCTTGTGCAGCTTTCAGTGGCTGATAATACTCTTTTTGTACAAGTGCTACGGGTAAGCCACTCCCCAACTCTGGAGCCCGATTAGGGCTGGCGATTTGATTTACTTTATTATCTACGGCCACAATTAATAACTCACTTCCCACAGCCTTGGCTGATAGAATTGCATCTTCGAGTATAGGGTTAGTACTGTCGCCTTTTAGTACTGGGACTTGTACCACATGTGGGGTCTGTGTAGTAATTTCACCTATCGCTTCATAATATAACGGTAGGGAAGGAATCTCCTTTCCATTCAGCAATACCTTTGATTTACCCTCAAAGCGTTGAAATTCAAAAGTTTGTAACTCAGTTTCAGCTCCTAGCGCTTTAAGCTTTTCATCAAACCAATTTATGGTTTCTTTATCAACCTTAGTGCCAACGCGATGAATTCCCATATCACTGTAATTTTTTACAAGCTCATATAGTGTTTCTCTGATATCAACAGACGATTTTGTCATTCTTACTTTCCTGTAAACTTATTTCCTGATTATGTATTGATTTCGATAAAGCAACTGCAAGCTTGAGTTAACTAATTTAAAGCTAGAGTAAACTTTAACAGCCATATTTTATTTGATTGTAGGGTTTTGGCCTAGACCTAATTATATGCTACAGGTAGGATATAGTATATAAGCTTATAATGAAGGGTTTGCAGTGGAGCTAGTTTGATTTGTTAAGAATAGCGCGAATAAAAATAATTCGTGAAAGCTATAAAACAAAGTGAAATGTGATTCCGTTAATCAAAACGGTTGTAGTAGAATTGTCAATAATTCGTGTGAGTCGCCATAAAATTGTAGTATGGATATTTAGTCTGTAGTAACTTAATAGAAACTTTTATTTATTATTTGGAGAGCTTTACTTTAACATGCAAGTTTATGCACCAATTGACTACGAAGGGCGAGATTTACGAGTTGGAGACTGGGTGAGAGTTATTGCTGCTCCTCTTTCAATAAAAGGTATGCCTGCCGAATCACTAGAAGCGTTTTCAAAAGCTATAGGCCATACATTTCAAATAGAAGAGTTTGATGAGTCAGGGTGTTTATATCTTGATATGTACCCAAAAGTTAGTGGCGATTCAATCTTTATTGAACCTTACTGTGTGAGTAGGTTTAGACGTTACAAAAAACTCAGTAAATCCTTTCTAAAAAAACAAGCTGAATTAAATGCTACTCGAGAGCCATCCTTTGAAATGAAATTTGAGATTGTCGCTCACCATAATGTAGATTTGGAGACGCTAGGTCTTAAACTTATTAGTAGTGATGGTTTGACAGGAGGTTTTGCTGTTTGGCCTGAACAGCATCGAATAAGTGGATCTGTTAGTATTGAGAGTAAAAATAAAAATGCGGTAGCAATACTTGAAAAGATAAAGGTAGATATGAAAAACAATCACGAAATTGCGTCAATATTTGTTTCGGACATACAGCTAAATGATAAGTCTTAATTGGTGATATGAATTCCTTGTACCTCATAAGTCTTTCATGTGGATAAGTCTGTCTTTTAAGAGAAATTATTAATAAAAGGTATACTTAGAGGAGTCCTTAGAGCTTTAGTTGTACTTAATTACAATAATAGGGAGAAGAAATGACTGATATTGTCGTTAAACGAGGCTGGGATATTGTTCAAGCTAAAAAAATTGCAATGCTTTATGATGAGGCATTTGGTTTTAAATTCTCTGGAGCCACTGCAAATAAAGAATCACGTATTCGTATTTTGTCAAAAAGCTTTATTCCTGACTTTTCATATGTAGCGGTTATTGATCATGAAATTGTTGGCCTGGCTGGCTTTCAGACATACTATGGCGCTCTTACTGGAGGGATGAACTTAAATGTTTTAATTGATGAGCTTGGGTTGGCGAGAGGTGCTTGGGCTGCCATTGTACTCAGTTTATTTGAGCGAAAGCCAAAAGCACAAGAGCTTGTTATGGATGGCATTGTGGTCGATAGTCAGTTTCGCGGAAAAGGCATTGGGTCTATGCTATTGGATAAAATAGTTTATCATGCCCATCAAAACGGATATAACTCCGTGAGGTTAGATGTAATAGATAGTAATCCTAAAGCGAAGAACCTCTATGAGTCTAAAGGTTTTGTGTCTACTCACTCAGAACGTTTTCCTTATTTAGAGTGGCTGATAGGTTTTACTGGTGCAACGACAATGGTTAAAGAGGTGGCTTAGACATGCTTAGGCCAAGTAGTTTTTCAACTAGAAGTTCAGCGTGCGACTTATTGCCCAAGCGTTGTTTTTTCCTGTGTTGCTATCCAAAAAGTGAACAAAATGATTAAAGAGTATCTAAATATATGCATTTTCATAGTAGTTGTCTATCTACTGCTTGCTTTAGCGCTATTTTTGTTTCAACGAAATTTTCTCTACTACCCTGAAAGCTTTAAACCATCAGGAAAGTTATTAGCTGAGAATAATTTAAAATTCTGGCCATCTTCAAAAAACTATCGTGGTTTTATAGCAAAAGGGGGATCGGAAAATACAAAAGGTACAGTTATCGTCTTTCACGGGAATGCTGGAACAGCTTATCATCGTATTTTTTACATAAATGCTTTATCACAATACGGCTTTAGAGTTATTTTAGCTGAATATCCTGGATACGGTGGTCGTGAAGGTCAACCAAGTGAATCCGTTTTAGTGAATGATGCTTTAGAAACGATCAAACTGGCATACCAGACCTATGGTGAGCCTTTATATCTTTGGGGAGAGTCATTGGGTAGTGGTGTTGTTTCGGGAGCAATTGCTAAAGTTGATGTTCCGATTAATGGTTTAACACTGTTTACCCCTTGGGATTCACTACCTAATCTAGCTCAGACCCACTATTGGTATCTACCAGCTCGCTGGTTAGTGTTAGACCAGTTTAATAGTGTTGAAAATCTTCGACAATTTAAGGGTAAAGTTGCTGTTATTCTTGCTGAGAGGGATGAAGTTATCCCTGTAAAGCATGGGAAAGAATTATACAAATCCATCAATACACGTAAGAAAGTTTGGTCATTTGAAGATGCGGGACATAATTCAGTACCGATTGCAGCAAGAGAATTATGGTGGAAAGAAGTAAGCGATTTTCTTACTCAATAAGTTAACTTTTTTGTAGAAGCCTTCTTTCTTAGTTCAGCGTTGTTTATCAAGATAATTGTCGCCTATCTGACCTACACGACCACGAAGCATGTATTGTAAATGAGTGTGGTGTAATGTACTAATTTGTAATAAGAGCTATGAAATTAATGGAAAAAAATAATGATAAAGGATCTTCTGGGTTTGTATTCTGGATCAACTATTGACTTGTCTAATCGTATAAAAGTTTTTTTCTAGCTATTTAGAATGATATTTAGTAATTGCTAGTTTACCGGAGAAATTATGACAGATTGGAAGAAAAAGTTTATGGATGAAACAGTTGAAGAATTTGGGTATATGCCTGCCCCTTGGGTATATCAACCGAATTGTCACCCATATTCAATTGGCTGGCGAATGGGGAGAGGTGAGTCATATATGATGTATATTTTCGATTGGTTGTCATCACAGAGTTGGAGTACCAGAGAAACTGCAGAGTACTTTATAAAACAAAATCCTCCAGCAGCTTGGCTATTATGGATATATGAAGTTTTATTTCCTGTTGAAGAGAGCGATTACGATAAGCCAGAAGAAGATAGAATTGAATCTTATAGGCAAAAATTAGAAGATCTTGGGTTTAAAAATATTTCAAATTTTAGTGAAGATTTCAATAGCAATAAATGGCAGTGAAAACTAATCAGGTAAGAGCGAGCTAGTATCTAGTCAATAAGAGTGGCGTGCATTAACAGTTATGCGCAATAAGTAAAGGTAATGTATAGATATGCTAAGCACAAAATTATTTGACAGCCTAGAAGTAGACAAAAACAATAATCTTAAAGTGCTCTTTGACTCATTTGATGATTACTATGATCCTTATTTTATATTAATAAGTTATATTGAAAGTACTGATTTGGTTTTTAATTTATGTTCGTCGTGGATTCGAAAGAATGAAGATGATCTTTATGGTTGTGATTGGTTTGATGTTAAAGAAAATTTAATGTTTATTTGTATAAGTTGTGAAAGGGATAAGGTAAATGAATTTGTCTATGAATTAATAAATGGCATGAAATCAATCACTCATATTTCTGTTTTTCGGCATAATTGTATAGGCAAGCCAACAGAAACATTTAAGTGGACAACTCAGCTACTAGAGGAAACGGCTCAAGACTCTACCAATAAATCAGCTGTCGGAATTAATGATTTTACTGATCGTGAAAATTGGCCAGGTATTGAACGTTACTGTGAATAGAGCATAGCAAAGTATTCTGTGGGAAGTTTAGTCACTAATAAATATATAATCATCTGAGTAGAGAGCGAAGCCTTTGGTTCAGTGTAGGGGAAATGGCTCGGTTGATAACCTGGACCAAATTGGTCGGAGTCTGGAAAAAGGCATTGTTCAGGATGCGGCAGCAAAATTACTTAAGCCAATTCGGGAATGAGGAATATATTGCTATACACCAGATCATGCTAAAACGAAAACGTATAAGTCACGTGTGGCCGATCGACTGTCCGCTATGTTGGTGAAACAATTGGGCAATACATACCTTAAAAGTCGTATTCAGTGTATACGGCTAGTGACGTTGCGTATTATTGCCATTGAGGAACGGAAACAACAGCAATGGACCGATGAGTCTTATTCTGATGGCCAATTGTATGGCCCAATGCAGGAAGTGTTGAATGGGTATTGTGGCAGGACGTTGGGAAGTGTCTCTAGGTTACTGAATGTACCACTAACAAATTGGCGATAGGCTTCTCTAGTTTTGGATGGAAAAGCTTAGGTGAGACTGTGAACATACTAAAATTTTTAATCTTGTTAATTACAGGGCTAGGTCTGTTTATGAATGGCGTAGCCGCAGAAGAAGTTAAGATAGATGACAATCTCACAATATTTTACGAACAAGCAGGACGCGGTGATACAACGATTATTTTTATTCCAGGCTGGATGATGTCAACAGAGGTTTTCGAACATCAACTTGCCCACTTCAAAAATTCGACAAAGTATCGAGCGCTGACATATGACCCAAGGGGGCAGGGCAAATCATCAAAGCCAGTTGAGGGGCACAGCTATCAACAACATGCTCGGGATTTGGCCAAACTGATTGAAAAACTGGACTTAAACAATGTGATTCTAGCGGGTTGGTCATATGGGGTAACAGAACAGTTGGCGTATTTGAATCAGTTTGGCAGTGAAAAAATCAAAGCTATGATCATGATCGATACCGGGCCAGACATAACAGGGGCAACACGCGATGAGTGGGTATGGTACCTCAACGATGACGCTGACGGCTATTCACGATCGTTCACGGAAGGCGTCATTGAAGACCGCAATAATGTGATTACAGAATTTGCCAAATGGATGCTTGAAAATCCGACAGCGAAGAATGTTGCCTGGGTATCGAAAATCGCCAATCAAACGTCAAGCAGTGTCGCTGCAATTACAAATGCCACAGGGTTTTACCTCGATTACAGTGAGGACCTTATCGCATTAGAGGGTAAAATGCCTTTGTTGTATGTTGTGAGAAATGAAATGAAGGAGGTGGCAGATAAGTGGATTAAAGCTAACACGCCATCAGCTACTACTGTCTATATGGGCAAACACATGATGTTTTGGGAGAGACCTAAGGAATTTAATAAGGTCGTTGATGAATTCCTTGCAAGCGTTGAAGGTAAGTGACATTTCAAGAGCGTTTGCTCTTAAAAGTTGAATTTAGAGCAATTACCTAGTTGGGTAAGTGTTACCTAGCCCGCTTTTCACATCTGTTATGAGTAAAAAATCAAAAAAATGACCAATTTGTATTGTTTTTAATTAAAAGTGGTTACAACTGCCGTGTATTTATCGCCAGAATTTTCAGAGTGCTTATGGTCTGTTGTATGGGTTGATGTAGGAAGTGTGGAGTGGATATTGCGGTAGAGTGACTGGGCTGTTGGAAGAGTCAGCGGACAGCCTCATTGAAGTGACATGATATATTACGTCAGAATGACGTTCAGTAATAGTTAGTTAAGGGAAATTATGTCTTATCAACAGCTAGATATGATCGCTGATTCTTACATTCCTATTTTGCTTTTGATCTCCCTTATAGGGTTTATAAAGAGCTCTTTTTACAATGGATTCTTAAAAACAAGTTATGAAGCTTTACCATTTTTAATAGGAATCATATTTATTTACTCTTTAATGTTCGTTGATATTAAATTAGAAATATGGCCTATGCTTTCACTGGACTACAGCACTCACACAGCATTGGCTTTGGTATTTGTCTGTGGAATATCATTTTGGGGTAAAAGGCAGCTTATTGGTGTCGTTATCTCTATGGTTCTTTACTGCCTGCTTATGATGTATCAAAATTACCACACGCTATTAGACATACTTACTACAAGTGTCGCAGTATTGCCAGCACTAGTCTGGTTAAATGTGAAACTTAAGCGTACTACAATTAGCTAATCGGATAAGAGCTGGTATCTAGCCAGCTCTCCCCACACTACCCTGCATGCGGGTCTTTTAAAAATCCTATCTTGTAACAGATCGTAGCCTTGTGATGTCTATTCCTTAGCCCGTCATGGCTTTCGCCTACAATAGTGACCAGTTATTGATTGTAAGGCGAAGTCATGAAATTGGGTGCCAATCGCAGTGTATTTTTATTGGAGATCACCGGATGCCATGCAGAATTGCTGGTAACGGAGATCAATGGTGTTGAAGGGATCTCAGACCCGTACAGTATTGAGCTTAGCTTGGTCAGTCGTCATCCTGAGTTGGGTAATTTAAACCTTATTCGTAAGCCTGCTTGTATCACCATTCGGGGCGAAGATGAGGACCGGGTTATCCATGGGCTAGTGGCTTCTTTGGTTGAGGCAAGTCCAGGTAATCGTTATACCGAATATGCCGTTAAAATCGTGCCTAAGTTGTGGTTTTTGCAATACCGTGAAGAATGTCGCACTTATCAAAAGCTCACGGTGCCGGAAATCGTTGAGCAGGTGCTGGTTCGTGCTGAATTTCAAAAAGGCATCGACTTTGAGTTTCGCTTAACTGAAGACTATGAAAAAGAGACGTATATCGTCCAGTTTAATGAATCTGATCTCAACTTTATTTCCCGCCTACTGGAAAAAGAAGGTATTTTTTATTACTTCGAACATACCGCTGACAGTCATAAATTGATCTTTGTAGACCGTAATGAAAGCCTGGAACCCATTGTGGGTGACACGCTGGCCTTTCACATGAAAACCGGCATGGTACCTGATGAAGACTGTTTGGATTCGTTAAAACAGAGTGTGAGCCGTACCATTGGTAAGGTAGTCATGCGGGACTACAATTTTCACAAACCCAGTTTAAATCTGGAAGTGGAACATACCTTAGGTGACGTCAACGCTGTAGAGAATATTTACCCTGGTGGCTATAAAACTATTGAAGCCGGTCAGCGTTATGCGCGGATTCGGTGTGAAATGCATCAGGCTAAAAAGGAAATTACCATAGCTGGTGGTACTTACCGAACGATGATTCCTGGGTATACCGCTGCAATCACTGATCATCCTGTCAAAGTCATTAATAAAGCGTATATCATCACCCAAGTTATCCATGAAGGACGACAACCACAAGGTTCGGATGAATATGCTGTGGGCGAGGGGGCTTATTATCGTTCACGTGGCGTCTTCATCCCCAAAATCACCGTGTACCGTCCTCAGCAACGACATAAAGCACCTAAAATGCCGGGTAAACAAACTGCCGTTGTGACCGGGCCTGAAGGTGAAGAGATTTATACTGATGAATATGGTCGGGTAAAGGTTCAGTTTAAATGGGATCGCGAAGGGAAACTGGATGAAAACTCCTCGCGCTGGGTACGTGTCATGCAAACCTGGGCTGGGCCGCAATGGGGCAGTATGGTGATTCCGCGAATCGGGCAGGAAGTGACCATCGACTATTTAAATGGTGATGTGAACCACCCTGTGGTAACGGGTGTTGTTTATCATGGCAAACATCAAACGCCGTATAAATTACCTGATCATAAAACTCGCTCGGGTTTTAAAACAAATTCAACTCCAGGTGGTGGAGGTTTTAATGAATTTACGTTCGAGGATAAAAAAGACCAAGAAGTAATTATGGTCACGGCGGAAAAAGACCTGGATGTTCGCATCAAAAATGATCGGCGTGAGCATATTGTGGGCGATAATACGGTTACCATTTACCAACATGACTTCAAACATATAAAGCAAGACCAACACATTAAAGTTGATCAAAACCATGAGCGGGCAGTGAAAGGGGATTATCACGAAACCGTACTGGATACCCGTCATTTAAATGTTGATGGTGAGCACCGGATTGAAGCCAAAGATATGAACTTTAAATCCGGTGATAAAGTAGTCTTGGAATCGGATACGGAAATTACCTTTGTGGCCGGAGGTAGCTCTATTACGATTACTCAGGAAGGTGTGTTTATTGATGGCAAGACCATAAATGTACAAGGTCCATCAGGACAACCGCTACCTGTTAATATCATTACCCCTGAACGTCCTGGTCTGGCTGAAGAAGGCAGATGATGGGAATCCTTTGCGGAAGGAACCTTTAAGGAAAAAATCTAAAAGGCCAAAAGATTCAAGTTCTCCATCTCCTACTATTCCGGTTAACAGCTTCGCGGGGCAGAAGAATTTGTCAGAAAATGAGCCATTAGAGCTGACAAAAATAGATGTTAATTATGCAATTAAAATTCACTTAACTGCGCCAAAGGAAAGCTATCCTGATGAATTAAAAGAGAAAAAGCCAACTACAAGAAAATCACCTTATAGTAATCACTTGTTACAGGGTAAGGTTGTAGTTGAGTATCATCTGGACTTTGAAGGTAAAAAGAATTCAGATATAGACCGGCTTACTGCTGATGGTGCTTTTACATTTTGGAATGATAGCGAGATTACAATTCCGCTCACAAAAGAAAAATATGACACGCTTAAAAATGTATTTATTTGGGGCCAAGAGTATGCGGCAGCATCATTTAGAACAAATGATGTAGCGGTTGGAAGGCTTTCCATTCCTAGAAGCTCAATGCATGAGATGACTATCAACGACCGTGGTCGAAATTTTCTCATACTCGAGGCTGATGCCGAGTGTTTAGAGTCAGTTGTTGATTATATAGTAAGAGAGGTTGCGGCAAATAGAAATGATCCCGTAATTCAAGAAATAAGAGATGACTTAAGAAAAGGGAATGTGGGAGGTGCGCAGTACTCATGGGCAAGAAAAGTACATAAAGATGAAGGAGTTATCTTGCCTACTTACGAGTTATTTTTTTGGGGTGGTGGAGAGTGGGATCATAAACCTCGGATCAGAAATGTATGGGGAGCAACCAATCGTTTAGGAAACTCGAAAGATGTTTACTATTATGATATGTGGTCAAATTTCCACTATGGGTTTGTTGGCAAAATAGCTGGTTTTGATAGGGATATGCTGATTTCTGGTGGGCAGATTGCCCAGTTTTTTGATGGAGCTGATTTTGATGCAGTGGATGATGTATTAACTCAAGAAGGAGTGGATTTGCAATCATTCAGCAGAGATGATCTATTAGAAGTACTATCAAGAAATAAAAAACACTTTGTATATGAATTTAGAAAGAAAATATGGGAAAATCTAGATGAGCAAAAGAAGTATGTATTAAGCCAGTACCCAAAAAGGCGAATTAGTATTCCTAGCGAAGTTTTTGAAAAAAATAAGGGTAATTAGATAAAATGGTAAAAAAACTCTACATTTGGTTTGTTTTAGCGATGTTAGTACATTTATTAACCGCTATAGACTTTCTTGATGAATATAGATTAGAATTTTTGTGCATTGCTTTTTTCTTATTTTTAAGCCTTTTTTGTGTGGTATTGATTTGTCTCGTTCGTAATAGGAAAGAAAGAAATATAGTTTTAAAACTTTTACCATTGTTGTTTATTGTGCTTTTTGTTGTGGGTTCATTCATTTTCGCTGGAGCGGCAATGCTAGGGTTCATACCTTTGCATCACTAGTTTTTATGTGTAGCTCTATTAATACTGTATTCATTTATGCGAATTAATAAATGTGCTCTTTTGGTTCTTCTCTTAGTTGTCAGTTCTATATTGGGCTTTTTTAAGTGGGCTGAAAGAGGGCTATCTGATCCTCGCTATGAGTATGAAAGCCCTAATGGAAAATTTAAAGTTGTTGTATATCAGCTATCAACATTGACTGAACCATATGAGTTGTTTGGTAAGCTATATGAAAATGAAACAGGAAAGTTTATTGCGGAAAGTCAGTCTGTTCCCACTGAACGCTTGTATTGGGATATTGGTGGAGATGACGAGGTTCATATTGGGGTAGAGAAAATTTTTGACCTTAAGGATTATGATGTTGAACACAAGAGCTTTATTAAGTAACTACATGACTAATAACTTAAAAAACCATTCCCAACAAATTGATAAATAATATTGCTACCTTTATTGGCGGATTACAAGCTTTAACGGGTAGCTACAAAATTCATAAACAACCTTTCACAAAAGATACAAAAGTATTTGTTAGTGACATAAAGTTATATGATACTTTTGGAGCTGGTTTTAACGATGGTAGTGAGGTAGATAAGTCAAAATGGTCTGAAAGATTAGTATCAATGTTTATATTACAGCACTTTAGAAATGCAAATAATGTTTATTTATACCAACCTTATGTTGTGGTGGTTGAAGTTGAATAGAATACTTACATTTGTTCTAATAATTGCCATTATAATATCCATTACTATAAGTGTTATTCATTTTGGACTATCAGATCAGTTAAACTGTATAACGTTATCAGAGATATACAAAAAAAGAGAGTGCATTCCACAGTATGGATTTGATATGGAATTTATATTAGGTGGTTTAGGTTTTAATTTAGGCTTTCTATTTTGTTTGATAATATATGTTTTAAGTATTTTTAATAAAAAAATAGAATATAATATTGTTGTGAAAATGGTTGTAGTGGTTACATACTTTCCATTGTTCTTTTTGTCGCTTTACTATGGGGGGATTGTTGCTACAAATGCAGTGAATAAACTTGAAGGGGCTTTACATGGAATTCTACATTGGGATTTACATTATTATGCAGCTCTAAGTTACATATATGTCGTTATTCCAACAGTGCTGTTTTGCTTTGTAAACAATTTTTCAATTTTGAGAAATACACCTTTTAGGAAGCTTGCGAGTTAACTTATTTTGTATAAATATATAAAAAGTTTATTGGGTTTATATATATCTATTGGCTTAATAATAAGTATAATGTGGCTATATATCCTTGGAGTAGATCTTTGTCTTGAGGATAATGAGTGTGTTTCTGCCTATAGTTTAAAAGATGTAACAAATGATGGACTAGTTTTCTCTATGATATTAAACATCCCTTTTTTAATATCATTCATTTGTTATATTATTTTTCAGTATTACAGTAAGTTAATTAACAATATTTTTATAAAAATCATAATATTTCTTGCAACGGTTACTCTTTTGATTGCCGCAGATTTTGGTATCAAGATAGGAGTGCATGATGTTTTTTCAACGAGTCTGGCGGGAAGTAGTAGTTATTTTGAAGGTGATATGTATAAATACACTTCTCTTTGTTATATGTTTATTAGCGTGCCCAGTATCTTAGCTTGTTTAATGAGTAACATATATATAATTCTTCCTCCAAGTCTGAGAGAAAAAGTTAAAGTATGGTGAAGAAGCTTTATGTTTGGTTATTTAGTGCATTAATGGTACATTTATTGCCAATTATAGACGTGTTTAATAGATATATTATAGAGGTATTTATTGTTGCTTGCATTTTGTTTCTATGTCTCTTTTTTACAACAATTGCATGCATTTACCGTAATAGGGGAGAGTATGTCATAGCTTTAAAGCTTGTCCCATTATTACTGGTCACTATTTTTATGTTGTGTTGTTATCTTCTGGGAGTATTAATGGTATTTAGGTTAATACCCTTGCACCATTAGCAGCTAATTGTAAGTCTATAAGTGTTGTGACTTTTTATGCGAATTAATAAACGTACTCTTTTGATTCTTCTCTTAGTTGTCAGTTTTACTGTGGTCTTTTTTAAGTGGGCTGAGAGAGGGTTAGCATACTCTGAATACGAAAGAAAAAGTCCTAATGGAAAATTTATTGTTGCTATATATACTCCTTGGACAATAGTAGAGCCTAATGATATTTTTGCCAAACTGTATGATAATGAAACAGGAAAGCTAATAGCAGAAAGTAAAAGGGTGTTCCCTGAGCGCTTGTATTGGGATATTGGTGGAGATGATGAGGTTTATATTGGGGTAGAAAAAATTTTTGACCTTAAGGATTATGATACAGAATACAAAAGCTTTATTAAGTAGTTACTAGATCAGTAAATCATAGAACACAACCACGAGTCCCGCAAGAAGGAATTAGTAGAAATAATGGATAGAACAGAGAATTTTTTTAACATATGTGTTAAAAAAATCAATATCTTAATACCAGAACAGTTTAATGATGAGCGTGATAAAAAATGAATAGAATAGTAGTTTTGGTTTTTATGTATTTATTGCTGATAGTTTTTTTTGTTTTTCCAAATATACGAAGACTACAATCTTTGATGCAATATGAAGATGAGCTTTATTATGCTCAGGCAGGTCTGATTTTTATTCTTATGATTGTAAGTATTATTTATGCTAAAAAGAACTGGGGTGATAAAAAGCTTGTTTTATGTGTTTTTCCATTGGTGGTTTACTCTATATTTACTTCTTTTTCATTTGTTATATTTAATTTGGCTATTTTGGGTGTTATTCCGCTGAGGTGACAGTGGATTAGTCTTTATGGTAATTGTCAAGAAGATTAAAGCATTTATAAGAAACCCATTGTTTATTATTGTTGTGGTACTTTTTATATTTATACAATGGGCTGGAAAAGGTTTAGCCTTTCATCATTCTGTGGTGGTTAGTCCTAATCAAGTTTACATATTGGAGATATATTCTCCGTGGTTACCATTTCGGGGTTCTCAGGATGATACATATATTAAGCTTTATAATAATTTAACTAAAGAGTATATAGCAGACTCGAATATAATATACTTTTACCAAGGTCCTAGGGAATGGGATAAAGATTACATAAGCTCAAGATTTCCAAAAGGCTCTGGCTTTAATTTAAAATGCTATCGAATAATGCTGTTAGACCCTGAGGCAAACTGTTTTATAACAAATTATAAGTATAGTTATTTTTTTGATACGTTAGATTTGCGAGGGGATTCAATTGACGAAATACTTTTAAAACATGAATATAGAAAAACTGAAGGTGAAAATGAGTAAGTTAAAAGCCAATGTTCTATCTATAGTCATGTTAGTTATGGTTATTAGCTTTAGTGGCTGTGATTCATCTCCTGATATAGTGATATCTGAGTCTATTGCTAACATTAAGTTTAAAGATGAAAATTTTCAGAAGTGTATTGAAAAGTATCACTATAAAAGAACAGAGGAAGTAATAAAAATAACATGTTGGAAGCAAGGCATAACGCATGTTGATGAGTTAAAGAAGTTTTCATTGTTAGAAGAGCTGAAACTAACTGATAATGAAATTAAGCATGTAGATCTTTCAGGTAATGAGAAGCTCAAAATTTTTTGGGGTTCAGGTAATAAAATTGAATCTATTAATTTGAGTAAAAACACTGAGCTGGAACAGCTTTGGTTATCTAATAATAACCTGACAGAGATTGATATATCCAAGAATATTAATCTTAAGCAGCTATTACTCGATGGTAATAAGCTTGTATCTGTTGATATTCTTAATAATAAAAAAGTTTATTACATTGATGCGAGTGATAATAATATAAAAGATATTGAGGTGACTAATGAGCACTACTTTAAGTATTATGATATTTATCCTTATAAACAGAAGAGCAATGACGATATGAATGATGATGCTGAATATTTCCATGTAAAGAAAAAGTATTAGCTATATGGTAAAGAAATTATATGCTTGGTTTTTTGTTGCGTTAATGGTGCATTTATTGCCCGTTATAGGCTTTTTGGATAAGTATAGATTAGAATTTTTGTGTATTGCTTTTTTCTTATTTTTAAGCCTTTTTTGTGTAGTGTTGGTTTGTCTCGTTCGTAATAGGAAAGAGAAAAATATACTTTTAAAACTTTTACCTTTGTTGATTATGGTTATTTTTGTTTTGAGTGCATTTGTTTTCGTTGGAGCAGCAATACTAGGGTTTATACCTCTACACCATTAGCAGTGAATAGTGGTATACCCTTCGCTGTGGTTATTATAAACGTTAGGACTTTTATGCAAACTAATAAACGCAGGTTTTTAGCTTTTCTCTTTGTTGTTTGCTGTATCGCGATCTTTATCAAATGGGCTGAGAAAGGGTTTGCTTCTTATGGTTGGGAAGACGTTAGCCCAAATGAAAGGTTTAAAGTTGAGATTTATATAGTATCTGAGTATAGAGTCTATGCCAAGTTGTATGATAATCATACAGGTAAACTAATAGCAGAAAGTGATATTGTTGATGATGGAGCAACGGGGGGCGTTGATTGGTACTTTACTGAGGATGATGCTAAAGCGTATTTCAGTTTGCAACTTTTGTTTGATCTTAATGATTACGATACAAAATACAAGAGCTTTATTAAGTAGTCTCTAGCATCAGAAAACCATAAATCACTATGGTGGTTCACAGTAAAAGATATCACTGTTATGAACAAAAGACTTGACCCTATATTCACTCCATATTGTCCATTATACAATAGTGAAGCATAATCATTTTTGTTATAATAACGTTCATTATGAGTACTCACGGAGGAAAGTAGATGTCGAAAAAGACAGAAGTTCATTTTTGTCCGTCTTGTGGTGTCGAGAGGCACCACATCGTTGTGCTGGTTAGAAAACCAAGTGGTTTTGAGAACTCAAGCAATCGTAAATTTAAAGAGTTTGTTTCAGGTTTAATAAAAGGTTGGTTTGTGGGTCCATTTTCGGTTTCAATGGATGATTTATCTCGCCATCTTATTTGTGAAAAATGTGGAACTAAAATTATAGAAGATTAGTGTTTCATTGTAGTGTAGTAGCTTAGCTTTAAACTGATTACATACAGGAAGGCTTTGCTACTACTGTCATTCCCCAAAGCATAACCACCTAGCAGTACTTTTTCATAAGTCAAAGTGGCTACCGCAAGTCTTGCTGTAGCAAACTAGCCCCACTAAAGTAGAGTATTAGGATATTAAGAAAAAGTCAGTAGTGTATAGCTGAATAACAAGTGATGCTATCGTGCTAACTACCTTCTGTGTTTCAAAATTGCAACAAAGTGGGGTGTTAGTCATGTTTAGAGGTAAAACCAGTGGGTCAAAAATTAATATGTTTAAAAAAATTTCTGGTGGAGTGGTTCATAGTGTTCCAGAAGACTTAGAAAAAGTCCTGGCTGACGACAGAAATGCTTTGCTGGTATGGGAGGACATAACACCTATCGCTCGTAATGAGTGGATTTGCTGGATTGATGATGCTAAAAAACTTGATACAAGACAGCGACGAATAGAAAGAGCGAGAAGTGAATTAAAAGAAGGGAAGCGCCGACCTTGCTGCTGGCCTGGGTGTCCTCATCGAAAGAAAGATGGGATTAATAAATTTACCAAAAAGCAATACTGAAAAAATAAAGCTACCAAATAGTTTTACTGAAGAATACATCGTTTAAAGGGAATTTAAGGAAGAGAAAAACTATGACATGGAAAAGGTTTGGATATATATGCCGAAAAGCAAGTGTTGAATATAAAGATCAGGAGAAAATTTCGAGGTGCTTAAGCCGAATTGAAAGTGAAAAATCATGTGACTTATATGGTGGTAAAATAAGAATTGATAGTTGGCCTAGAAAGATATTGGATGATATTGGTAACATCCAAGATAAGCAAAAAGCTCAAGACACAATAGAAATTTATAAAGGCTTGAACTTTGCGAATCAGTTTGAATTGCCGATGAGATTTAAGCGAGTCACCGGCTATCTTGCTTTTGTGATATTCTTTTTTTGTATTTTGGTTGGAATCTATCAACTTAAAGTTGCTCCATCTTTTTTAGAAGTATTTGAGAACTTCAAAATATCAATTCCTAGCAATTTATTGTTTTATCAAGAGTACTGGAAACACGTTGTTTTTGCTGTTTCAGTAATGTTGGTTTTCTCATTTGTAATCGGTTTTAAAATGAAAAAACTGTTTATGTTTACTGTGGGGGTTGAAAATAGTTTTATAGTAAAATTTTTAGTGTTTCGAAGTGTAAGGGAATCTTATCAAAGGGTGATTGAAATAATACAGTTTCCAATTTTTTTCTTTAGTGGTGCAAAAAAACAGATTGATGATCCAGTTGTTTCTCATCTCCAGTCGATTAGTAGCTCAAAAATGTGTATTTCAAAAGAAATGCAAGAATTAATTGAAATAGAAATGCAATCTATTTTGGAAAGTTGTGAAAAGCAAATGAAATTAATGTCTGCCGTAGTGGCAATGGTAGTCGTGGTTGCGATATTCTTTTTCTTAGTCAGTGCCTATTCACCTTTATCTATTCTTGGAGATATACTATGAAATATACTACAGGGTTTACGTTAATAGAATTAATGATTGTTGTGTCAATAATTGGAATATTAGCATCAGTGGCTTTACCTGCATATCAAGTGTATGTTCAAAGAAGCGAGGTCGTAGAAGCTTTGAGTATGGCTGGTACGATAAGAGAAAATATAACCCGCTATTATGTTGAGCATCTGGAATTTCCCTTAAATAATGAAATGGCTGGGCTTCCCAGGCCAAACTATATAATTGGTAATCGAATTACTGGTGTGGTTGTAGAGTCTGGCGTTATACATGTAACGTTGGGTAATAAAGCATCAAAACCCCTTCAAGGAAAGGTTTTATCTTTTAGACCTGCAGTCGTTAAGGAAAGTCCAAAGAGTCCAATTGCTTGGCTATGTGGGTATGATGAAGCTGTAACTGGTATGGAAGCTATCGGGAACAATAAGACAGACTTAGCAAAAGAATTTTTGCCATCAGTATGTCGTGGTAAATATTAGAGTTTGGATAGGTAACTGCTCAGCCAAATTGCAGTTACCAAGTGTTGTTAAGACAGTGTATGAATTAATTTGTTCTTCCAGTAGTAAATGAATCTCCTTAATTTCTAATGTTCTCGGTGCTCCTTGCACTTGTGTTGCAGATAAAGTCTATTAGGTAAATAAGCGTTAAAGATTGCTTTTGAAAAAAGGTACAATTATATTCAATTGCCCTGATAAAGAGAGATGTGCATAAATTTTTATTAGTAAATTGACATGACCCGTTATTTGACCTTTATCTGTGAAGGGGTTCTTACTACTAGGGTTATACATAAAAGTCAGATGTTGAGTGAATATGAAAGAATATCTTGATTTGACTGAGCTTACTTTGAATGGTATTTCAATTGAAGCTGGTAGGCCGATTGATGGAAAAGTGTACCTTGATTCATTAGTAAATGCTAAAGAATTGGGGTGTCTTTTTGATGTTTATAGCAATAAAAAGCTCTTGGCATACGCAACACTTAAAGATCTTGGTGAAGGCAAATGGTTTGTTTTGATGTTTGTAATACATCCAAGATATAGACATAAAAGAGTATTTCTTGAACTTTTTTATAAAATAATTAAACATTTAATAAGTGTAAAAGCAAAGATTCTTGTTAGTAATGTTTTCAAAGTAAATAAGCTTTCGGTAGCTTTTCATAAAAAACTAGGTTTTAAAGTGACAAGAGAAGCTGATATTGGTTACGAGTATACGTTGGCTTTGGATGATCTAGATACAAGTAAATGGTGGTATTGGGCTCGTAAATTTTCCGCTAAAAAGCCTTAGCTTTGAGCATACAATTATTGTTTAGTAATGTCTTATTTATTATTTGGGTATTACCTTAATCATCTTTGCTTTTAAAGATTGCTGTTTTTCCTGTATTGCTTCTGGATTTAATTTTTGTTCACTACCCTAAATTAGGACATGTTACAGGGTTTGTTGTTGGTTGGGTAATAGCTTTCTATTATACTTATCGAAAAAAACATAAAGCCATTGTTTCCTTACAAAATAAGTTAAACCATAGCGAGTATTAGATATTACTCATTGAGGAGAGCAAATGTATACTATTATTGAAGAAGTTATTGATGTGGAAAACTTTCTTCGGTTGAGAGTAATAACAGGTTTAACGCCTAGAACAAAAGAAGCTGCCATAAAAGCATTACCAAATAGTATTTATGGTGTGCATATTCTGTGTGATGGAAATCCAATTGCTATGGGGCGTATTGTGGGGGATGGTGCTCTAAACCTCGAAATAGTGGATATTGCTGTTGATCCAGAACATCAAGGTAAAGGTTTAGGACGAAAAATAATGGAATATATTATGAACTACCTTGATAAATCAGTTCCAAAAGGGGCATATATCACGCTAATGGCAGATGTACCTGAGCTTTATGAAAAGTTTGGATTTAAATTTACCAGGCCTGAGAGTGAAGGCATGTTTATTCTCAACTAACTAACAATCACTATATTTAGAGGTGCCCTTATTTTTTACTATCCGAAAGTGCGATAGCTTATTTTGTCTGGATGTATTGGCTTTGAAAATTCGACTACTCGTATGAATGGTAGTCGAATTATTCGTGTGTAAAATTACGATGTATGACAGAGTGGTTTTGTATGCATGGATAAGAAAATATTATGCATCAGCTCCTCCTCCAAGTACTTTAAACAGTGTTACTCGATTGCTGTACTCTGTTAATTGCAATAAAATGAGTGACTTTTGAGCACTATACAATTCTCGTTGTGAATCTAAGGCATCAAGATAGCTATCTAAACCATTGCGATAACGTGAGCTAGATAAGCTAAAACTACTGGAGTTCGCTTTGACTAATGCTTTTTGGGCTTTCATTTGCGCATCTAATGAAGAGCGTATTGTTAATACATCTGCAACTTCTTTAAAGGCTGTTTGAATAGTTTGCTCATATTCTGCAACAGCAATATCGCGTTTAATTTTGGACTCTTTTAGAGAAGCTTTTAAACTACCCGCATTGAAAATGGGAAGACTAATACTGGGTGTGAAAGACCAAGTCCGATTATTGCTGTTGAATAAGTCATTTAATTGATTACTGCTTCGGCCCGTGGAGGCGGTAAGTGAAATACTTGGAAAAAAAGCGGCGCGTGCTGCGCCAATATTTGCATTAGCTGCTTTTAAACTATGCTCGGCGGCAAGCACATCAGGTCTTTTAAGTAGTACATTGGAGTTTAGGTTCGCAGGAATGGGCGCTAATGCAATAGGTTTATTCAGTTGAACTGAAGGTAGAAGGGTGTCTTTAACTCTATTACCCACTAATAATTCCAGTGCATTTCGGTCTTGGGCTACTTGAGATTGATAAGCTGCAACATCAACACGAGCACTTTCAACACTGGATTGTACTTGAGTTAAATCCAGTTTTGAGGCAACACCTTGGTTGTACATTTTCTGCGTCAATTTAAGTGTAGATAATTGACTGTTCAGTGTCTGTTGCGCCAGTGCTTGTAGCTGTAAATTGGTTGCTAGCGTTAGCCAACTGTTTGCCACCTCGGCAATTAAACTTATACGGGTACTGCGCTGAGTTTCCACGGTAGACAAAAATGACTGCAAAGCTTCATCTTCTAAGCTACGGATACGCCCAAACAGATCTAATTCATAACTGCTAAAGCCGACACCTACTTCATACTGATGACTGATTGTTGCACTGCCACTGTTATTAGAGGCAGGTGTGCGTGATGCCGTTTTGTTACCACTGATGGATATAGATGGCCATAAATCAGCTTGTTGAATGCCATATTGAGCGCGGGCCTGCTCAATATTGAGTAGTGCAATGCGAAGATCACGGTTATTTTCAAGCGCCAGGGAAATCACCTGGCGTAAATTGGGGTTTTGAAAATAAGTCTGCCATTGAATGGCAGCAACATTGTTGTGTTTAGTGGTGACACCAGATCCTTGCTGGGCAGCTTTAGTATCACGCCACTCGGCAGTAACAGGGGAGTCAGGTTGCTTATAGTCTGGAGCGAGGTTAATACACCCCGCTAGTGTTAAGGTCGGTAATAAGCTACAGACTTTATATAGAGGTCTCATACTTCAGCCTCCGCAGTATAAACGGCTTCATTCTTTGGCTTTTTGGCAAACAGAGAGCGAATAACCATGTAAAACAGGGGAACAAAGAAGATACCTAGTAGTGTGGAGAATAGTGTTCCGCCCAATACACCTGTGCCTAAGGCATGACGACCACCTGAGCCAGCGCCGGTGCTGATGACCATGGGCAGCACACCCAGCAGGAAGGCCAAAGAGGTCATGATAATAGGACGAAGTCGCTGATGAGCTGCTTGCAGGACAGCAGAGAGTAACGATTCACCTTTTTCCTCAAGGTCTTTAGCAAACTCAACAATCAAAATACCGTTTTTCGCGGCTAAGCCCATGGTGGCTAATAGCCCAACCTGAAAGTAAATATCGTTGGATAAATCACGTAACCATGTGGCCAGTAGTGCACCGACAATACCTACAGGTACGGCCATAATGACAGAAACAGGGATTGACCAGCTCTCGTATAGTGCCGCCAGACACAGGAATACGAATACCAAAGACACCGCATAGAGCAACCAGGTTTGTGAGCCAGCAGCTTGCTCCTGGTAAGACATATCAGACCAGGCATAACTTATGCCATCAGGCAGCTGGCTGACTAAGCTGGCAATCTCATTCATGGCTACACCAGAACTGATACCAGAGGCTGCACTTCCTGTTATTTCCATGGATTCGGTGCCATTGAAGCGGTTCAGAACTTGTGGCTTGTAGCTCCACGTCCCATTAGAGAAAACTGAAAAGGGCACCATTTCGCCTTTATTATTACGAACATACCAGCGCTTTATGTCTTGAGGCAGCATTCGTGCGGATGCATCACCCTGCACATATACCTTTTTCACCCGACTTTTATTGATGAAGTCATTGACGTATTGGCTGCCTAGTACGGTAGATAATGTGTCATTAATATCGGAGGATGACAGTCCAAGTGCACCCGCTTTCTGGTCATTAATATCGATTTGGTAAACAGGGGCATCATTCAATCCGCTATAACGTACGGATGTGAGCATGTTATTTTTAGCGGCTAACTGAAGGATCTGATTTTTGGCTGCCACCAGGGCTTCATGTCCATTACCACCAAGATCCTGTAGTTGTAGGGTGAAACCAGAGCTAGTACCTAGACCTGCAATAGCGGGCGGGGTAACGGCAAAGACCTGGGCATCTTTAATGGTTGCCATCATTGTTTGAGTAATACGGCCTGCAATTTCTTGCGCAGAAGCTTCCCGCTGACTCCAGTCTTTAAGCTTGATAAAGCCCATCCCCGCATTTTGGCTGCGACCTGCCATACTAAAACCTGCTACGTTGAATATCCCTTCCACTTCAGGTTGCTGAAGTACATACTCAGCGACTTTATCCATGCTTTGCTGTGTACGCTGCTGTGTAGCGCCAACAGGGGCATTGTACATAATCATCAACATACCCTGATCTTCTTCAGGGATAAATGAGGTAGGCAGTCGCATGAACAGCAGGCTCATAACGCCAATGATCGCCAAGTAGAACAGCATGCTGGTTTTAGGATGTTTTACCACATGCTTAACGCCATTGCGGTAACGGTTAGCGCTTCGGTTAAAGGTATTGTTGAACCAAGAAAAAAAGCGCCCCAGTGGTCCTTTAGACGACGTATGTCCACCTTTTGTAATAGGCTTTAATAGCGTGGCGCACAGGGCAGGGCTAAGGGTTAAGGCCACCACAACAGACAGCAACATAGATGCAGCAATAGTCACTGAAAACTGTCGATAGATCGCACCTGTTGACCCTTCAAAAAAGGCCATGGGGATAAATACCGCAGTTAATACCATGGCAATCCCGATTAAGGCTCCAGTGATCTGCCCCATGGATTTGCGGGTAGCATCACGGGGCGAAAGACCTTCTTCTGACATCACCCGCTCGACGTTTTCCACCACGACAATCGCGTCATCCACCAGCAGACCAATGGCGAGTACCATGCTGAACATGGTCAGGGTATTGATGGAGTAGCCGAGTAGCGCTAATACACCAAAAGTACCGAGAAGTACGACAGGTACCGCAATGGCTGGAATCAGTGTGGCCCGCCAATTCTGTAAAAACAGAAACATGATTAATATGACAAGGCCGATGGCTTCAAGCAGTGTTTGTACAACTTCTTCAATAGAAATTTTTACAAAAGGGGTGGTGTCATAAGCAACGGTATAACTCAGACTTTCGGGAAAGTAAGGTTCTAATGTTTTAAGCTTGGCTTGGACGGCTTCAGCAACATCCAGTGCATTGGCGCCAGTTGCTAACTCTAAGCCCATACCTGCTGCAGGCTTACCATTGAACTTGGCGGATGAACTATAGCTTTCAGCGCCTAGCTCAATATTGGCGACATCACGTAAATATACTGTGGCACCATTGGTTTCAGACTTAAGCACAATGGTTTCAAACTGATCTACCGTTTGTAGCTTACTTCGGGAGGTGACGGTGGCATTAAGTTGTTGACCACTCACATTGGGTAAATCGCCTAATGCACCAGAGCTAACATCGGTATTTTGTTCTGAAATAGCCTGAGTAACATCAGAAGGCATCAGCTCATATTTGCGCATTTTTTCTGGATCAAGCCAGATGCGCATCGCATATTCAGAGCCAAACACATTGACACTGCCTACGCCACTGACACGACTTATGGAGTCTTGCATGCTCGACATCATATAGTCAGCAATATCCGTATCACTCATACTGCCATCTTCAGAAGTGAATGCCAGCACCATAAACATGCTGCCACCACCGGATTTGGATACGGTTACCCCTGTATTTTTAACTGCGTCTGGTAGCATGGATTCCGCTTGGGATACTTTATTCTGTACCTGAACTTGCGCCGTATCGGCATCAGTACCTGCAGCAAACGTTAAGGTGATACTTGCACTACCTGATGAGCTGCTTGAAGATGACATATAAAGCAAGTTATCCAGTCCTGTCATCTGCTGTTCAAGGATTTGGGTAACCGAGTTTTGTACGGTTTCTGCTGAGGCCCCTGTGTAGGTTGCGCTGACAGATATCGTGGGCGGTGCAATATCAGGGTATTGCTTGAGCGGCAAACTAAAGATAGATAACAGGCCGCCTAGCATGATGGTAATCGCGATCACCCAGGCGAATATCGGTCGGTCAATGAAGAATCGAGCCATGAATACTACTCCTAATTCGCTAGCTGATCATCGTTTGCGGTTTTATCTGAGGAAGCACTTTTTGCAACCTCAAGATCATCTTGCTGAAAAGCCACAGTCTTAACGGTTTGGCCCACTCTAATTTTCTGTGTACCTTCGACAATGATACGCTCACCAGCGTTGAGCCCAGCGCTGATCAACCACTTGTCCTTAACAGCTTTACTTGTTGTGATAACGCGCTGGCTAACGGTGTTATCATCCGCCACTACCCACACGGTGGCTTCACCTTTTGAGTTGCGAGATACCGCTTGCTGGGGAATAAAAAGTGCTTGCTCATCAATACCCACATATAAAGTGGCATTGACATACATTCCAGGCAGTAACCGGTATTTGGGGTTATTAAAAATAGCGCGTAACTCTACAGTGCCTGTTGTTTCATCAACGGCATTACCTATAAATTCCAACGAGCCTTCTTCGCTGTAGCCAGAGCCATCTTCCAGCGTTAATTTAACTTTAACTTTGCCCTCTTGTTTTTTTAGTTTGCCGGAATCCAGCTGATGCTGAAGTTTAAGGCCATCGACACTGGCATAACTGAGATCGACATTGATGGGGTCTAATTGATTAATCGTAGTGAGTGCTGCTGTTTGGTCGGCTGTTACTAAGGCACCTGGAGTTGCAGACGACTTACCAATACGGCCTGAAATAGGTGCTTTAATTTGTGCATATTCCAGATTGATTTTGGCGCTTTGCAGTTTCGCCTCTGCAGCTATTACTGCCGCTTCGGCTTCTCTTAGTGTGGCAACCGCTTCATCTTTATCTTGTTTACTCACAGCGCCTTGTTTGACCAACCGTTGATAGCGCTCTGCTTTAGGTTGTGCGGCCTGTACCGCAGCTTTTGCCTGAGCCAGTTCTGCTTTGGCGTTATCATAGCTTGCCTGATAGGAGGCGGGGTCAATTTGATAAAGCACTTGGCCTGCCTCAACTTCTTGTCCTTCAGTAAACAGGCGTTTTTGCAAAATTCCACTGACTTGTGGGCGGACATCTGAAGTTTGATAAGCCTGAGTGCGTCCTGGCAATTCAACCGTGACAGGAAATGTTTCAGCTTTCAATGTAACCACACTGACTTCTGAAGTAGGCATTGCGCCAGGTCCAGCTCCAGGCCCTGCAGCAGGTGCTGAACCCTGTTCTGAACAGCCGCTTAAACTAAGCATCAACAGCGGTATAAGAAACAGTTGCCGGCGAATACCGGAGTAGGTACTGACATTAAGAGACATGGGCAAAATCTTCTCTGACTAGACTAAAACGCTGTCAGGCTGACTAATCTATGAGCTGATTAACCAACTTAGACATGACTAACATCGCAAGCCATTAGCCGAAATGCCATGGTCACGAGTTTACGTTAGCAATGTACAGAAGGGTGGGTTAATGGAAGGTTAACTGGTTGGATAAAAGTATGATGAGTTGATTAAGCTTGCTTGTTATCAGGAAAAACCAGTGTGACAAAATGGCCATTCGTTTGTTGTTCGTTTTGATATGACCAGTTCAGACGTTGGCATAAGCGTTCTGTTAACTGTAAGCCCAAGCCAAAACCTAAGTCTTCTTGCTCTGCATTAGCATGTTGTTGGTTGTTTATGTGTACGGTATTGTGTTGCTGAATGATGCTAACACTCCCTTCCCAAGTGTGTTGGAAAGCATTACGAATTAAATTTCCCAGGACAATGCGCGCTGCAGCTTCAGGTAAATAAAGACTATAGGGGTGTGTTTCGACATTAACCGATATGTGCTTTGAGGCCAACAGATAGCGCATATCATCTACCAGGTGTTGTATAACTTCATCGAGTTGACATGTGCTCATAGGCAGACTTTCTGCACGCTCATGATGTAGCCAGAGTAAGGTTTCCGTCAGATGTTTCATTGTCAGACTGGCACGATCAATACGCTCAATAGCCGCTTGATGGTGATGACGGTTTTGTTGTGAATCCAGTTTTTTTAACAGTTCTACATTGCTGCGAATGGTAGTAATGGGGGTGCGTAATTCATGACTGGTATGACGAAGAAAACGCTGCTCTCGTTCTGTGGTCTCTTGAACAGACTTCAGATTGCTGCGAATTAAATCGGCAAATGCGTTAAGTTCAGGGTAGTTAAAGTCTGGTGTGGGTTGATGAAGCTTGTCAGAGGCAAGGGTTCGGGCCCACTCTCCCAGGCGGGTAATCGGACGTCCTAAACGCCAACTTAGTAACAGAATGATGACGGCTAAAGACAAAGCACTCAGCATACTAATCATGATCAGGGTTCGGAAATCGCTGGAAATGTTTTGCAGTGTCAGAGCTGAGGTTGTACTGCGTGAGATGCTATAAGCAACGTAAACTTTTTGGTCTTGAATAATAGCGTGAAATAAAAATTTTACCTTTGGTGGGCTTTCCTCAGGTAAATGAGCTTTAAACAGTTTGTTAGGTATAATTTCAGACTGCTTAAAAAGGCTTTTTACCTCTTTTGGTAATGCTGACCACTGTGAGGTTACTACATAATTATAATATTGTTTTGGGCTTTTTGAGTTGTCATTAGCGGCTTGTTTTAGGTAATGATGAGCGACTTGCTCCATGTTACTGGTAACAATATTATCCATACCTTGGATTAAATAATGGGCGGTCAAAAAGGAATAGCCCACCACGAGAATTAACCCTTGCACCAAGAAGGCGATGACTACCAGCCATTTTAAGCTGAGCCCTTGCTTCATTCGTTTTCCTTATGGTCATTACTCGCTTTAATGGCAAAACCTTGTCGAGCAATGGTATGCAGTAATGGCGAATCGAAAGGCATATCAATGGCTTTGCGTAAATGAAATAAATGGACTTTTAAACTGTTACTGTCGGGTATTTCATCACCCCATAATGCCTGTTCCAGCTGTTTGCGTGAAACGACGGAGGGTGATGCGCGTAATAATGTTTCTAGTAAGGTCCAGCCAGTGGGCGAGAGTTTAATTGATTGTCCCTGACGAGTTAACGTCTTGTTGGTGAGATCCATACTTAAATCACCACACGTTAGCTTACGTACTTGTCCACTTCGACGTTTAGCGAGTGCGCGAACGCGAACCACAAGCTCCTGCATTTCAAAAGGCTTGACCAGATAATCGTCAGTACCGGCATCGAAGCCGAGCAGTTTGTCTTTGATTTGATCACGAGCGGTTAGCATGAGTATGGGCGTATCATCACCAGCCGTTCGTAACCGCTGGCAGACAGAAAGACCATCGAGTCGGGGAAGGTTCAAATCTAGTAATAAGGTGTCATAGTGATGTTGTGACATCAGCTCCAGACCTGCTACACCATTACTGGCGTAATCACAACTAATGTCTTCTAATGCTAAATATTGAATCAGGGTGTCGGCTAAATCCCGATCGTCTTCCACCAATAATACCGTTAACATGTGATTCTGGCTTTTCTCTTGAGTCGGCGTTACACAGGCTGAAGCTAATTGGATCTGTTCAACTCTCATTGATCAAGGGTATATGATCTTAAAACGTCGTACCATAACCTTTGAGAGGTTCACGATGATCGATAGTGTCTTCGCTGTATGTATTAGGGTAGTGAAGGTTCAACGTGCTGTTAATATGGAGTGCACTTTAAAGGGAGAATGGTTAACAAAAGGTTAATAAAAGCCTGGTTTTGGTCATTTCGTACTACGTTGTGTTTTAAAAATCTTTGATGCTTTATTTTATATAAAGCGGTAATGTTATTGCAGAATTAATTAAGCTTAAAAAATCACTCAACAATAAGGACCTGTTCAGCTAGCTCACCTTTTAAACAGCGTGGAATATTTACAGGATCATGACTCATGGCATGATAGTGATAAATTCCCCAAGGATAATGTAGGGTTGACGCAACATGACCACTGCATTGATCCAGGTTATCCGGGACTTTACCAAATAGGTCTAAGTGACCATAAATAGGAAATCCATCCATAGCATATGCAATGAGTTCATTATTGTATTTTTGATATATAGTTTCGCATTTTACTTCAATTATTTTGTTTTGCTTTAATTTTTCGTTAATGGTTTCAGGAAAAATGTGAGAATGATAAAAGCCTTCGTTTATATGACCTCCGCAAGGGTCAAGTGCAGGTAAACCAGAAGGCGCGTTTGGGAGACCATTAATTATGGATGGTGGTGTGCCGTTAATAGGAATGCCATTAAATGACAGACCTACAATATTAATTGCACCTTCCATTGAGTTTGGTTCGGCTGCAAAACGGGGCAGGGCAGGTATAAAATAATGAAGTTTTAAACTTATGTCTTTGATGGCTTCAATACAATAAGCATAATCTGACTTTAATGGTTTATCACGTGTATCTATCAGTCGATATCGAATATTGCCTTCATCATCAATAATATCGAAGCCATCTTTCTCCATATCATCAAATAAGGCTCGATTTAATAAACGTAATCCTGGATTTGTGGGGCCGTCATAGGGATAAATACCACCTATTTCATTAACTGTTTTTGGACAGTAGGGACCATCTTCTATGGGCGTACTTTTTACACTCAATTTAAAGCAAAGACTTTTCACTTTATTCTGTAGTGTACAGGGTATAAGTTTGATATCTGATAGAAAATGCTGACTATCATAAAATGCGGGATTCAATATGAATAAATTTGGCTGACTGTAAGCACATATATTGAATGAATAGCAGGACAGACAAAGCGTTATTGTAATAAATATACAAAATTTATTTGTTTGCATGAAGTCTGTCCTCTGCACTTGCCCCATTCTTTCAAAGAAGCCTAAAAGTCATTTATGACGGGGTTAAAATTAATTGGCTATTTGGAAAAGCTAGATTAAATTGACCTGACTACCCAGGGAAAAAATGTATTGTTGTTTCGTTAATTGTTTAAAATTGTGTCAGTGCGAGAAAGAATAAGAATAAACCCCCTATGCAAACAACACGTTTGTATAGGGGGAGTCTTTGTTATGAAGATAAACGCATGGCGAATGAGGATGAATTACCGTGTTACAAATCCACCATTAATTAACAAGGTTTGCCCCGTGACCCAGCGTGATTTTTCTGAGGCTAAAAACTCTATCATAGGAACAATATCTTCGACTTGACCCAGTCGGCCTGTGACACTGGCTGATTTTAAGTAGGCGACAGTTTGCTCATTTTCTTCCCCATGGAAAAACGGTGTGTTGATGGGGCCAGGTGCTACGGTATTGACGGTTATTCCACGGCTGCCAATTTCTTTAGCCAGCGCATGACTAAAATCTTCCAGAGGTGCTTTTGAACCCGCATAAACACTATAGAATCCTGTAAAGGCGGCTAATAGTGAAGTACCCATATTAATAATTCGGCCGCCATCTTGCAGGTGACGTGCAGCCTGCTGCATAACTAAAAAAGGCGCTTTGGTATTAATCGCAAAAGAATGGTCAAAGTCTTCTTCTGAGTAGTCTACTAATGGTTTTTTAATGATCATGCCTGCATTATTAATGACAATATCAATTCTGCCAAACGTCTGTAGAGTGTCTTTGAAAATGCCTTCAACGACTTGGGGGTTGGCAAGGTCTCCTTGCACTAAGAGTGCACGTTTTCCCTGTTCTTTGACGAGGCGTGCGGTTTCTTCTGCTTCTGCTGCAGCGCTATTTGAATGATAGTGGACAACAATATCAGCACCCTGTGTGGCTAATGCTGCCGCAAATGCTCTACCCATATTACGCGCGGCACCAGTGATTAATGCAACTTTACCTGAGAGTTCTTGTGAGTTGCTCATGCGCTGTTCCTTTCTTGAGTGGTTTTAATGGCAGTTTCATCTTAGTTGCTTGAAATAAACTCAGGTAGAGACCAAAATTGCATTTACTAATTGCGTAATTTGCAAGAAGTAAGAGTGATCAGTTGGTTGGATCAAATGAGGTGGGTGCATGGAGTCTCCTGAACAAATCTATTTACGTGTTGTTGAGGCAGGAAGCCTAAAAGCTGCAGCAGAACAGCTTGGCACTGATCCGTCATCAGTCAGTCGCAAAGTTGCGATGTTAGAAGCACGGCTTGGGGTAAAGCTATTGCTGCGATCCACCAGACGTTCATCTCCGACAGAGGCGGGTCAGATTTATTACGAAGGTATGCGTCGTCTTCGGGATGAGCAGGCTGCATTGGAGGCAATGGTTGCTGGGGAAACGGATACTCCAAAAGGATTGTTACGAGTTACTGCACCATTGGACTTTGGAGCGCGCTTTGTCGCACCTGTTTTAAAAGATATGTTGCAGACATTTCCTTCGCTAAAGGTTGAGTTGGTGTTGGGCAGTATTTTTGAAGATATCACTGCACAAAATATTGATGTGGCTATTCGAATAGGTCAGTTACCCGACTCTAGTTTAATCTGTCGGCGTTTAGGTGATGTGCCAAGAGTATTGGTTGCTTCGCGTGCTTATCTTGCAAAGTTTGGTACTCCTATAGCGCCCAAAGCATTGGTGGACCACGTGTTTGTGTTTTATTCACATCGCCAAATACAGCGTCCGATTGAGTTTTTAGGACCTAATGGCAGTGAATCAATTACTGTTTCTGGGAACTTTACCGTTAATAGCGTAACTGCAGTGAAAGCATTGGTGGAAGAAGGGGTTGGTATGCATGTTGGGCCTGTCTGGGCATTTAAAGAGGGTTTGCTCAATGGTGACTTAGTCAGCGTATTACCTGAATATAAACTAGCCTCTTTTCCACTTCATGCGCTTTATACATCGACAGCATTTGTGCCGGCAAAAGTACGTTATTTTATTGATGCAATGATTAAGAGTGAAATCAGTAAGAAATGTGCTTTATAGAAAATATATATCCATAGTTAAGGATTTTTATACCCCGAAGGGTATATGCTTTATTTTGAGGAAGAATATCACGCACAATGTATTTCCATATGTAACAACGGAAACGGTTTACCCATACCGTCTTTGTCTGAGCGTCCAATGACTTTAAAACCTAAGTGTTGATAGAAACCTACCGCTTGATCATTTTGTTCATTGACATCGACTTTTGTGGTGCCCAGCTGATTCAGTGCATAGGTGAGAAGTTTTTTACCTACCCCTTGACCACGATAGTCTGGGTCAATAAAGAGCATTTCAATATTCTTTTCGGCGGTTCCGATAAAGCCTAAAATTCGGTTATCAGTATTTTTTATACATTTGAGTGTGACCTGAGGGAAAAACTGGTCCGCTAACATAGGCTTATAAAATAAAATATCTTGCTCTGTTAAAAAGTCATGTGTTGCTCTTACTGATGATTCCCAAACGGATACTAACTCAGAATAATCTTTTTGACTGGGAGTCGTTATTTTCATTGTTTAGCCTACTTCTTGAGTAATGTATTTTTATCCTCGTTCATTGAGGATATTATCATTGATAACTACTTAATAAAGATATTTACTACCATTTATATAAGTATACTGACGTATAATTATAAATGTGTCGCTGGGAATAAAAAAGTAATAATGAAAAAGATATTAGATGGGAGGTAAAAAAGTCCTGCGGCTAAGCGCAGGACAAAGGTTGCAGTAGTTATCTTGGAAACACGGTTTGCAACAAAAGGTATAACTAGGCAACAGAAGGTGCTAAAGGTGCTTCAGACTCCTCTGGTTCAAGATGGCGATGTGGATGGAATAGCAAGGCAAGTACTAAACTAATTACACTGCAAATGGCGAGTAATAACCAGGCATTTGCAAAGCTTGTCATGACATCTCGTATAATGCCAGCAATCCATGGTGAAAATGCCGCAATAATATAGCCAATACCTTGGACAAAAGCAGCTAATTTACCGGCACTGACGGGGTTGCTGTGATGGTCCATAGTGACAATTAATGACATTGGAAAGATGCCACCAATTGCCAAGCCTAAGAATCCACTCCATAACCATAAGCCTTTTTCAGGCGCATAGGCTAATCCAGCAAAGCCGATCATCATCATGAAACATAGTGTCACAATGACGGGACGACGGTCTTTACTGCGAGCAGCAATTAGTGGACAGATTAAACCTGAAACAACTTCGAGTGTGGTTAAAAAGCTTAACAGCCAACCAGCATTTTTTTGTGTATAACCAAACTCGATGGCATAAGGGGATAGCCAAGCTAAAACACAAGTGTAAGCGGCTGTACCTAAGCCAAAAAATAAGGCCAGTGTCCATGCACGATGTTTAGTCCAATAATTAATGGGGGCGGGTTGTTTGCCCTTAGCATTATGGAAATGAAAGTGTTTGTGATTAATTATCCACAAGGCAAGGGCCACGATACCTAACACACTCCAGCAGGCAAGACCTAACCGCCAGTTGGTTGAAAAATTTTCAACATAAGGACTACCGGCTGCGGCAATCGCTGCTCCCCCCATAATGGCTGTAATATAAAAACCCATTAACACAGGCACTCGGGTAGGAAAGTTTGCTTTTATCAAAGCGGGCATTAGGGCTTGAATTAACGCGATACCTACCCCTGCTAAAAAGGCGGTGATGGTTAACATTAATGTTGAATCTACCCAGTAGCGTGCAGCTGTTGCTGCACTCAGCAGAATAATTGAATACGTCAATAGTCGTGCTTCGCCAAGACGTTTCGCTAAGCTAAAACCTGAAAAAATAGCCAGTCCCATAGTCAGTACAGGGAGCATAGTCAGTAGGGATGCGGCGCTAAACGATAACTGGATATCAGTCTGAATAGACCCTAGCAGAGGCCCGATTGAGGCTAGACTGGGTCTTAAATTTAGGCCAATGAGAATAATCGTCAGTAATATGATAAAGCCCGCTGACCTAGGGTTATCAAGTGATTGTTGTTTACTCATAAGGGTGCTCCGGAAAATAGCTTTTCCATTAGCTATCTATCTTAATATGATATATCTTTACATGAAGATAGTTTTACTATAAGGCATAATCAGCTTTTGGTAAAGTATCTTTATATAAAGATACTTGCACAGTTTATAAGGTTTTAATTAAGATCTTGTATTAGCAGTGAGTGACCTTGTAGAGGCAAATTGATGAAAAATAATAACTTACAAGCAGATGATATTGATCGGTTAGTTAGTCAGTGGCAACAGCAAGGGGTATCAGATGACTTACTGCCCATGGCGATTTATGGGCGGTTGACGCGAATTTATAAACAGCTTGAGCGTGCGGTACAACAATGTCATGGTGCTTGTGGTTTGAAGCCGGGGGAGTTTGATGTATTGGCGACTTTAAGACGTTCTGGTGAGCCATTTTCACTTTCGCCAACACAGTTATACCAGTCTATGTTGCTAAGCTCTGGCGCCATGACCAACCGACTCGATAAATTGGAGGAGAAGGGATTAATTGAACGAAGTCACTGCAGTGATGACCGACGTTCAGTCCTGGTTAAATTAACTCATGAAGGAAAGGCGTTAATAGATGATGCTTTTCAGTGTCACTTATCGTTGCAGCGAGATTTTATCGCA
Organism: Zooshikella sp. RANM57; assembly: GCF_050749885.1. Classification (NCBI taxonomy): domain Bacteria; kingdom Pseudomonadati; phylum Pseudomonadota; class Gammaproteobacteria; order Oceanospirillales; family Zooshikellaceae; genus Zooshikella; species Zooshikella sp. RANM57. The sequence continues at coordinate 81,477 of NZ_JBOIUB010000006.1, read as the reverse complement.
AAGCTTTCAATGAGTGATCAGGAAAACTTAAATTCGCTATTAAAGTGTTGGCTCGCAGAGCTAAGTGAGTGAAGAGCATAAATGTGAGCTGAAAGCTACTATGATGAGGTATGTTTTACTGTTTAAAAGAAAATAAAGACATAAAAAAACCTGCTAAACATAGCAGGTTTTTAGTTTAACCTTCCTAGCGGCTAGTCCTTTTAGCCAATCCTTTAACCTAAAGCTACTTAGGTTTCTTCGCTAGATATCCTGATTGCTTCCTTTCTCTAAGCTCCTGTGGCCTTCCTGACCCCTAGCGATTTGTTGAGTTCATGATGCTACAAATTAGGGTTAGAGCAAACAGCTAAATGTCAGTACGGCTTGTAGGAAATCTGCCATATTTTTGTAGGCAAATCTTCATGAAAGGAGGTGGTGGTCTTTTAGTTCCTGTTTGGCTTTAAACATTAATCTAAGCCAACAGTCTGATGGCTATCATTCATATCTATAGGCCAAGCCTTGAATTGTCATCAAACTTCTATATACCTTACATAGATGGTAAAACAACCAAATAAATATCATGGAGGATATGATGGGTTACAAGTTGGAAGGAAAGTTACTGGAAGTTTGCGACTGTAATATTTTGTGCCCGTGCTGGGTTGGTGAAGACCCTGATGGTGAAACCTGTAATACCATTATTGCCTGGCACATTGATCAGGGTTCAGTGAATGGGTTGGATGTATCAGGGTTGACTATTGCGGTTACAGCTCATATTCCAGGAAACATCATGGAAGGCAACTGGCGCGTTGTGATGTATGTTGATGACCAATCTTCAGAGCAGCAAGCGGATGCATTATTGAGTGTTTATAAGGGGGAGTTAGGTGGACCCGTCGCTGATCTTGTAAAACTGATTAGTGATGTGGTTGCTGTAGAACGAGCACCCATTGAATTTAAAGTGCATGATGGTAAAGGGACTATCCGCATTGGTAGCGACATTAGTGCAGAACTTCAACCTTTTGCAGGGCCAACAGGTACCTCTACATTATCTGATACGGTTTTTTCAACGGTACCGGGTGCGCCTGCATATGTTGGTAAGGCTTCTGATTATAAGATGAAACAGCCTTTACTAGGACTTGATATTGATATGCAGGGACATAATGCCATCCAGGGACAATTTTTATTTGAAGCTTAATATACCCTTCACGAATCAATTCTTCGCTATGGGTATAGCTTCAATTTTCTATGGATGATTGCGTTAAATTAACTAGATAACTGCACAACGTTATTTTTAGTCTCCTTTTGGTGTATACCCTAATATGTGAACAATCATTTGTAGGCATGAGGGTATACACAAATTCAAGTAAATCTCTCTTCACTGATAAGCTTAATAAAATGAAAGCAATCAAGTTTCAGCAGTCTTTATTTATTCCTACAACATTGTTATTAGTGGTTGTAGCATGGTTAGTCTTATTTTGGTGGGAGCAATCACCTTATAGTCACTATATTCTTCATGGGCCTGCAGCTCATGGGATGCATCATCAGGTTGTTTCCTCTGCGGTTGTACTTTATTTGTTAGGTTGGATGCTGATGTGTATCGCAATGATGCTGCCAACAACATTACCTTTAATACAAATTGTTTACCGAATTTCTTCTGATTACGATGACCGTTGGTTGCTAATAAGTTTATTAATTTCGGGTTATTTATTCATATGGTTGATTTTTGGGATTGTTGCTCACATTGGCCAGTGGTTAATCACTCAAAATGTATTTGGTTATGAATTTATGAGTAATAAAACCTGGTTACTCAGCTCGGGTTTGTTGATAATGGCTGGTGTATTTCAATTTAGTTCACTGAAGTATAAGTGCTTGGATAAATGCCGTACTCCATTGGGTTTTGTTATGGGATATTGGCAAGGACGACATCATTACCGACAGGCGTGGCTATTAGGTTTACATCACGGAATTTATTGTGTGGGGTGCTGTTGGGCATTAATGCTGCTTATGTTTGCTGTAGGCACGGGTAGTGTATTTTGGATGCTTATATTAGGCGCGATTATGGCTGTCGAAAAAAATGTAAGTTGGGGTAATAAAATAGCTAAACCTGTGGGTGTTATATTTTTGATTTGGGGGTGTGGTTTAGTGGTTAACAATTCATTTCTAGTTTAATTAACTCCCTTAAAAAACACCACACATTATTCTAATAAATAAGGAATTTTTAATGCCTATGCTTGAGCAAAGGACTGCTTATACACGAGTGATATCATCAAAGTGGACGTCGATAGGTATTTTAATTCTTTGTGAGGTTTTCGCTTTAACACTTTGGTTTTCGGCAACAGCTATTGTACCCATTTTACGTAGTGAATATCAGTTAGGTGATTGGCAAGCATCATTATTTAGTAGTGGTGTTGCCGTGGGGTTTGTGTTTGGTACTCTGTTGAGTGCTTTATTAGGACTGTCAGATCGATTTGATCCCAGGCGTTTTTTCTCTGTTTCAGCATTAGTGGCTGCAGCATGTAATGGCAGCATATTGCTTGTTGATCCTACCTCCTGGTGGGTGATTTTTTGTCGCTTTTCGACAGGCATATGTATGGCTGGATTATACCCAGTAGGGATGAGAATTGCTGCGAGTTGGGCTGAAAAAGATACGGGGTTATTAATAGGATTATTGGTTGGCGCATTAACACTGGGTTCAGCATCACCTCATTTATTTAACGCCATAGGAGGTATTGATTGGCAGCTGACTATCCAAATAGCTTCAATATGTGCACTCATTGCTGGTGGTTTAATTCATTTTGTTGGGTTAGGGCCTCAGCATAGTATCGCTTCCGTATTCCACTGGAAAATGGGCTTACGAGCTTGGCAGGATAAATCGCTTCGATTAGCCAATTTAGGTTACTTTGGTCATATGTGGGAACTGTATGCTATGTGGGCGTGGATAGGTGTTTTTTTTCATGCAAGTTTTAGTAAGCTACATTTGATTGAAGATATTGCTCGTTTCTATGCGAATACTGCTACATTTTTGGTCATTGCTGCAGGTGCTTTAGGTTGTTTATTGGGTGGGCTATTTGCTGATAAATTAGGCAGAACGACACTCACTATTTTAGCAATGCTCATCAGTGGTAGTTGTGCTTTGTTGGTTGGTTTTTTATTTGGCGGAAATCCCTGGTTGTTAACAGCACTTTGCATTGTGTGGGGTATTGCTATTGTCGCTGATTCTGCCCAGTTTTCTTCTTGCATTGTGGAATTATCAGAACCCGCTTATCGAGGAACAATGTTAACAGTTCAGACATCAGTTGGCTTTCTTTTAACATTGATTACCATCCATTTACTTCCCTTGTGGGTTGAATATACAAGCTGGCATTATGCTTTTGCATTTTTGGCGATAGGACCTTTTTTAGGTGTAATTGCTATGTGGCGTTTACGCTTGCATCCTGATGCCATTAAATTAGCGCATGGCAAGCGTTAGCTGTATATAAATTGATACATTATATTTTGCGCTATCCCTAGCGCTAACTAAATATATTGATTTTTTGTAATAATTTAATAAATTATGCTGCTAAAATCGGTGTTTTCTTTTTGCGTCTTAAGTAGTTTGTACAAAGAGCACTTAATAACAAAAGAGTGTAAGTTGATGGTTCTGGGATTGTAGTAGCCGTTGCTTCAAGTATATGGTCTCCAGTCCATGTGGGTGTTTCATTAGCGGGTATTATTAAGCTGTAAGAGAAAGAAAAATCGGCAGTGAGAGTGCTAACTCCTGTTAATGGATCACTTGAAACAAGGCTAAGAAAATTTGTTTCTAGCAATAAGTCATTTAAGCCTAAAATAGGATTAGTCACAATATCTAAAAGAGAAACACCAGGGGTCTTTGCATCAGTACTCCAGCTAAAACGCCATAATTCGCCTAAATCGTCAAGGTCTGTAGAAAAGTTGGCTTGAAGTGATGCACTTGCTTCGCCTCCTTCGTCATTAAATGCCGTAATGGATGTGCCCGCTTCCCAAGTTTCTGTAAACATAATAGACTCATCAACATCAATAGCCTCCCAAAACCAAGGGTCGGAAACTTCGGCTCTTGCTTTACCTGATTCATCGACATTTTTGGGAGTATTAACGAGGGTTACAGTAGCTGTTGAGCCTTTTGATGTCCAAATAGCATTGTTATATTGAATTTTAGCATCACTATCAGCTTTTAAGCGTTGCTCACTATCTGTGTTTGACAAATTGTCTGAATTAGAAGGGTTGGGTGTTCCTGGGGTTGGTGCAGGTACTGCAGTATAATTAGGGTTAATAGGACCTTGGTCTGGACTGTTTACTGGGGGGGTAACCTCTGCAATAGCTTTTAATCTATAGGTGCCTTGTTTAGGGTTGCGGTTATGATTTCCAAGAGAATTTTGAGTGATATTTCCATTAGATTTAGAAATAACATCGGCTTGAACTTGAGTTGATAGGAGTGAACCAGAAGGCAAGACAAAAAAAGCCAGTATACTATAAGCCAAATTATATCGTATTTTCTTCATTGGAATGCTCGCTAAAAAATAGAAAAATAAGTTTTATTAGATGATTTTTTCAATGGTGGGAAGAGCAAAATATATGCCTTGCTTTGGAAGTCTATAAATCTCGTTGTTTATTCTAATGTAAAAATATGAGTGTAAATTTTCTTTTTAGAGAAGAGGATAATAAAAGCGTAATTATTTTTTCTTTTTAAGCGATAGATGTTAGAGGATTTGATGGATTTATGGGGGTATTGTGTGTTGATTATTTTTCAAAAGGTATGTTAGATGTGTAAACCGGTGTGAATTAAGTGTAAAAATATTACATCGAAGTTTACAAAAATGTAATTAATTTATTTTATGGGAAGTATAAGACTATACTTTAGTTGAGGTTTGTTTGTAAGGCAGAGTAAGCTTTATAGTTAATAATTAGAAAGCACTTCATCTGATTTAAGAGATGAAGTGGCTTTTAATTGTGATTAAAACTTGAACAGGGTGGGGCTATAGCACGCTAGGTTTATTTTTCATCATCCTAAGACCTTCACGTTTAAGGCACTCAGTTAATGGGTTTTCAACCATATCGATACGCCATATAAATGATAATGTTCGTTCCATATTAAGCTCTGGAACATTGAGTGCAACCAGTTGGCCTCGTTCAATAAATTGCTCAACATCCAAATAAGGCAGGCAGGTAAGATAAGGCCCATTAGCAACCATGCTGCGCAATACAGGGACGTGTTCGTATTCCCGCCAGACATCAAGATCCGTTATTAAATGGTGAATAGAACTATCAAAAACTTTTCGAGTGCCAGAACCGTGCTCTCGTAATACCCATTTTGCTTGCTCCAGTTGGGCTAAGCTCACCTGTTTGCATTGGGCAAAAGGGTGATGAGAGGCGGCAACAACCGTTAAATGATCTCTGCACCAGACTTCTTGAGCTATACGGTTATCATCACAGCGGCCTTCTATAATGCCTAAATCGTACTGATAGTCGAGAATGCCATTAATGATGCTATCCGTGCTTTGAACACCCAAAGTGATTCGAATTTTTGGAAAGTCATTATCAATAATACTGATAAGGTCTGGTACAAGATGCTCTGCAGGCGTTTGACTGGCACCAAGCTTGATTTCACCGCTGAAGAGGTGCTGCCCATGAAAACCGTACTCAATTTGCTGCGCATCTTGTAAGAGCTTTTTGGCCTTAGGTCTCAACCACATACCCCAGTGTGTCAGCGTCATCATCTTTCCTTGACGTTCAAATAGAGGATGTCCCAGAATTTTCTCAAGCTGGGCAAGGGACATACTGGTAGCGGATTGGGTGAGTGACAACTTTTCGGCTGCTTGGCTGACACTACCTGAATCTGCAACAGCATCAAATACTGCTAATTGCTTTAATGAATAACGCACGTTCTTACCTTAAACGTAAATATATAGCTAGCCTTTTGCAAAGTGTATATTTTGAAAGGCTTTCAAATAAAAAATTACATTCTATTGTACACGCAATTTTTACTCTATCAATAATGTTTATGTAATGCCTCAGAATTATGAATTTTACCTGAGACTAATTCCTCCGTAACCTTAATTAAGGCCTAAAGATCTAGCAGCTGCTGACTTAGTACAATGTTGTAAAGGAGACATGTTATGTATAGACGGGCGAGGAGTATCTATGTCAGTACCTAGCTCATTATCTAAACAATATTATTCACCACCGGAAATGATGGGAGAAGCTGAAAAATATGCGTTAAGTAAAACAAGTAAAAGCACAACAATGTGCATTTGTCTGGCGATTATGGCTGGACTATTTATTGGCTTGGCCTTTCTCTTTTATATTACGGTAACAACCGGTAGTTCTGAGCAGGTAGGTTGGGGGTTAAGCCATCTTGCTGGTGGATTGGCATTTAGTTTAGGGCTAATTTTAATTGTTATTTGTGGTGGTGAACTTTTTACGAGTACGGTTTTGTCTAGTATTGCAGTAGCCAATAAACAAATTTCATTTAAAAAAATGCTTTCTATTTGGGGTAAGGTTTATTTTGGCAATTTTATTGGTGCATCTTTACTGTTGATTTTGGTAACGGCTGCATGTCTTTACCAAATGGATCATGGGCAGTGGGGTGTGAATGCATTAATGATTGCACAACATAAGTTGCATCATACACCTATTCAGGCTTTTGCATTAGGTGTGTTATGTAATCTCCTGGTATGTCTTGCTATATGGATGAGCTTTAGTGCTACAAATGCTTTGACGAAAGCTTTTATGGTGATTATGCCTGTTGCCATGTTTGTCAGTAGTGGTTTTGAGCACTGTGTAGCTAATATGTTTATGGTGCCATTGGGTATCAGTATTCAAAGTATAGCGCCTCCTGAGTTCTGGACTCAAGTGGGTTTAAGTCCAGAGCAATTTGCTGATTTAAATTGGATGCAATTTATTTCTGCTAACTTAATTCCTGTTACATTAGGCAATATTGTTGGCGGAGCAGTATTAGTCGGCTTGTCGAACTGGTTTATTTACCGGAAAACCCAATATAAAACTGTAACTGTATCTTCCAATGTTTCAGTAATAAAGACCCAATCTACGCAAAAATTGCCCGCAAAGGAGATCTCTGTGATGAGCACAAAACAAACCGTTAAATCAATACTACAACATTCTGTTTTTTCGCTTAAAGTAGATATGCCTACAGCTGTTGCGATAGATAAATTAGTGGAGTGCAATTTAGAAGGTGCACCTGTTATTGATAATGAAGGTCAACTAGTAGGCTTTTTTTCATTACATGATGTACTGGTTGATCTTTGGTGTCAGGGTTATATTCCAGTTGAAAACCAAAAAGTGGTCGACTTAATGAGCAGAAATATAATAGCGATTAATGCTAATGATTCATTAGTTGATTTAGTAGAGTTTATGTGTATTGATAAGGAAAAATTATTTCCTGTCACAGACAGTGGAATCGCTACACATTTATCTACATTATCGTTAGATGAGCGGGCAAAACAAATGAAAGTTGCTCGTCCACATATATTGCCTGTGGTTGAAGAGGGTAAACTAATTGGTTTGATCACTCGAACTGATGTTGCAAGAGCACTTCGTCCAGTTTATGGTGAAAGTGTAAAAGCGGTAAGTGAAAATGCCAGTCTGGAAATAGCTTAAATATAATCAACTGCCCTCGATGAGTTATTTTGATAGGGGGCAGTTGATCATATCTACTATGAAAAATTAAAAAAGAAACTATAGGCTAACCCTAGCCATTAAAAAAACATCTGCATACTCACCATTTTTATAAGCAAATGCTTTTGCAGTTCCTTCAATGTTAAACCCTAGTTTTTTATAGAGCTTAATGGCTGGTTCATTATTCGTGTACACTTCTAACTCAATACGTTTGATAGCTAACCATTTGGTTGAAAGCTCAATTGCTGCGTTTAAAAGTGCAGAACCTGCACCTTTATTTTGAAACTCTTCACTGACAGCCATACCTATGCTTGCCACATGTTTGCGTCGAGGAGATGGATTAACTGTTAGACCAAGCTGTCCAATGATTTTACCCTCAACTTCTGCGACCAGGCTATATACACCATTATCAAGTTGCGTTAAACGTTTTTCCCAAAGCTGTTCAGAAGGAAAAGGGAGCTGAAGTGTGCCGGTAAAACAAGAGAGTTGCTCATAAATTTTCTTAATGGCGTTAATATCATTAGCTTCACTGTGTCTTATTGTTATTTCCACGTTGATACTCCTTAATAAGGATGTCACTTACCCTCGATTTTTTATATCTAAAATATAGTCAAACTGTCAACTTCTGTTTAATAGAAATGTCACTGTCTTTTAGCCTTAAGTTTGGAGTTCGCACTATAGTTAGTATTTAGACTAAAGGGATTTTTTATGAAAAGAAGGGATTTTGTCAAAGCATCGACTATGGCTGCATTTTTGCCTAAAGCAGCATTATCTAATAATATTTTACAGTCTGACGCTTCATTTCCTGACTCAATTATGAAGGGTGACTTAAACGCCTTTTCTGGTCAAATGGATATTATTATGGGGGGCTTACCAGAAGATATTTATGGTCATGTATTCATAGCAGAAGGCATTCCATTAGAAAAAAATCATTTAACTCCTGGTGGGAAAGGTGCTTTGACCCGAGTTGATTTTAAACCTGACTCAGTTCATTTTGTTCGAAAAATGATTGAAACGCCTTCAGCGATTGTTCAGAAATATATTAACCCATCGTCACTACTTGATGCATTCTATCTGTTAGGGGGGGCTGTATATTTTAGCCCAAATCTGGGGTTTATGAATTATTGCAATACAGCGCCCAACTATTTGGGGGATAATCGATTTGCTTTGAGTTATGAAGGCGGTATTCCTTTTGAGTTTGATGGCCAATCTTTAGAGCTTGCCACGCCTATTGGTGAAATAGACGAGTGGCATACCAGTTTACCCCCGATAGCAAAGCATTTTGTCCCAGAAAAGTGGCTTTTTCCTCAGGTTAGAACGACAGGTCACCCATATTTTGATTTAAATAAGCAGGAGTGTATTACCATTAATTATGGCGGTAATATGGGGGATTCTGGTCTTAAAGATGGTTTTATACGAGTACTTAGATGGAACTTACAAGGAAAGTTTCAAGCATGGAACATTATTAGTCGATCAGGAAAAAATGCTTTTATTACGGCCACTTCTCATTCACTGAGTGTAACTCGGCATCATATATTGATTTTCGAAACTGCAGCCCGAGTTGAAAATACGCGCATTTTAGGTTCTAGAAAAGTTACACCACAACAACATCGTACCCCGGTATGGGTTATTAGAAAGAAAGATTTAAACCCTTCTAATAAAAATGTGGTTGCAGATTATATTACCCTCAATTTTGATACCTCCGATATTATGTGTAATTACGATGATCATGAGAATGAAATTACACTTTATGGACAGTACTTGGGGGCTATGGATAAGTCTGAGCCTCAATTTTACCTTGATAGGCGCTATTTTGGTGGGCATGTTAAATCTAATATAGCAGGCTATCCAGTATCGCCTGTGGATGTGGGTGGCTTAGTCAGGGTGAGACTACAGGTTTTATCAGGCTCAGTCAGAGAAATACATAACGACTTCAAAGTAATTCGTGATGAAACAGTGTGTTGGGATATGAATGATCCTGCGTATCGTGGTCATTTTCAGTTTCCTGAGACATTTGAACATATTTATTGGTCTGCTGTTGGCTACCGGCCTGAGCATCTGGTAACCAGAGTGGCAAAAGCTTATGCTGATTATCCTAATCGGTTGTTTCGTAATGATCAGTTACCTTCATATACTATTCCTTCCGCATTGATACATATGGATTGCAGTCAGATGCGTATCACGGATACCTATCAGTTTCCTGAAGACTGTGTTATGCGTACACCTCAGTTTATACCTAAAAAAAATTCTTATAAGCAAGATGATGGCTATCTATTTACGGCCGTTGTTCGTAAATATCCTTTTGACGGTCGCTCTAATGGTAAAGAATATTGGTTATTTGATAGCAAAAACCTAGCAAAAGGCCCCATATGCATGTTAGCAAGCAATAAACTAAATTTTGCTACGACAAACCATGCGTTATGGTCTGCTACAGCCCATGGTCGTCCCTCATCGGCTTATAAATCCAATTTAACTGACTTCTTAAATAAAAAGCTCCACGCTCATACATCGGAAGTTAGGAAAATTGTTAATCAATATATTATTCCTAAATTTTAAGTATGTATAAATGAGATCAAAGGGAATTGTTATGAAGACTAAGTGGGCGCTATTTTTAGCAATTTTGGGTGTTATCGCTATTTCTAAATATACAAATGCTTTGAAGACTAGTAATGAAGAGGAAGTGCTAAAAAATTACCAGGGTACTTATGTATGTCGACCAGATGTTATTTTTGATCCCATTACCATTGAAGAAGTTCAAGCCATTGTTCGTCAAGCAGTGCAAGACAATAGAAAAGTGATGACGGGAAATCGAAAATTTGCCAGTCAAATAGATGCAGCTTGTACTAAAGATGGTGAAATACAAATAACATTAAAAAATATGAATAAACTCCTTAGGTTCGATGCAGTGAAAAAAACTGTGACGGTACAAGGAGGGATGCGTTTTAATGTACTGAATGACTTTCTTCGTTCTCAGTCTTTAGCGGTTAATATGGTAACGGAATTGGGCATATTTACCATCGGTGGAATGCTAGGCAGTGGTACTCATGGCTCTACGCTCACCAAAAAAAGCAATATGATTGCAGATTATGTTACTGAATTAAAAATTGTCGATGGGCTTGGGGATATCAGAGTATTAACGGGCGATGCGTTGAATGCAGCGCGTGTTAATTTAGGGGTATTAGGTGTTGTGGTAGAAGTGACTTTACAATTGGAGGATGCTTTTAAAGTAGCCGCTTCGGTTAATGGCTACAAAAATGATACAGCCTTAGAAGATAAAGTATTACCAATAGCTCGTAATAATTATTCGGCAAATATCGCATGGTTTCCTGGAATTGGACGTTATACAGTGACGACTTATAACCCTGTCCCATTGTCAACACCAGGTAATGCTTATAATGCCCAGGCCGATATTTCTGATATTGAGGAATATTTTTTCGGATTATTATTTGATGCACTTCATGAGTTACCTGGTTCAGGCCTTCAATGTTTGGCTGCTAAAATTCGCTACAGTGGGCGTGCAAAATCCTACTATAGGAGTGTAGATACCGGAAAAGTTGAAAAAAATCCAATTGGATATTCTGATAGAATGCAATATTTTCAATGCAGAGACCCGAATAAGTGTGTTTGGGATCGGTTACCAATAGCGTTGCAGGAAGTGAGTATTCCTATTGAACAGTTGCCAAACTGGATTGCTGATGTTCGTCAAATTATTGCTAGCCACCCTCGTACATGTTTTCCTTTAAATGGTATTTATTTTAGATTTGGTAACGCATCACCAAGCTATTTGGGTATGAATGCTGGGAGAGATTCCGCATATATAGGGATTGAATACACACTTCGACAAAAAGGAAGCGAGGTTCCAAAAAATTATTTTGTTAATCTAGAAATGGAACAGTTATCTTTACGAAAATACAATGCGCGGCCACATTGGGGAAAAAACTCGGTCGCTATTTTTGAAAATATGCCCTCTCGTTATCCGAAATGGAATGATTTTCTATCATATAAACAGGCGTTTGATCCTTACAATACTTTTTCAAACCCTTTTTGGGAGCGTGTAAGTGGTGAAGATCCGTTAAGTAATTACTTAACGCCAGGTTGTAATGTAAGGGGGGAATGTTATTGTCTGCAAGATGAACATTGCCAAACAGGTGCACGCTGTGCGAATGGACGCTATTTTTCGGAAGCTACCATTTGTGTAAAGGACTGAGGTACTATCTCTGTGGTAATACTTAAAAACTGAATATACGAAAGGATTCGTTATGTTTAAAAAAATATATATTTTGAGCTGTTTGTATTTTTTTATAAATCTTGTGCAGGCTACTACGTTAGAAGATATAAAGCCACATACTACAAATAAAAAGCCTTGGAGCGAGCAATGGTTCTATTATCTAAATGACCCCGATGTAGGTTATTTTAAGGTCAGCTTGCAGACTTATATTTTGCCTGGTGCAACCAATATGAAAGAAAAGGGTTATGTGCATTTTGTTTTTGCACCTAAGCGCGGGGCAATACAAATTTTTGATTATTATTTTGATAACCTAAAGTTGTATGCAGAAGGAAATGGTTCGACTTTATTTCGCTATCATATTCCTGGTTATGTTGATGCAACTAATAAACAGGTTACCTTGACGCTTCCTGATTTTACTTTTTCTTTTTCATTTACGGGAAAACATAAACACTATTGGGGTGGACATAATCCTGGGCAAACACCATTTGGCTATATTATGGATTTACCTTTTGTTGAATCAAACTGGTTTATCTTTTCGATGGGAACATCGGCTGAATATCACTATAGTGATCAAGATACGAGTTATAGCAGTAATGGAACGGTGTATCTTGATAAAGGTTGGTACACAAAAGAAGGTTCAGATAGCTATTTTTATTTGTTGGGTATGAATGATCAGCGGCAACTTATGATTACAGGAGCTTCTATTGGGCGTTTAACGGCTGAATTGTGGGCTGGCCGTTATTTGTCAGATCGTTCAGATTTAATTTTGTACCCTGCCATATCGGGTTTAAGTATGAAAAGAACCATTAATGAGTGTAATGGAACACTGCAAGCTGAGTTTAAAAAGTTAACTCAAACAATCAAAGTGGCCGCGCAGGCAAATATAAGTGACTTTTACCATTCTGATATGCCTTCACTTAAAGTGTTTAAAGCTAAATATCCATATCGAAAGTCAATGATGGCGACTATCGATGTGAGTGTGTATCAATTTGGCAAGTTGAGAGAACATGTGGTTTTTCCACAAGGAGTATTAGAGTTTGCAGGGAAACCTATTTGTGAAGAGGGAGCCATTTTTGCAAATGATTAAAAAAACTATAAACTATGTGATTCGTAGACATAAAAAAACCTGCTATTTAAGCAGGTTTTTTAACGACCACCTTCCTGGTGGCTCGTCCTTGTAGCCGATCCTTCAACCCATCCTTTTGGGTTATACGCTGGAAATCCTATTGCGTCCTTTCGCTTAGTTTCCCTTGAGCTTTCCTAGCTGCCAGCGCTTCGATGGGTATATGATCCTATAGTAGACGTTTTTAGCCAACAGACAAATGCTATAAGTGTTTGTAGGATATTTGCCATAAGATTGTAGGCTGATTGCCTGTATCTTCTATTTCATTTCCTCATGACTGGGATAAAGATCGTAGTGATCGTCTTTCTTAGCTTTCTGGTGTGCTTTCAAACTCGGTCTTAATAAGTTTACCTACACAGTTCGTGAAAGGGATAACTTGTTGCATTTCTGCTTCCGTCTGCTTATTGGGATCGAGGTTTGAAATGCTAAAGTCACCCGTTGTCTTTGGTTTTGACTGGCCTTGTTGATGTTGAGTGTCAATGGTGGCTTCAAGGAACAGTTTATATTTCTCTCCGGCAGGGAGTAGTTGAGTACATTTTTCTAAAGGGGCTAAGTTCGCGTCGTTACTAGTACTAGGTTTTGAAGGATTGCTGAAACAGCCGCTTAATAAAGCCGCACATACTAAACCTAGTGTTAATTTGATCATATTCATTAAAATACCTTCTATTAACTTCTTTTGAGTTGCAGCTACTCCAGCAGAGTAACTGCAGGCATCACCTTACTTTTTGATGCACATTTTCGGCTGGGATTTGTTGGGTAATGCAGTGGATATTACCCCCGCCAAGCAGTATTTCTCTTGCTGGTATACCTACTATATGATGATCTGGAAAAATAGCCTGAAGTTGTTGCTGTATAAGGTCGTCCTGTTGTGGATCCAAGAACGGCATCACTACAAGCTGATTCGTAATCAGAAAATTAATGTAGGAGGCGGCGAGCCGATCACCAGCCTGTCTAGGCCAAGTTGACTCACAGGTGAGTAAATCTCGGGCTTCTGCATCGGTCATATACAGCGGACCTGGTTGAGGTATCTTGTGGATTATCAATGAACGACCTTGAGCATCTTTGCTGCTACTTAACACCTCAAAAGCTTTAATTGAACGAGCGTATTGAGGATCATTTTGATCATCTGTCCAGCTGAGTAGTACTTCTCCAGGTCGAGCAAAACAGCAAAGGTTATCGATATGGCCGCTGGTTTCATCGTTGTAAACACCTTCAGGCAGCCAGATAATATGCTTGATGCCAAGATAGTCCTTTAAGTATCCCTCTATTTCATTACGACTTAGGTCTGGGTTTCGATTTGGATTTAATAGGCATTCTTCCGTGGTGATTAGGGTACCTTCACCGTCGACATGAATAGCGCCACCTTCAAGTACAAAAGGAGCTTGGTAACAAGGAAAACCGTGTAGTGCTGAAATTTTGTGAGCAACGAGCTGGTCTTGGTCCCAAGGGAAGTAAAGGCCTGAATCTAAGCCCCCCCATGCATTAAAGTGCCAGCTCACAGCTCGACGCTCACCTTGGTCATTCACCACTATTGTGGGACCTGTATCTCGAAGCCAAGCATCATTCGTACTTAGCTCAACAACGCGAATTTTTTCTGACAGTATCTGTCGTGCAAAGGGGTAAGCCTTTGCTGATACTCCCACGTAAACTGTGGTGGTTTCTGCAATAGCCTGAGCAACAGCAGCAAAAGCACGTTGTGCAGGTTGCGCACCCAGTCGCCAGTTATCTGGTCGCTCTGGCCAAGCTAACCAAACAGCTTGTTGTGGAGTAAATTCGCCTGGCATATAGAAACCATCTTGGCGAGGTGTTGAGCATAAGGTTTTGTTCATGTCATTTGCACATAATGAATTAAAGCGAAAATCAAATAATATAGTGAAATAACAGGATAATAAAATTGTAAATTAAGCCACTTTACTTTTGGTTGTCGACATAATATGGGCAATGCTATCAACGGTCGTTTGCCGAACTAACTTTCTAAACCAAATGTGGTCAGCATCTTTGTCTAATCGTGGATGCCACATCAAACCATAATCCAGGGTTGCAGGAACTGGGCAGGAAAACATCTGCAGTTTGGGGTTTTGCAGTAGAATGAGGTGGCATAAAGGTGTGGGCAAAGTCAAAATTAAATCAGAGGTTTCAACCAACCCCAGTACGGCTGTTACCAGTGGTATTTCAAGTACAATATCACGTTGGTACCCTTGCTCTGCTAAAGCTTTATCAATTACCCGCCAATAGTTGGCATTTCCGGTATTAGCAATATGTTTATAGTGAAGGTAGTCATCGAGGCTAACGGAAGGAGACTGTTGGAGTATAGGGTGTTGACTGTGAACGATACAGGCAAGTTCTGTCGAACCAATTTTATCAAGAATAAGCCCACTTCGTTCATCTTCAAAAACGCATAGTGCAACATCGACTTTGCCTTGAACCAGACTCTCAGGGTTATATTCTTGCCAAGGGGTTAACGAAATAATGGCGTGAGGTGCATCTTTAAGAAATGCTTTCATAAGTTGAGGAAAGCCAAAAGTGACACTGACATCACTTGCAGCAAGCGTGAATCGGCGTTTGCAAAGCGTATTACCATGAACCCCAGAAGAGAAGACTTCTTGAGCATTTTGTACAATAAATGCGACTTTGTCTCGTATGGAATGCGAAAGAGGCGTTAGTTTAAGTGTGTTATCTTCTCGATAAAGTAAGTGGTCATGCATTAAGCGCCGAAGTTGCGAAAGGGACTTGCTCACATTGGATTGTGTCATATTCAATCGATGGGCGGCGCGTGTTACATTGCGTTCTTCATACAATGCGTGAAGGCATACCAGTAGATTTAAGTTGATTTCATGCAAAGGTTTTGTACTGTTGAACATTCTCGTTATCCTTGAACAGGCCAGACCCAACGACGGTACTGCAGTGGCGATAGTGTCATTTGGGTTTGTTTTTTCATCCATGCATTTAAGCGTTTAGTATCCTGTATGTTTTAAAAGCTAGGTATTCGTCATTTTTTTACCTGTTTATGTGTATAGCAAATCACTTTTATACTATTGCTATATCACTTTTTATAAAAATCTCTCATTACAGATAGATTGATACTATTTAGTATCATGTTATAAAGCGTTTGTGCAAAATCATTATTAGTAAGTTTTAAGTGCTTTTGTCACCTCAAAAATTTAGGTGTTGATGATTTTGTTGGCGATTTACCCTTCGTTATGGGTAGATGAGTATTATTGTTTAAAATTTGCCACCTAATAATAAATTTGATTGGATTCTGGGTTTTATAGGGTGATTATAATATACGAAACTTGATTTATATTTAATAAAACAGTGTCTTGATCATATTGGCTTAAGTGATTATTTGTTGTTGAATGCTAATCATGACAAAATGCTTTATTTAAGGACTCATTTGCAGGGTAATAGCTAGCGATTATTGTGCCATTACCTTTCACATTGATATATGAAATTTGACTGTGTCTAAAGAAAGCCAGTATACATATTACAATTTTTTAGCTTTGCTTTATGACGTGATGCTGAAACATATGATAATCCTTATCTTTAGAACTTAGCTATGAAGATGCTTTTGTGTAAAGCCTACGTAAACGCTAATTCTTACATGCTTTGTTAGTTTATCCGTCAAAATACTTAGGGAACTAAGTTATAAAAAAGGCGAATGATAACTGCAAAATGCAACGAGTTAAAGCAAATTAGAGCATCTTTTGTTTTAAACAAATAGGTCAGATGAGTTTCTCTATATTATGGGTTGCTAACAGGGGTGTAAAGCTTTCTGGTAAAATTGAGCAAGCACTGTATGGGATATAGGTTAATATCTCACAATGGTAGTAATACTGAATGGGTATGTAAGTATAAGCGTGAAAGGCTTTTGGTGCTAAAAGCACACCTTGTGTTTCACAAAAACCATAAAATACTTGTTGGTCATATTAGGTAAGTGAGGAAGTATTTGAATACTTTCTTTGAGTAAACGAAAGCATTAAATATTGTTTTAACGGCTTGCGTATTATAAAAAAATCGTCTTAGCTAATACATTGGAGTATGTTGAGGCGAAGTAAAAAATAATTACTGACTAAATGGTCAACAACCTCAGCTTACTCGTAACAATAATCAATAGAACTTAATTAAGTGTACTAAGATATTGTCTATTGGGGCTAGCGATGAAAACTGATACTACTGCCAATGAAAAAGCAAAACAGCGGGTAGAAATCCAGAGTCACATTGAGGAATATTTACAGGGAGGAGGGGTAATTACTGAGGTTCCTGCTCCCAGTTATGAGGAAATTCTAGATACTATACGTAATAAGTATCAGAACGCATGGGGGAGGGATCAACTGACTAACTATGATAAAGCCTGATTAGCTTGAATAGTTAGTAGAGTGAGCGCCAAGGAAGGCATTGCTTTGGTCGAACCGACGCCACGCTATTGAGCTACCCAGAGTAGATGTTCTTTTATGTGGTTTGATAGTATACATATTTCAATTTATAAAATTGATGCTATTCCCATTTTTCAATTCACCCAATAGTTAGACTGATACAGCGTCACAAACTGTATAATATTTGCTCAATTACAGGCTGGCCAGCCGTTAAGATGAGTTCTGACAAGCATATTTGATGTATTAAAAGTCAGCACTCATGAACAAGTTGAGCATTCCTTTCTCCAAGAATTCGCTACCCCATGTTGCACGTCAGTTTTTTTTAAGGACTGGATCACGCTGGTGGTTAGTCTTTCTGTGTGGTTTAGTTTCTATACTGATTGGTATTTGTTTTTTGTGGTCAAGTCATCACGGCTGGTTATTCAGTATGTACCCGCCATCGTTAAAAGAACTGCAAGATGATTACTTTATCGCGCATGTTTATTGGGTAAACTGCGAGGCAAAAGCCAGTATTGCTTTTGAAGAAAAGGGGCCAATGGCTGCAGAACAGATTACACAGCAGCCGAAGTGTATCATGGCCAGGCAAACTATTTTACAGCCTCAAGGGTAACAGTCGTTAAAACTTTATTTATTGGCTACAGCAACATCGATATTTAAAGTTGTAATTTGCTTGTTTGATATAACTGGTTAGCCCACTACTGTGATTCAATTGGAGAGCGACTTTTATCTACAGCAACGTCATCAGGTAATTGAACAAAAATATCTTTATAGCTGGTATAAATTGTGCAAAAAACAATCGGGGTAAATATTATATAAAGTGCAAAGACGGCAATGAGCCAATACCAGCTAGCAAAGAGTGGTAACAGGATAACAGTTGCAATAACGAGGAACACAAGACCATAAACCAAAAAAGGCAGCATATTACGTAGGCAACCCTGAAAGCTAAGCTTGACTGCGTCCCAAAATGGTTTTTGGTCAAGAATTATGAGCGTAGGTGCAAACCAGATTGCCATTAACAGGGGAATTGTGAGTGCCATGACAATGAGTAAAGCGATCATTGCGAGAAGAAGAAACCGATACTCAGACATTGTTGGAGCGCCTTGAGGCGACTGGATTGCGACAATAAAGTCCATTCCCACGGTAAACATTAGGAACATCCCTGCTATCGTGAAAATAAGCATTATTGCTGCAATATAAATAGCCGCGAGTAACAGGAGAGGGCCAGTTTGCTGGTTAAACCCCACAAAGAACTGATTAAATGAAAAATGCCCCTGTTTTTCCACATTGTCACAACAATACATAAAACCAGCCCATAAAAGGATGGTCAGTAATTGAGAGATAGCCCAACCTATCAAAGGTATAATTTGAGAAATAAGGGAAAGGAGTACAAAGATAAACCCAATAGCTAAGAACAATACCCACTCCTGACTAAAAAGCTTTACACCTGATGTACACCATGAAATGCCGTGACTACTGGGACGCTTAACAGCTTGTATATCACGGGCGTCAGGTAGCACGTGAGATGTTGGGGTATTGTATGGTGAAGGGGTAGACATGTGTTACTCCAGCTAAAAAAAGCATCATCTGTTGAATGTTGCGGTATTAGAACACTGGTCACAAATAAACAATGACAGTGAACTCACAAAGACTGTTTTTATCAATACTAGTGTTAATTGTATTGGGCTCAACATGATTTGCGACGAGCAAGTGCTATTTAATATTGTTACTGATGTTAGGCTCAGAAATTTACTTGGCGTTATAGGGGGAAATATAAAGCATGCGACATCTTTTTAAGTGGTTAGTTTCCAGTTGTCTTTTATTGGCTGTCAGTGTGCCTTCTTACGCTTTTCGCTGTAGTAATCGTTTAATTTCAGAGGGTGACTCGATTGGTAAGGTGATAAAACGTTGTGGGCAACCTACAGAGCAAGACTCATTTCAAGTAGAACTTATTTTAAAACAAGGCGATGTTTTGGCAGAAACACGCTTTCTTGATGTTACTTACCTTGTTTATGCCCAAAGTAGTAATCAGTTTGTACGTGTCTTACGTTTTGAAGATGATGACCTGGTGTCTGTTGAAAGTAAGGAGTACGGAGGCAAATCAAGTGATCCAGAGTTATGCAAAGATTTGTCGAGTGCGGTGAGTATAGGTGATGTAATGCCTTATATTCGCTATCGCTGTGGTCCTCCAAGCCGGGAAAAGCGTGTTGGTCGAAGAGTTAAGCGGGTGGCGGGTAGTAGTGAAGTCGGTCAGTTTAAAGATCAAGATGTGTTTGAGTGGTATTATTATTTTCCCCGAGATGATGAAAAGGTTGTTTTGCAGTTTGTAAATGGTCAATTGCGAAGGTTGTACCGTGAGGAAATTGAAGATGATGATTAGTTTAATGTAATTTACCTTTGCATGAAGTGGATTCTTACAGATATCCTTTTGCCCATTACACTCAATAGAACATTAGCAACATGGCTTTTAGTGGTGCCTTTTAAATTGATATAAACATATTGATTAGAGCCTATTACTAGAGTATTAGCCCTAAAAGTGCTTCGTTGAGGGTTAACCATTATACTTACACATTTTTTTATTCATGGCGGAAATCTCAATGGATGTTGCAACTTATATGCAAGATGTTGGAAAGCGTGCACGAAGCGCTTCCCGGTTAATGGCACAAGCAACAACAGAACAAAAAAATGCAGCATTAAATGCAATTGCTAATGTAATCAATGGTCAGCGAAAAATGATCATTGATGCAAACCATCAGGATTTGGAGCAAGGTCGAGCTAATGGGCTGGATTCAGCGCTTCTAGATAGATTGGCACTTACGTCGCCCCGCATTGATAGTATGGTGGAAGGTATTCACCATGTTGCAGCCTTAGACGACCCTATTGGTGCGGTTGATGATATGCGCTATCTGCCGAGTGGTATTCAGTTAGGTAAGATGAGAGTTCCACTTGGTGTTATTGGTATCATTTATGAGTCTCGCCCTAATGTCACAATTGATGCAGCAGCTCTGTGTTTGAAGTCAGGAAATGCCACTATTTTGCGAGGTGGTTCAGAGTCAATTCATTCTAATCAAGCAATAGCAAAGTGCATCCAGCAAGGTCTTAGTACGTCAGGTGTTTCTGCTGATGCCGTACAAGTGATTGCAACCACTGATAGAGCCGCCGTTGGACACTTGATTACGATGTCTGAACATGTGGATGTTATTGTACCTCGAGGGGGGAAAGGACTCATTGAGCGTATTAGTCGAGAGGCAAAGATACCTGTAATAAAACACTTGGATGGTATTTGTCATGTCTATATTGATGATGGCGCTGATTTAGATAAGGCATTCGCGATTGCTGTTAATGCAAAAACACACCGCTATGGAGTGTGTAATGCCATGGAGACGTTACTGGTTGCAGCGTCTGTAGCACCTGCTATTTTGCCTAGATTAGCCACTGCGTATGCTGAGCATGAAGTTGAGCTTCGGGGCTGTGCTAAAACGCAAGCCATTATCTCGAATGTTAAACCTGCAACGAATGAAGACTGGACAACAGAATATCTTGCGCCAATCTTAGCGATTAAAGTTGTAGCTGATGTCAGTGAGGCGATTGATCATATCAATAGCTTTGGGTCCCATCATACAGATGCGATTGTCACTGAAGATTATCAGCGCTCTCGCCAATTTTTAGCAGAAGTTGATTCAAGCTCCGTTATGGTGAATGCATCCACTCGGTTTGCAGATGGCTTTGAATATGGGCTGGGAGCAGAAATTGGCATTTCTACTGATAAAATCCATGCACGGGGTCCCGTCGGGCTTGAAGGGTTGACTTCACAGAAGTACATCGTCTTTGGCAACGGGCATATTCGAAAATAATCTGCAGTTATGCTGTCAGTCTTGGCTGGCTGACAGTATAATGTAGTTTAATATGATAAAAGAGAGGACTAAATAAGGCTTTATGCAATCAGATGAACTTAAGCAGGTAGTTATATCTGCACTTGAAGATCTGAAAGGTAACGACATCACTTGCCTTGATGTAAAAAATCTCACCAGCGTCACTGATCATATGATCATTGCCTCCGGAACATCCAACCGCCACGTAAAATCCCTTGCAGATAACGTGATTGAAAAAGCCAAAGCTAATGGCGTTCGTCCCATTGGGGTTGAAGGTGAAGATGGTGCCGAGTGGGTACTGGTAGATTTAGGGGATGTTGTCACACACATCATGTTGCCTTCAACTCGTCAGTTTTTTGATTTAGAGCGGTTGTGGGAAACATCATCATCTGGTCTTGAGCACCAACAGGCTTAGCCTTTTTTCTGTAGTAATTAAGGCTAGCTATGAAAATTCGCCTCATTGCGGTAGGTACCAAAATGCCTACATGGGTTGCTAGTGGCTATTCTGAATATGCCAAGCGTCTTCCTAATGAAGTGTCTCTGGAGTGCCGGGAAATTCCCCTTTCAAAACGAAGCAAATCTCTCGACGTTGAGCGTGCGGTTCAGCGAGAGGGTGAGGCTATGTTAGCGGCTGTTGGAAAAGGGGATAAAATCATTGCATTAGATGTCAATGGTAAGATGTGGGATACCCATCAGCTTGCACACCAGTTAGGAGATTGGCAGTTGTCTGGGCGAAATATCAGCTTGCTAATAGGAGGGCCTGAAGGGCTCTCCACTCAATGTCGCCAAGCGGCTGAACAGCGCTGGTCTCTTTCTCCATTAACTCTGCCCCATCCTTTGGTTCGAGTGCTGGTAGCCGAACAGCTCTATCGCGCCTGGACCATCCTGAATAATCACCCATATCATCGTTAATCTGGAGGTTGGAAAACCCAGGATGACAGCATGACAGATTCAGTGACCTTTAAAGATCACAGTAAAGAAAATCGTATTTTTAATAGCCGAATATTAAAAGCCGTCATCATTTTAGTGATATTAACCGGGATCTTGATATCTCGGATTTTTTATTTACAGGTTGTGTTGTATGACGAGTTATCAACAGAATCTGATGAAAACCGCATCCATCTTAAACCTATACCACCAATACGCGGTTTAATATACGACACTAATGGATTGCTTTTGGCTGATAATAAGCCAAGTTTTAACCTTTCACTTACTGTTGAGCGTATTCCTGACTTAGATAAAACACTTCAAGATATAAAACAAATTATTCCACTTCAGGATGAAGAAATTGCTCAATTTAAAAAGAGGCTTCGTAATAAGCCACGAAAGCCTTTTGAATCGGTACCCTTGAAATTCCGCTTAACAGAAGAGGAAATTGCACGCATTTCAGTGAATGAGCACCTTATGGCAGGTGTCGAAGTGGAAGCTGATTTGATTCGTTTTTATCCACAAGGCGATATATACACCCATACAATTGGGTATGTTCAGAATATTAATGATCAAGAGCAAAAAAAGCTTGATAACAAGAAGTATAAAGGCGTATCGATCATCGGCAAAATTGGCGTAGAGCGTTTTTATGAAGAGCAGTTGCTTGGCAAGGTTGGCTATCAAGAAGTTGAAGTTAATGCCCGAGGCAGAGTATTGCGTGTGCTTGATCAGCAAGAACCCATACCAGGTACAGACTTAACCCTTTACCTAGATACCGAGTTACAAAAAATCTCTATAGCGGCACTTGATGGCCAGCGTGGTGCTATTGTTGCAATGGACCCTAAAACGGGCGGCATTTTAGCAATGGTCAGTGAACCCTCTTATGACCCTAATCCCTTTGTTAGAGGTATTGGCTTTAAAGCCTATGCAGCTTTGCTCAATGACCCTGCTCGACCCCTGTATAACCGGGCAAGTTCTGGTGAGTATCCTCCTGCCTCAACCATTAAACCTTTTGTCGCTATTGCTGGTTTAGATACAGGAAGCGTAACACCCTCTAATCAAGTATTCGATCCTGGCTGGTATCGGCTACCGAATCAAAAACGGCTTTATCGTAATTGGAAGCGTGGAGGGCATGGTTGGGTAAATTTAGAGAGAGCTATTGTCGTCTCAAATGATACCTATTTTTACGATTTAGCATTAAAGCTGGGGATTGATAATCTGCATGATTATTTGCAACGTTTTGGCGTAGGGATTCGAACAGCATTAGATGTTGGTGAACAACGTCCAGGGTTAATGCCATCTCGTGAGTGGAAAATGGGTGTACGAAACTTGCCTTGGTTTCCTGGAGAAACGGTGATTACAGGCATAGGCCAGGGGTTCATGAAAGCAACCCCGCTGCAGCTAGCAACAGCAACAGCGGTGTTAGCTAATAAAGGAAAGTGGATTTACCCTCGGTTACTTAAATCATCAACAAATCCGATTGAACTAGCGCCTGACCATCCTATGAAGGATATTGTGGTCAGTAACCCTGAATACTGGAAGCTGGTTTATGAGGCTATGCGTAAAGTAGTTCATGACCGCTCAGGAACAGCTCACTACCGTATTGGTCGAAATATTCCTTATACCATGGCGGGTAAAACGGGTACTGCTCAAGTGGTCGGTATTAAACAGAATGAACGGTATGATGCGTCAAAGTTAGCCAAAATACATCATGATCATGGTTTATTTATTGGATTTGCACCTATTGATGATCCACAAATTGCTATTGCTGTTGTTGTTGAGAACGGTGGTGGGGGGAGCTCGGCTGCTGCACCAGTCGCTCGTAAAGTACTGGATGCCTATTTAATCCCGAGGCTGAAAAAGCAAGCAATAGAGCAAGCTAAAAAGCTTGAACGTAACAGTAACACACCGTCATCTGGGTAAGGGTAACGCAATTATGTCGTCAACTAAGGATGTTCTTCAACAAGAGCCTTCAATCTGGCAGCGCTTACATATCGATCCAGTATTACTGTTATTACTGTTATTATTAGCGGGTGGAGGATTATTTGTTCTCTATAGTGCCAGTGAGCGAAGTGTAGAAATCATGACGCGCCAAACCATTTATTTGGGTATTGGTTTTGTAGTGATGATTGTTTTTGGACAGATTCCTCCTCGAATGTATGCTCGTTGGTCACTACCTGTATTTTTATTCGGTGTATTGTTGCTAGTTGGGGTCTTGCTTTTTGGGGTCGGAGCCATGGGAGCGCAACGCTGGTTGGCAGTGCCGGGAATGTCGTCAGTGCGCTTTCAACCTTCTGAGCTCATGAAGCTGGTGATGCCTATGGTGATGGCTTGGTATATCAGTCGCTCAACGCTACCTCCAAAAATTAGACATGTCATGGTTGCCTTAGTGTTGATTGCAATACCTGTAGCCTTAATTGCCAAGCAGCCTGACTTGGGTACATCGTTATTAATTGGTGCATCTGGTGTATTTGTGTTGTTGCTTGGCGGTTTAAGCTGGCAGCTTATTACATCAGCTGTAGTGCTAGCGATCCCCTCAGGTTGGGTTATGTGGCACTTTGTGATGAGGGAATACCAAAAAAAGCGGGTATTAACCTTTTTAAACCCTGAAAGCGATCCACTGGGATCAGGGTGGAATATTATCCAGTCAAAAGTAGCCATAGGTTCAGGGGGAATTCATGGTAAAGGTTGGATGTTAGGTACACAGTCACATCTGGACTTTTTACCAGAAAGTCACACTGATTTTATCATTGCTGTATTGGCGGAAGAGTTTGGATTAACAGGGGTGATGTGTTTATTGCTTATTTATTTGGCAATCATTGTCCGTGGTTTATTCATTTCAGTTCAGGCGCAAACCATTTTTGGGCGTCTGTTGAGTGGTAGTATTATTTTAACATTCTTTGTCTACATCTTTGTAAATATTGGTATGGTGAGCGGTCTATTGCCAGTGGTAGGCGTCCCTTTGCCTTTGGTAAGTCGTGGTGGGACATCAATCGTAACCCTTATGGCGGGGTTCGGCATACTGATGTCGGTGTATACACACCGTAATCTGATTGGGCGGTAAATGATGGATAAATGAATCGTTGTTTTTTATAAGTTGCTATGAAAGTATTTAAGAGTGAATTGTCTGACACAACTGTGTGAACAAAATCAATTGTTATAGGAATGAAGTCATTTTGGCTCTCCTGTGGTCACACTTAAAAGCATTAGTTATTTTTCTATCAGACAAGCTCCTAGCCAACAGTTAGGTAGGGTGAAGCATGCGAAAGATGCCTTACAAATTCGTAAAAACATGTAAGCACATGAATTATGGTTTTCTTGTGTTTAACTTAACGCTTGCTGCAATGAGTAGCGCTAAGG
Organism: Zooshikella sp. RANM57; assembly: GCF_050749885.1. Lineage (NCBI taxonomy): Bacteria > Pseudomonadati > Pseudomonadota > Gammaproteobacteria > Oceanospirillales > Zooshikellaceae > Zooshikella > Zooshikella sp. RANM57. Next base: position 55,974 of record NZ_JBOIUB010000006.1, on the reverse strand, counting down.
TGTGGGCGGGTGATTATTCAAACCATCCTGAAGCTAAAGCGTTTATTCAACAAATGAAAAAGCAGCATAAAATGTCTGAGGAAAAACTGACTAAGCTTTTGACAAATGCTAAACGTCAGCAAAGCATTCTAGATGCTATTTCCAGACCAGCAGAAAAAACGAAAACATGGGGTGAATATCAAAAGATTTTTTTGACACCTCAGCGTGTTCAAGCTGCAGTTACGTTCTATAAGAACAACCGTAAAGCATTCAAACTGGCGGAACAACACTATGGTGTGCCTGCTGAGACTATTCTAGCGATTATTGGCGTAGAAACTTTTTATGGTAAAAATAAAGGCAGTTATCGTGTACTGGATGCGTTAGCAACACTTGGTTTTGACTACCCACCTAGAGCTACGTTTTTTAGGTCTGAGCTTAAGCATTACTTATTGATGACTGAAGAGCAGAAGGTTGATCCTTTAAGTCTGAAGGGTTCTTATGCTGGCGCTATAGGATTCCCACAGTTTATTCCGAGTAGCTTTCGCCAGTACGCTGTAGACTTCGACAATGATGGAAAGATTAATCTATGGAGTAATCCAACAGACGCAATTGGTAGTGTAGCAAACTACTTCCGTCGTCATGGTTGGCAGCCTGGAGAGGCAGTAGCTGTCCAAGTATCCGTTAAAGGTGATCAGTTTACGAAAGGAATAGGAAAAGATCTAAAGCCTGCATCAACTGTCTCGGAACTACAGCAGTTAGGCTGGCGTTACCAACATGCAAACTTGTCAGGTGAAAGCAAAGCACGTGGGGTTGAGCTACAAGGTGTAAATGGTAAAGAATACTGGTTAACCTTAAATAATTTCTACGTAATTACCCGCTATAATCACAGCACTCTTTATGCCATGGCTGTGCATCAACTGAGTGACAAAATTAAAGCCAAAATAAAACCTAAGCCAAAAGCCAAGTCTAAAGCGGCTTAGCAATAGTCTTTTTCAACAAGGTAGTCAATGTTGGCTATCCTTGTTGAAGGGTTTATAGCTAACGCTCAATGATAAATAGGTTTATTCAACGTGTTAAAATCTAAATATACAGCTGAAAATGGCTGGTGCTCCTCTTATTTTTTGTCTCACGCTATTAAATATTTAATGGTGTCTTTTTTATTATTAAGTGGTTGTACCATGCCTCTTAAAGATGCTAATGATGGTGCACCCAATGGTAGTTTTGATGCCAGCCAAATACCTGATGCTGTACCTCAAATACACAAAGGTCCAGTAAAAAACTCACCTTATACTGTATTGGGTAAAACGTACTACCCACTAAAAACCGCTGTGGGTTATCAAGCACAAGGTGTTGCATCATGGTATGGCACAAAATTTCATGGAAAAGCAACGGCTATTGGTGAAACATACAACATGTACAGTATGACGGCGGCACATAAGACATTGCCTATTCCTTCGTATGTACGTGTTACAAACCTTAAGAATGGTCGTTCAGCTATTGTTCGTGTAAATGATCGCGGGCCTTTTGCTAAAGGTCGAGAAATTGATTTGTCTTATGCGGCGGCATTAAAGCTCGGATTTCAAAAACAGGGTACAACAAGTGTAAGCGTGGAGGGCATTGATCCTCGCACGTACAAGGCTGGAACGCCAACATCGAATAAACCACTGACTAAGACGGCTGCACAGCACAGTACTGGTTCATCACATCTGTTAAGTTCATATCAGGCAAGTACTCAGTCAAAAGCAGGTATGTATGCTGGATCTGTTAGCAAACCACAGACAGCAGGTATGTCGTCTGCTCACTCTAAAAAGCTTTTTTTACAGGTTGCTGCATTGCAGGATCAGCAATCGGCTTTCAAATTAAGGTATCGCTTGCAACAGCTTACTGGAATGCCGGTAAAAGTGGTGGAGGGTACAGAAACACAGCGGCCTTTGCATAAAGTGCGTATTGGACCTCTGCCTTCTTCATCAGTAGTTAACAAAATACAACAACAACTAAATGAAGCACGCTTAGGTAAGCCGCATTTGGTGGTAGAGTAGTGTTGTGTATTGTTCAATGATTTAAAATACAAACAGCGATTTGCCAAACCTTATTAAGGGTTCTTGAGAACACCCCAGCGTTAACGTTATTATTTCTTAACAGATATGGGGCGCAATAAAGCTCTTAACTTTCATTTAAAGCACTACAGTTGCCATGAAAAAACATTTTGTGACACGTTATATTGGGTTAACTCTCATTCTTTTGGTTGGCGCTGTACAGGCTGCCACCATCATTCCTTCTCCACCACAACTGGCGGCTAAAAGTTATTTTTTATTTGATGCCGATACAGGCAAGATACTTGTTGAACATAATGCAAATAAGCGCCTCCCTCCTGCAAGTTTGACAAAGCTGATGACAGCCTATGTTGCTGATAATGAATTAAAAGAGGGGAATATTTCACTTGATGATCAAGTATTGGTGAGTGAAAAAGCCTGGCGCATGAAAGGCTCACTCATGTTCATTGAGGTGAATTCAAAAGTCACTGTGAGGGATTTGCTAAAAGGCATCATCATTGTATCGGGTAATGATGCGAGTGTTGCGCTTGCAGAGCATATTGCCGGTAGTGAAGAGTCATTTGCCAGCTTGATGAATGCTACGGCTCAAAAGTTGGATATGAAAGATTCGCACTTTGTTAACTCAACAGGCTGGCCAGCAGATAATCACTATACTACGGCCCATGATTTGGCGGTATTAGCTAAAGCGATTATTTATGAACATCCTAGTCGCTATGCTGTGTATAAAGAAAAATACTTCCAATATGGTATTGATAAAAAAACAGGTCAACCTTTAAGACGTCAAGCTAACCGAAACTCACTGCTATGGCGTGATGATGATGTTGATGGTTTAAAGACAGGGCATACCGATGAGGCTGGCTACTGTCTTGTATCATCAGCTAAAAAAGATGGTCGCCGGTTAATCGCTGTTGTTATGGGAACTAAAAGCCCTAAAGCGCGTGCGAGTGAATCTCAAAAGCTCCTCACTTATGGTTTTCGCTTTTTTGAAAATGTAGCCATTAGAAAAGGGGGTGTTCCTTTACAGCAAGCAGAAATCTGGAAAGGTACTACTGATAAAATTTCCGTTGGTATTACGGAAGATTTGATTATTACTGTACCCAGAGGAAAGACTGACAGTGTTAAGACGGATATCCAGCTAAATACATTGTTAGAAGCTCCAGTGGCTAAAGGACAAACCTTAGGTAGCATTGAGGTTAAACTGGATGACAAAATATTAGAGCAAGTACCTATCGTTGCGTTGGATGCAGTGGATGAAGCTGGATTTTTCAAAGTAATATGGGACGAGATTCGTTTGTTTTTTTATAAGTTATTTCTTTAATTTGATAGGTGCTCCAAACCGATGACACAGGTTTATCTCAATGGTCACTTTATAAATCAGCAGGATGCCATGGTTTCTGTTATGGATCGTGGCTTTATGTTTGCTGATGGTGCATATGAAGTTATTCCTGCATTTTATCGGGTACCTTTTCGAGTTGAGCAGCATTTAGCGCGATTGGATTTCAGTTTATCCAGTATACGTATCGAAAACCCTCTAAAACATGAGGAATGGCTGAGGGTTTTTGCCAAGCTGTTGGCTCAAAATTCCAGTGAACATCAGTCCATTTATTTACAGGTGACGCGTGGTGTGGCACCTGATCGAAATCATCTGTGGCCAAAAGGTTTGGAGCCAACTGTTTTTGTCATGACTTCACCATTGCAAATGAAGTTAGATGAGGATTTCTCGCATGTTCAAGGAATGACTGCTATTACCACTGAGGATCTACGTTGGAAACGCTGTGATATTAAGGCAATTGCATTACTGCCTAATGTGTTACATCGTCAGCGTGCCGAAGAAGCTGGCGCGGATGAAGCCATATTGATTAATGAACAGGGGCAGGTAACTGAAGGCTCATCAAGTAACGTTTTTATTGTAAAAGGTAATGAAATAGCGACTCCCCCGAAAGATATGCCAATTTTAGGGGGGATTACCCGTGATTTAATCATCGAGCTGCTGCAATCTGATGCAAAATCAAACTATACGTTGTCAGAACGGATGGTATCGCAAGATGAGCTACACGAAGCGGACGAAGTGTGGATTACCAGCTCTACAAAAGAAATATGCCCAATAACCCTGCTGGATAACCAACCTGTTGGTAAGGGTAAGATAGGTGCTGTTTGGTATGATATTGCGGGTCGCTATCAGCGTTATAAGTTGCAGTTGGCAACAGAGCATCGAGAAAACCTACCAACCTAAGGGTTCTTCCTTGGGGAGAATCATTTATAATCTACCTATACGTAAATCATTCTGTTGATTTCCCATTGGTCAGTTTAACTCAAGCTTAATTGTTGTTATGTCTCAATCTACGCCGCCAGAGCCACCTAAAATTGTTTTTCCCTGTGACTATCCTATCAAAATCATTGGTGATGCTGCGCCTGATTACAAGGACTTTGTTTGTCGAGTGATTCTCAAGCATGCTCCCGATTTTGATGGTAATGCGATAGTTAAAGATAGCCGTAATGGCAAGTATATGTCTGTTAATGTAACGATTCGAGCCACTGGAGAAGATCAATTAAAGGCCCTGTTTGAAGACTTTAAAGCCAGTGGTCGGGTGTCAATGGTACTCTAATGACATTACCATTGATCGTACGGCATTTAGGTGTGCAGTCCTATTTAGCAACATGGCAACGGATGCAGGCATTCACTGCTTCGCGTCACCCGGATGATGTCGATGAAATCTGGTTACTAGAGCATCCCCACGTTTTTACCCAAGGACAAGCAGGTAAGGCAGAACATGTACTTGCACCTGGTGATATTCCTGTGGTGAGCGTTGATCGGGGCGGGCAGGTTACTTACCATGGACCAGGCCAGTTAGTGGTTTACTTGCTGATCAATGTGAAGCGCAAACAGCTTGGTGTCAGGGCTTTAGTGACGGCTATGGAGAATGCAATTATTGATACTCTGAAAAGGTATTCGGTTAGTGCGGCAGCAAAACCTGATGCCCCAGGAGTTTATGTTGATCAGGCAAAAATTGCATCTTTAGGGCTAAGAATTCGCAAAGGTTGCTCTTACCACGGTTTAGCGCTGAATGTTAAAATGGATTTAGAACCTTTTAGTCGAATTAATCCTTGTGGCTATGCAGGTATGGCTATGACTCAGCTTGCGCGATGGTTACCAGAAATAACTATGGCGGAAGTAGAGGAGCAGTTGCAACAGCAACTGATAACACACTTGGATTACCAAGAAGTAATCTCAAAAAACGATTGGAATTAGCTGATGACTGATGCCTCTGTGAACAAACCTAAATCTCAACGTGCTACGCAGGGTGTTAAACTGCGTGGTGCTGAAAAGGTCGCTCGAATTCCAGTAAAGGTTATCCCCACTGAGAAGGAAGCGATGCCGAGAAAGCCGGATTGGGTTCGAGTCAGGTTATCGGCATCACCTGAAGTTGATCGTATTAAAAAATTACTACGAAAGCACTCATTACATACTGTGTGTGAAGAAGCATCTTGTCCTAACTTAGGAGAATGCTTTGGTGGTGGTACAGCTACGTTTATGATTATGGGGGATATTTGTACCCGTCGTTGCCCCTTCTGTGATGTTGCACATGGTCGACCTAATCCACTTGATGTGGATGAACCTAAGAATCTGGCGATAGCCATCGCAGATTTGCGGCTAAAGTATGTGGTTATCACCTCTGTTGACCGAGATGATTTACGTGATGGTGGAGCACAGCACTTTGCTGACTGTATTCGAGAGATCCGCCAGCGTTGCCCAAAAACTGAAATTGAGGTGTTAGTACCTGATTTTCGTGGTCGTATGGATGTTGCGCTTGAAATTTTGGGGGCAGAGCCACCCGATATATTTAATCACAACCTGGAGACTGTTCCATCACTTTATAAAAAATCACGTCCAGGTTCTGACTATGCGTGGTCGCTACAATTGTTAAAGCGTTATAAGCAACAAGTGCCACATATTCCTACTAAATCTGGCATTATGTTGGGGTTGGGTGAGACTAAGGAAGAAGTGATTGAACTGATGCATGACATGCGCGAACATGACATCGAAATGATTACCCTCGGTCAATATTTACAGCCCAGCCGACATCATCTTCCTGTAGATCGTTTTGTTCATCCTGATGAGTTTGCTGAATTGGCAGATATTGCAAAATCACTTGGCTTTAGTAAAGTCGCTAGTGGTGCTTTGGTGAGGTCATCTTATCATGCTGATGAGCAAGCTAAGGGCGATTTTATTGTATAGTTCATTTCTTATAGAGTGAGGGGGTATATAATCCCTCACTTTTGATACAGCCTTCCGCTCTTTTTTAACTACCTTCAGTGCCTTATTTTTAATTAGCTGCCCTTATGATTATTTCTTTAATATGCGGTGAATAACACTGTATGTAAAGGCAATACATGCAAATAAAATGGGAAAAATTACGAGTAAAAAGAGGCTGCCTATGAATACAATTATTTTAGCAAACTCTCCAGGGTGATCTGCAAGACAACCTGGATCGTCAGTTTTATTTGTCGTCACTAATGATTGCTCTCCATTGATGCAGTAAGGAACGTAAACTTCTCCTTTTGGTGGCGGGTGATGTGGTGTTTCTGTAAAGTGACTAATAGGTAGGTAGTGAAGGTAGATATTAAGTATTAATAATATTATGAATAATATCATCTCAGCTAATATAAGTTTTCTAATCATACAATTACAGTTCTTTTTTTAACATTGAGAGTAGCATTTACTGTAATTTTTTAACGTGCAAGTATTATGCTTTTAATGTAGATTTGTTAAGTGATTTATGTGCAAATTTTGTGCATCTGATTGATTTTTTCTAGATATTAGCTTTATTGTTTATCCTAATGTTGTTTTTCATTTTTTTAATAATCGTATTGCAGAAAGTAAAGTAGGAATGAAAGTCGTAGGTACTTTAGTTTTAACCGTGTGTGTTCCAGTTTTGGGGTGGGTTGTCTTTGAAGATTACTGGTATCGACAGTTCATTCCTAAAGAAATTGGACTAGCTTACCGATTATCAATAGGTTCTGATTCAGGGTTTCGTGAAGGGTGTGGTGTTGCGGTATTCAAATTAAGTGATGAAACTTACCAGCAAATTAGTCATGAAGGTATTAGTTTTTTTAAGAATATTCAGCAAGCAAGGGGGAGCTCAGACTATTCTCATAGTTATGGTGATTGGTCTGCTACACCAAGAAAAGACTGGACACGAGATGAAGATATTTATTGGGGGTTTTGTGGTGGAAATTTATCAGAAAGTTTGCAGTCATTAATTATACATAGAGGAAAGCAGGAAGGCTCATTTTATGCTTTTAGTCATGAAGCTTGGTTAATGATTATCCCCCAGGAAAAACTAGTTATTTATTCCCATAATGGATGAAATACAGTAGGCGTTTAACTAAATTTATTTTTGGAGAGTAAAGTATTTTAATGAACAAGATATAGTTTGTTAACATGGTTTAAAACGTGCTGTAAAATGACGTAAAATGGGAGGCTCATAAGTAAATGTTAAACCTCGAATATCCTTTGCTCTTTCTTTTATTTTAACTAAACAGTTTGCAACGTATTCCATATGACTATTGGTGTATACGCGTCTTGGAATGGCTAAACGAAGAAACTCAAAGGGTGATACTTTTTGCTGTTTTGTCTGTGGGTCTCGACCTAATAGCAAAGAGCCAATTTCAACACCTCTAACACCACCTTTTAAATACAATTCATTTGCAAGTGCCTGGGCGGGGAAGTGGTGACTTGGAATGTGAGGTAATAAAATTTTTGCATCAACAAATACGGCATGCCCACCTGTGGGAAACTGTATAGGAATACCTGCTTTGAGCAGTAAATTACCCAGGAATTGAACTTGGGCAATGCGATAATTCAAAAAATTTACATCCATCGCTTCATGTAAACCTATGGCTAGAGCTTCCATGTCCCTGCCAGCCAGTCCGCCGTAAGTGATAAAACCTTCTTGTGGAATACAACGAACCTGAACATTGCGAAAAAGAGTTTCATTATCTCGAATACAACATAAGCCGCCGATATTCACCAAAGGGTCTTTTTTGGCAGAAAGGGTTAGCATATCACCATACTGAAACATCTCTTTTATAATGTCTGCAATAGATTTATTTTGGTAACCTGATTCACGCTGCTTGATAAACCAAGCGTTCTCACAATAACGAGCAGCATCAATCACTACTGGTATGTCATAACGCCGGGCTAGGTGGTAAACAGCACGCATGTTCTCCATTGAAACAGGCTGTCCACCTGTACTATTACACGTTACTGTTGTAATGATGGCTGCAATACGATTAGCACCGTATTGTTTGATAGTGGCTTCTAGTTCGTCCAGATTAAAATTACCTTTCCAATCGTATGATGAGGTAGTATCAAATGCCCAAGGTGTAGGGGTATTAATTGCTTTTGCACCGGAAATTTCTATATGAGCAGCAGTGGTATCAAAATGATAATTTGAAATAAAAACAGGGTTTTGACAATTTCGGAGTTCTATAAGCGCAGGGAAAAGAATTTGTTCAGCTCCTCGGCCTTGATGTGTCGGTAAAATATAATGATAATTAAAAACTTCTTGTGCTTTTTTTTGTAAATGAAAAAAATTACGACTTCCAGCATAAGACTCATCCCCCATCATTAAACCTGCCCACTGTTTATCACTCATGGCGCCTGTGCCAGAATCAGTTAATAAGTCAATAAAAACTTCATCACTTTTAAGTAAAAAAACGTTATAACCTGCTTCTTCTAAAGCAATATGACGTTCTTTATCATTAATTAAGTTGATAGGTTCAACCATTTTAATACGAAAAGGTTCTGGGATGATATCCATATAATAAATCCTTATTTAAAAAATGGCGATGCGTATGCTGGAAAACACAGAGGTAGGTAGGATTTTATAGACTGCTTGGGGAAATGAATGTAAGTTATTTTCTAATAAAGTATTAGTCAAAAACTATTTTTGCTGGGGTATATTTTTTCGTTGTTTTTATATAGCTAAGCGCTATTGTGAGTCTATTGAAATAAGTAATAGGATGTATGTTGACGCACAGAATAATTTCTTAACATAAAATAAATTTTATTAGCTGTGATCGTTTATGACAGATATGCCAGTTAATTTTAATAATAGGATTTGGAGTGCAGACCATACATTATCATTAGATAAGCCTTTAATAGCTTCGTCAACTTGACCTGATGAGAGTAGTATTTGCTCAAGAGTTTGTTCTGAGTGTCGTTGTAATGCTTGGCGGATAAGCGGTTTTCGTTTTTCCCAAATACGTTGATTTTGCATAGCTTGTTCAAGTGAATGACTTTCGCGTTGTAATTGAATGAGTTGAAGTAAGTTACGGACTTCACGGGTAATGGCCCATAACATAACAGCTGGTTCAATACCTTCAGCTTTTAAGCCGTTGAAAATGCGTAGGGAGTGATTTACGGAGCCAGCAAGTGCATTCTCGATTAAGTCAAAAACAGAGTAACGCGCACTATCAGAAACACTGGTATTAATTGTTTCTTCTGTTACATGCTGGTTATCAGCATAAAGTGTTAATTTAGCGATTTCTTGCGAAGCGGCGAGTAAATTTCCTTCAACACGTTCAGTAAGAAGCTGTATTGCCTGTGGGGTGGCTGTTAACCCAGCTTGCTGCATTCGCTGTTTAATCCAGCGAGGCAGGTGTTGGGCATCTATTGGCCATATGGGAATAAAAATACCAGACTTTTCGAGAGCTTTAAACCATTTGCTGTGTTGAGTCGGATTTTCAAGCTTAGGTGTTATCAGTAATAACACATTATCGGATACTGGAGATTCTCCACATGCTTTGAGTACTTTAGCTGCTTTATCATTAAATTTATTGCTTTGACAGCGTATTTCAATAATTTTCTTATCACTAAATAATGATAGGCTATTAGTGTGTTCTAATACGGTGTCCCAGTCAAAGCTACCATCCGCTTGTAATAAGATACGCTCACTAAATCCATTGTCTCGTGCTTTTTGTCGGATTAAATCGCAGCACTCCTGTTGAATCAAAGGCTCATCACCACTCACAATATAGACGGGGGCTAATGTTTTTTGATTTAAATGCTGTTGAAGCTGGTCACTGCGAATTTTCATTAAAAAATAAAGTACGTTGCGGCTATAAGGTTGTTGGATAGGGGGCTTTATGGACGTTTATATTGGGAACACCAATTAAACATAAAAGTGAAACGTAAATATAAATCAAGGTAGCAGCACTATTTGGATAAGCTTTAAAACCTATAGCGAGCTACCTTGGTATTTTATGAAAAGAGCATTAAAGATTTGGTGGCGCTAGTTTTATGGCATTCCTTTTGGGCATAGCTTTTACATTTTTTTGCTCTTCTAGTTGTTTAGCTTTTTCCGCTTCAGCTTGTTTTTTACGGGCTTCAGCTTCAGCAACATCAATTTGCTCATTAGTCATAGCTTGTAAACGTTGGGTAATCTGGGTAATGATATCCCGCTCTAATTCTTCTCTAATTAAGCGTTCTTCAGAGTCTGAAGCGGTCTTGTTGCTTGAAGAATAAAGGTAAACACGTTCAGACATTGCTTCAAAAGGTCCGATCAGCAGTAAGCCTTCGCTATTTTCCAGTTGAAATTTAACTTGTTTGATTAAGCGATACTGTGCAGCCTGCGCATTACCTGTAAAGCTGGCAATTTTATTTTCATCCTGATTTTCAGTAATACGCAACACATAAGGTGCACTTGCAATGATTTTTATGTCATTACTTTCCAAAGTACGGTTTAGACGACGAGTGAATACCCCGTAGTTATCAGATGTTTGCACACTAAGCTGCTGTAAATGGCTGGCAACATCTACCATACCCCTGAGTTTGAATCCACAAGCAGTTAACAGCATAACCACGCTAAGGAGCGTGGCTAGCTTAATGATAGGTGACATAAACAGTCGTTTTGATAATGACCGCATACCTTACTCCTCTATGAGGCGACAATATTGATCAGTTTGTTAGGAACAACGATGACTTTGCGAACGGTTTTATCGATCAAAAACTTTTGTACATTTTCATTCGTCATCGCTATGGACTCAACGGTTTCTTTATCGGCATCAGCAGGAACTGTTAGCTTGGCTCGTACCTTGCCATTTACCTGAGCCACTATCAATACCGAGTCTGCTGCCAGTGCATCTTCGTCACATTCAGGCCAGGGGGCATCAATAATTTCAGTTGAGTTACCCATCTGTTGCCAAATATGATGACAGATATGAGGTGTAATAGGCGCTAACAGTTTTATACAGGTCATCAAGGCTTCATGCATAACCGCTAAACCTTGAGGTGAGCGATCAGCAAATTTACCCATCGCATTGACCAGTTCCATCACCCGGGCAATTGCTGTATTAAAGGTCAGGCGGTTGCCGAAGTCATTAGTGACATTCTTGATGGTACTGTGAGTAATTCTTCTTAGATCTTTCTGGCTATCATTCAACTGACGAACATCTAATGCAGGAATTTCAGCTTGCTGGCTATGTTCTTGTGCCAGGCGCCAGAAACGACGCAAGAAGCGATGGGCACCTTCTACACCACTGGTTGACCACTCCAAATCCTGATCGGGTGGTGCTGCAAACATGGTGAATAGGCGAACGGTATCCGCTCCATATTGTTCAATCGTACTTTGAGGGTCGACACCATTATTTTTGGACTTCGACATTTTGCCCATGCCAGCATAGTGAACGGGTTGACCATCCTCTTTGTGGTGAGCAGCAATGATTTGTCCTTTTTCATCGCGTTCGATGGTGACTTCCCCTGGAGCAATCCACACTTTGCCCCCTTTGTCATCTTCACGATAATAGGTTTCAGCCAGTACCATGCCTTGGCAAAGCAGTTGTTTAAAGGGTTCATCGCTGTTAACCAGCCCTTCATCCCGCAGTAGTTTGTGGAAAAAGCGGGAATACAACAGGTGCATTACTGCATGTTCGATACCGCCAATGTATTGATCAACAGGTAGCCAGTAATTAGCCTGTTCTGGGTTTAACATACCATCTTGATAGTTTGCACAGCAGTAACGTGCGTAATACCAGGAAGACTCCATAAAGGTGTCAAATGTATCCGTTTCCCGTTGTGCAGGTGTACCATCAATGGGGCTTACGGTAGAAGACCAGGAAGCGTCAGTTTTTAAAGGTGATGTGGTGCCATCCAGCGTAACATCAGTAGGCAAGGTAATGGGTAGATCTTCAGCGGGGGCGCCAATCGTTTCACCATTTTCCAGGTTAATCATGGGAATAGGTGTTCCCCAATAGCGTTGACGGGATACTCCCCAATCACGCAACCGATAATTAACCTTACGCTGACCTTTACCAGCTTTAATTAGATGTTCAGCAATAGCATCAAAGGCTTCTTTTGAGGTTAAGCCATCAAAGGACCTGGAATTAACCAGTACTCCATATTCAGTAAAGGCTTCTTGGGAAAGGTCTGCTTTGATGTTTTCTTCTTGGCTTTCAATAACTTGTTTTATAGATAGACCATATTTGGTTGCAAACTCCCAGTCACGTTGGTCGTGCCCAGGGACCGCCATTACTGCACCAGAGCCATATTCCATAAGTACGAAGTTTGCAATCCAAACAGGAACTTCCTCTCCAGTAACAGGATGGTTTGCATGGAAGCCAGTAGCCATACCTTTCTTGTCCATGGTGGCCATTTCAGCTTCAGCGACAGCATTGTGTTTGCATTCTTCAATAAAGGCTGCAATATCAGGATTATTTTTTGCTGCCGCTAAGGCAATGGGGTGTTCAGCCGCGATCCCAACATAGGTTACACCCATTAAGGTATCAGGACGGGTGGTATAGATGGTAAATGAATCTTCAACTCCGGGAATAGATTCCGCCAGAGTAAACGTCATTTCTATACCTTCAGAGCGACCAATCCAATTGCGTTGCATGGTTTTGACCTGCTCTGGCCAATGTTCCAGTTGATCTAAGCTTTCCAGCAACTGATCGGCATAAGCGGTAATTTTGATGAACCATTGAGGAATTTCTTTACGTTCGACCAGCGCACCTGAACGCCAGCCGCGCCCATCAACTACTTGTTCGTTGGCTAGCACGGTTTGATCTACAGGATCCCAGTTAACCGTCGCCATTTTTTTATACACCAAGCCTTTTTCATACAGCTTGGTAAAAAACCATTGTTCCCAGCGGTAATAATCTGGATGGCAGGTGGTGACTTCTCGATTCCAGTCATAGGCAAAGCCCAGGCTTTTTAACTGCTCCCGCATATAGTCAATATTTTCATAGGTCCACTTAGCAGGCGCAACACCATGCTTGATGGCTGCATTCTCTGCAGGCAAACCAAAAGCATCCCAGCCCATAGGCTGTAAGACATTTTTACCCAGCATTCGCTGGTAACGTGAGATCACATCTCCAATCGTGTAATTTCTCACATGCCCCATATGAAGTCGTCCACTGGGGTAGGGGAACATCGAGAGACAGTAGAATTTTTCTTTGTCAGGCGTTTCACTTACGGCAAAGGACTGATTGTCTTGCCAGTGTTGCTGAGTTTCACGCTCAATTTGCTGGTGTTGGTAATGTTCTTCCATCGTCTCTCTTTTTCTAAAGTAATCTAAAAAAAGCGCAGGGTTTAATAGTGATAAAGTCTAAGCAGCTTAGGATACATGACTCCATTTGTTACGGGTAGTCTTTATGAATAGTCTACGCTTATATTGAGTAGGTTGTACGAACCTTCAATAAAATATCTCGGCTTTGCCCTAAACCTTCAATGATGTTGTATAAACATGTGATTATAGATGGTTAAGTAAGGCCTTCGCTTGTAGTGGTGTCATGCTAATGGAAAAAAAACATGCAAGGAACTGCTTAAGTGAACAAGGACATGAGTCCAAAATAGATGTGTTGGATCAACAACATCCCACTCTATTTCTTTATGATCAATTGCTTCAACAAATTCAAATAGCGGTTAAAAGCTTTGAGCAACAACTTTGGCATGAGCTAATGCACGAATTGAAGCCCTCTACCGCAACAGTAAATGTTGAGCTTCAAGGTTTAACGCGCCAACAGCATCATTTGTTAAAAGCTTATTTACGCAAAGATGCTGCAGAAATCTGCAAGCTCTTAAATATTTCATCGAGATAACGCTATTCAGACTTTTATACCGCATTGTTAAGGGTATACATACCACTCTCATATTTTTGGGGTAAATTCTCTTATTCCTGTAAATTTCAGCAAGTCAGTTTAGCTCAGTAATGAGTTATTCTTTTTTACTCTCCAATTTTTTATTTAGAGGAAGGCATGTTACTTATTAGCTTTGCTAAATATTTTTTATTACCACCTGTATTTAATATTGTTCTTATTGTTTTGGCACTTATTTCTAGAGCTTTTATACAACGTGTTTGGTGGCGTTACATGACAATGATAATAATTTGGTTATCACTTATTAGCTTGTATTTATTGTGTACTCCTGTTGTTTCTTCTTATCTTATGTCGCTATTGGAGTCAGAGTACACTGTTTATACTCCAGGAGGAGATAAGCCTGAAGCAATGGTGATTTTGGGGGCGGGAAGACATCGTAAAGCACAAGAATTTGATGGAAAAGATATTCCAAGTGCTTTTGAATTGGAAAGGATGACCTATGCTGCTTACTTAAATAAACAATTGAGCTTGCCTATTTTAGTCACGGGTGGAAAGTTATTAGGTAGTGATCAGCCACCAGAGGCAAAAATCATGACTGATTTTTTACAAGATAATTATGGGATTAAGGTGCGATGGCAGGAAGGACAAAGTCGAAACACCTGGGAAAATGCGTTTTATACCCAACAAATGCTTACGAAAGAGAACATTCACACTATTGTGCTGGTCACTCATGCTTGGCATATGCGTAGGGCGGTTGCGTCTTTCAAAAAGGTTGGGTTGAACGTCTTACCTGCACCAACCCGTTTTATTTCTGGCCGAAGTAAAGATGTGATGTGGTATCACTGGTTGCCTACCCCTAAGTCATTTACTCATGCCACATACGCCTTGCATGAAATCGTTGGGCTACTCTGGTATCGCTGGAAATATTTTTAGAGCTGCCCTTAATAGTTTTTAATGTTGTATTTGTGGCAAATGCCTTATTTAGAGAGAAGAGGCTTGTTCCATAGCGATGGACTGCTTTTGCCGGGCAGTCCAGCTAAAAACACCCAGTATAAGCGCAATAATGAAAAGTAACGGATAGGATTGCCACATCATATAAGGTGTATTGCCTTGTTTACTTTTAACTTTGCCAGTAAGCACGCTAGCTTGAAATTGAGGGAGTTGCGTTAGCACATCACCCTGATCATTGATAATGGCACTTATGCCATCATTAGTTGCACGAATAAGATACCGACCTGTCTCAAGTGCACGCATACGTGCCATTTGAAAATGTTGGTGTGGACCAATAGATGCGCCAAACCAGGAGTCATTACTAATGGTAATGAGTAGATTAGAGTGTTGGGCTTGCTGTGCAACGAAATCACCATAAACGATTTCATAACAAATAAAAGCAGCAATTTTTGTTTTATCTGCCACTAAATGGGGCTGATTACTGTTACCTGATGAAAAGGAAGACATTGGCAGATTAAAAAACTGGATGAGTCCTCGCAATAAATCTTCTAAAGGAACATACTCACCAAAAGGAACAAGTTTTTGCTTGTAATAACTGCCACTGCCATTACCAGCAGCGATGATGCCATTATAGAAAGTGCGATAGGATTGCCCATCAATGACTTTTTGACTCATGAAGGGTAAGCCTGTGATTAATGTGCTTTGATATTTATTGGCTTCCTCTGCGAACATATCAACAAAAGACTTCGCTTGTAGTGGATAAACTATTGGTATAGCGTTTTCTGGCCAAATAATGAGATCACTTTGCCAGTGGTCTTTACTCAGCATGCGATAAGTGGCTAATGTCGTATGGATATACTCTTTATTCCACTTTAACTGTTGTGGGATGTTAGCTTGAATTGCACTGACTGTTAGCGGTTTAGATTGGGCATTATCAGTCCACTGGTGGTGAGTGAGCATTGCACCTGCAACCCATAGTAGCGTTGTACAAGCAAGTACACTTTGCCATTGTTTTGAATTCCACTGTCTTCTTTGGCTGACCAGCCATGCTAAGCCCAACCAGCTTATTAACGCGAATGCTGATATACCTAAGCTACCAATTATGGGGCTCCAGCTGGCAAGGGGGGTGTCTATGTATGCATATCCCAGTAACAACCAGGGGAAGCCTGTCAGTAACCAGGTTTTTAGCCACTCAAACACAAGCCAAAGCAAACCAAAAAGAACAAGTTTTGAACCTAACGTAGAGGCTTTAAACCGTTGGGTTAACCAGGCATAGCTCCAGCCAAGAGGTGCAAAAAATAAAAATGATAGAAAAATAACAAATAAGCCTGTTAAACAACCTGCCAGCACTACGGGGGCGGAGCCATATTGGTGGATACTTACATAAACCCATGACACGCCTACACCATAGAAACCCAGGCCATACCACCAGGCTCGCCAAAGTGCCTGGCGACGTGTTAAAGATGATTGTAAAGAGAAAAAGAAGCCCAGCAGTGATAAGCCTGTTAGTGGCCAGATATTGAAAGGGGCAAATCCAAACGCCCAAATGAGTCCAACGGCAAGAGCCAGGAAATGGCCTGGCCAACCAGCGAATTTTTTGGTCATGGGATTTTTATCATGATGTTTAAACAGGGGTGACTCGAAGTAAGCGAATGCGTCGGTTATCGGCATTTAGCACTTGGAACTCAAATCCCTCAATGGTAACGGACTCGCTTCGTTTGGGTAAGTGTCCAAAGTTTTGCATGACGATGCCACCAATGGTGTCATACTCTTTGTCACTAAACTGACTGTGAAAGTGCTCGTTAAAGTCTTCAATAGGCGTCAATG
This sequence comes from Zooshikella sp. RANM57, assembly GCF_050749885.1. Classification (NCBI taxonomy): domain Bacteria; kingdom Pseudomonadati; phylum Pseudomonadota; class Gammaproteobacteria; order Oceanospirillales; family Zooshikellaceae; genus Zooshikella; species Zooshikella sp. RANM57. The sequence goes on along the minus strand of NZ_JBOIUB010000006.1, from coordinate 39,067 downwards.
CTTTTACAATGAAGTTGTTCTCGTTGAGCTGCTTAATGTAGTAATCTTCTTCTACATCATGCTCATCTTCAATATCTCCAACAATTTGTTCAAGTACATCTTCGATAGTGACAAGACCAGAAACACCACCATACTCATCCACTACAATCGCCATATGATTACGATTGGTTCGAAATTCATTAAGCAAGACAATGAGGCGCTTACTTTCAGGCACAAACCTTGCTGGGCGGAGAATGTCTTTCAGGCAAAATTGGTCTTTAGTATCTTGAGGATCCTTAAGTGCTAACGATAATAAATCCTTAGCAAGCAAAATACCGATCACCTCATCTTTGTTTTCCCCGATAACTGGATATCGGGAGTGAGCTGACTTAATGATTTGAGGGATAAACTCTTCAGGTGTTTGAGATAGCTCCACACACTCCATTTGGGCGCGAGGAATCATTATTTCTCGGACCTGCATTTCAGAAACTTGCATTGCGCCTTCAATAATGCTCAGTGATTCTGGGTCTAATACCTGATTAGACTGAGCCTCACGAAGCTGGTCCAGCAGTTCTGTTCGATTCTTGGGATCCCCTGAAAAAGCCTGAGTTAGTTTATCAAGCCATGTTTTGGCAGAGGTCGTTCCGTTCACACTCGATCGATCATCACTCATTGTTGTTAGTCTCTCGTGGTACACTCGTCAGCAATGGTCCATGCATAGGGGTCGCTAAAGCCTAACTTTTTAAGGAGTTGAACTTCCAGCGACTCCATCAAAGTAGCATCATCATCATTAATATGGTCATACCCGAGCAGATGCAAGACACCATGTATAACCATATGAGCCCAATGTGCGGGTAATGGTTTGCCCTGATCTGCTGCTTCATTAACTACGACATCGGCACAAATAATAAGATCACCGAGCAGAGGTAGGTCTAGTTCTTCAGGTAAGTCTGCAGGAAAAGAAAGTACGTTGGTGGCATAGTGTTTTTGGCGATAGGTGCCATTCAACTCGGCGCTTTCTGTCGTATTCACAATCCGAATACTGAGTTCTGCATCGTTAATAGACTCATTGACTAAGACGGTTTGTACCCAGTGCTCAAAGTCCTCTTGGCTGGGTAGTTGTGCTGTTTCGTTACATGCTACTTGCAAATCAACGGTAAGCACTTCAAGCATCCTTTTGTTTTTTAGAGGCTTGTTTGGTATCAAATCTATCATAGGCCTCAACAATACGTTGTACTAAAGGATGACGCACAACATCTTTAGCACTGAAATAAGTAAAACCAATTCCTTTGACTTGCTTAAGTACTTCTGCACTGTGAGCTAAGCCAGATTTAGTGCCTCGGGGGAGGTCAACCTGAGTGGTATCACCAGTAATCACTGCCGTAGAACCAAAGCCAATACGGGTGAGGAACATTTTCATTTGTTCCATCGTGGTGTTCTGACTCTCATCTAAAATAATAAATGAATTATTGAGTGTTCGCCCACGCATGTATGCCAGCGGGGCCACTTCTATAACGTTTTTTTCAATAAGCTTTTCTACACGCTCAAAGCCCAGCATTTCATAAAGTGCATCGTAAAGTGGCCTTAGATACGGGTCAATTTTTTGAGCCAAGTCTCCAGGCAAAAAGCCCAACTTTTCGCCGGCTTCTACAGCTGGCCGAACGAGTAGAATACGACGAATTTGATCATTTTCCAGTGCTGCGACAGCACAGGCTACAGCCAGATAAGTCTTACCAGTACCAGCAGGTCCAATACCAAAATTGATATCATGCTCTAGAATACGTTTGACATATTCCTGTTGATTTGGGCCTCTGGGCTTGATTACACAGCGCTTGGTTTTAATAACAACACTTTCAGTTTTACCACACTGGGGATTTTCAATATCAGATTCTTGTAAATAAAGATGTACGATATCAGGTGATATCTCACCACCATTTTCAAGTTCTTTGGAAAGAGTTTTGAGTATGCGCTCTGCTGCATGAACATTGGCTTGCGAGCCAGTTAACTCGAAGTGATTGCCGCGGTTATTAATACGAATTTCTAAGCGCTGTTCGATTTGCTTCAAGTGCTCATTGAATTGGCCGCAAAGCTGCGCAAAATGTTGAGCATCTTCGACGTTGAGAGTGAACTTGTGGGGGGGTAATTCTGTATTCAAAGCCTTATTCATTAGCCGGACGCGGCACCCTACTTATTTTTTAGAATATACCTTCTCTATGGTGAAGGAAAGCACCTTTTTTCCTAAGGAGCGAACTGAGTTGCTTGGAATATACAGCTTTAAACTCAAGAAATAGATTAAGTTTTAATTTGCTCAACTGTATATATTGCTTGTCTTTAAGAAGCTCAACTCGCTACTTAGTAACGTTATACACTTTACCGAAACAGCCTTGTTTGAATAAAGTTTCAAGCAAGGCTGAAGGAATAACACGCTCTATAAAGTGTATTAACGCGAATATAACTAAATGTTGTTATTGCGAATTAATATAGTTCGTCGCTTATCATATCACCTCGGAGCGAGTTGGGTAATGCTTCTGTAATAACGACATCGACAAGTTTGCCAATGATTCTTGGATTGGTTGCAGCGAAGTTCACAACACGATTATTCTCTGTCCGGCCCTGAAGTTGTCCAGGGTCTTTCTTAGAGAAGCCTGTCACAAGAATTCGTTGTGTGGTACCAACCATTCTTCGGCTTATTTCCTGGGCCTGTTGGTTTATTCGATGTTGAAGTATTTGTAAACGCTGTTTTTTAACTTCTTCAGGCGTATCATCTGGCAAGTCTGCAGCAGGTGTTCCTGGACGAGGGCTATAGACAAAACTAAATGAAGTATCAAAACCTATATCTTGAATAAGGTTCATAGTGTTTTCAAAGTCTTTATCTGTCTCACCGGGGAAGCCTACAATAAAGTCCGAAGAAAACGAGATATCTGGGCGTAACTTGCGAATCCGACGTAGTTTAGATTTGTACTCAAGCACGGTATGGCCACGCTTCATGGCTGCAAGGACTCGGTCAGAACCACTTTGAACAGGTAGATGCAGGTGACTGACAAGCTCAGGCACATGCGCATAAACATCAATCAAGCTTTCAGTAAACTCAACAGGGTGTGATGTAGTAAAGCGAATCCGAGCAATACCATCAATCGCTGCAATAATGGTAATAAGCTCAGCTAAGTCAGCAGTTTCATCATCAGCGTCTGATTTTTTACCACGATAAGCATTAACATTTTGGCCCAGTAAGTTGATTTCTCTGACGCCTTGCTCAGCCAAGTGCACACACTCAGCGATAACATCATCAAAAGGACGGCTGACTTCTTCACCCCGAGTATAAGGAACAACACAGAAGGTACAGTACTTGCTGCAGCCTTCCATGACAGAAACAAATGCTGTTGGTCCTTCCACGCTGGGTTCTGGCAGGTGATCAAACTTTTCAATTTCTGGAAAGCTTACATCCACGACGGCTTGCTTACCTGTTGCAGATGCATCAATCATTTCAGGTAGACGGTGGAGTGTTTGTGGGCCAAAAACCATATCCACGTAAGGAGCTCTGTCTCGTATCGCTTTACCTTCCTGACTGGCAACACAACCTCCCACACCAATAATCAGGTTGGGATTCTGGTCTTTTAGGGAACGCCAACGACCTAGTTGGTGAAAAACTTTCTCTTGAGCTTTTTCCCGAATAGAGCAGGTATTTAACAGCAATACATCAGCTTCTTCTGGATTGTCAGTTATTTCAAGCTGATGGCTTTCATTGAGTAAATCTGCCATGCGTGATGAATCATAATCATTCATCTGACAACCATGGGTTTTAATAAAGAGCTTCTTAGCCATCGAAATCTACCTACACACGTTTTTCACACAGTCAGGGGGTATCAAAATAAGCGCAGCATTATATCTGGGTCTGTAGCGAAAGCCCAGTGCTGCACTGATGTATGGTTTGTAGTGTCTTCCTTCCTTTATTGACACCTTGAGCACATCACCTCTCTTGAAATTTTAATAGTAGACAGTGTGGAGAAACACTCTTAGATAACGATCGTTGGGCAATGGATTAGAGTAGAAAGGAACAACGTGGCGTTTGCCTTGAACTGCAGCTCTGGTATTCTAGCGCTCTTTTAGCTTGAGGCGGCTCTAAACACTGGGGTGAGATGGATTAACATGGCTAAACCAATTTTTCGAGTGACATTCTTGAATCAAGGCAAAGTTTATGAGGTATATGTCAAACAAATTTTTCAAAGTGATTTGTATGGCTTTATTGAAATAGAAGAGTTTATATTTGGCGAGAGAAGCCAACTTGTAGTTGATCCAGGAGAAGAGAAGCTAAAGTCCGAATTTGCTGAAGTAAAGCGTAGTTTTATTCCAATTACTTCTGTTATTCGGATTGATGAAGTAGAAAAAGAAGGCGTAGGTAAAATCTGTGATATTAAAGGTGATAAGGTCACGCCTTTTCCATTTCCACCAGGCACACCACCAAAGAAAGATTCATAAGTTTGGCCACTCTTTGGGGCAAATTAAGTTAGAAAAGCAAAGACGATAGTAAATTTCGCACAAGTAAATGCTTGAACTTCTAATATTGTTGTACCTCATTGCGAACTAGACTTTACATAAGGAAATAAGCGGCCAAAGGGAGCGTGGCACTGATGTTAGCGAATATCCCCATTAATAATGACTTATCTGAGTTTAAAGAAGCTCAAGAGATAGGTACAAACAGTGCAGTTTTACAAACCATTAAAGCCAGTGAAGACTGGTCAGACCAAAAGTTGAAGCTTAAAAGCAAGTTAGCCACTGAAATCTATCAGATCGAAGAGCGAATTGAGAATGTTAAGCGATCTGCTGGGCACTCGAAAATAGCTATGCTGAAAACACTGCGTGAAATGCTAATCACGCGAAAACGGTTACTAAGCTTACTTGTTGGTTAAACCAGAATGTGTGAGGTTAAGTGAATTTTGCCTTAATCTTGCGGTTTGGCTTCAATGATAGTGTTATGACTGCTTCCTTGAGGTTTGGGTTTTAAATCCAAGCGTGAGGGGGCTGACTGCTTTAAATGTTGAGCATAATCTTGAAATATTTTGCTTAAAGTATAAAACGCCAAGGCTCGTTGGTCCCTGTCCATTAAACTGCCAATTTCATCACTGACATCAATGGCGTCAGTATAACCATTGACTGCGGCCATTTTCATCATGATATAGGCCTGTGTATAGTCTTGTTTCATCCCCTCACCACGGTAATACATGAAAGCCAGTTGATATTGGGCTTTGGCATGGCCATTTGTTGATGCTTGTTCAAACCAATGCTTTGCTTTGTCGTAGTCTTGTGGAATAACCTGGCCGATAAGGTAGAGCTCACCAAGTAAAAACTGAGCTTCAGAATTGCCTTGATTTGCAGCTTCCTCACAAGCAACTAAGGCAGCTGCGAGGTTAGGTTCTTCAGGAAGAATTTTACAGCGGTCAGAGGCTGGAATAAGAAGTTCATTAAGGCCATACTGAAAACCATTAATTTCAGTCGCCTTTATATGCTGAGTGACACAAAGTGTTAGTATTAAGCCAGTCCACAGTAGTAGGAATCGCATATAACGTGCCTGTAGGCAAAATGGGCAAGTTGTAGAAATCAGTCTATGTTTTGCGTAATGTATACTATACCCAGTCTGATGAAAGCATTTTTGCGCAGAGTTAACGCTTTTCTACTTCGCAACCTATTTCATCAGTATTGTCATTTTATCATGTGATCGTTTAGGGCGTATTTTTTAATTAGATTAAAATTAAATGCCACTGAGTTTTATAAATTAAACCAGCACACATTATTTTCAGTCATGTGGATATAAGTAAGCAATTAGCCTGATACTCTAATGAAATCATAAGATTGATACAAACGATAAAATGATTCTGTGAGCTGGTTGTCAAATTAGCGGAAAGCATGATGTGACCAGCTACACTCAACATACTTTATGTCTTGTACGACTGTTCTTTATTTTTATAAGGACAACATTTGACCAACGTTATTTTTCACATTATTCCCTGTATAGAAAACTAATTATATTGACAGGTGGTGTGATTTTCGTTGCTTTCGTATGAAAAGAAAATAGCCTGTGCCAAGACTCAGCGATCCAAGTGCTAATAAATAATGAAATAAGTCTAACCGTAAAAAACCAGCAAGATAACCATGGGTGCCGACCACCAGACCTGCAATAGAAAAGCTTGCTGAGCCAACTAAAATGTAAACAAAAAAGGTTGGTTTTTGGCGGATAAACTTGATTCCGACTAATAAAATAACAAATAAGCTAATAATGCCTATTACTGTATAAGTCGCTTCGATCGCTTGAAATCGGCGTGCAATTTCAAAGCAAATCATCATCGCGATAATAAGCCTTCCCCACATGGGTTTGTGCCAGTTGAGTGGCCAGGCTAAATGAGCATAAGCACCTGCAATGAGTGGTAGGGCTAAAAAAGTGGCAGCATGTGTAAATAGACGATGGATATCTTCCCAGATAGGCGAAAAACCATAGTAAAGTGTGCCAAAAAAAGACGCAAGTGACATGAGTATAAAACCAACTAACGCTGCAGTAGCGGGTAGTATTTTATCACTGGCAAAGGTTTTTTGCTGTAGCAATAAAAATGCAGAATAACTACAGCTACAGCAAAGTATTGCATCAGAAACAGCAAGAGAGGTCATGTTTTCCTCAAGTTAAACTTCTTAAACTGGCTTCAGCGGCTGCCAGTGTTTTTTCTATTTCTTCATTGCCATGAGCTTGAGAGATAAATCCTGCTTCATAAGCAGAAGGGGCTAAGTAAATACCTTGTTGCAGCATGTGTTGGAAAAATTGATTAAAGTGCTCCAGATTACAAGCCATAACCTCATCAAAGCGAGAAGGTGCTTCATTCTCAGTGAAGAAAAAGCCAAACATACCGCCTACACGTGAGGTTGCGAGTGGAACACCTACCTTATTGGCGACAACTTCTAGCCCATCTGTCAGTTTTTGGACTTTTGCAGACAGTAGCGTATAAAAACCAGGCTGGCTGATTTTATTGAGAGTTGCCAGCCCCGCTGCCATTGCTACAGGATTTCCTGATAAAGTACCTGCTTGATACACAGGCCCTGTAGGGGCAATGGTTTGCATGATATCGCGTTTACCACCAAAGGCACCGACGGGCATACCACCACCAATGATTTTACCCAGTGTTGTTAGGTCTGGAGTTATATTATAAAGCGATTGTGCTCCACCTAATGCCACACGGAAACCCGTCATAACCTCATCAAATATCAGTAAGCTACCGTACTGATCACAAATACGGCGTAAGCCTTCCAGAAAGCCAGGAGCTGGAGGGATACAGTTCATATTGCCAGCGACAGGTTCGATAATAATACAGGCGATTTGTTCGCCTACTTCTGCAAAAACGGACTCAACTTCACTTAAGTCGTTATAGGTCAATGTTAGCGTTTGCTCCGCTAAAGCAGCAGGAACACCAGGTGAGGTAGGGACACCTAAGGTAAGCGCGCCAGAACCCGCTTTAACGAGCAGGGAGTCGGCATGTCCATGATAACAGCCTGCAAACTTAACGATTTTATCACGACCGGTATAACCGCGTGCCAGTCGAATAGCACTCATGGTTGCTTCAGTACCAGAGTTAACCATGCGGACTTGCTCAATACTGGGAACTAAACTACATACTTTTTCTGCGATGGTTACTTCAAGTGCTGTGGGTGCACCAAAACTTAATCCTTGCTTTAGTTGCTGTTCTATAGCGGCTATCACATCAGCATCATTGTGACCTAGTATCATAGGTCCCCATGAACCAATGTAATCAATATAGGATTTACCATCTTCATCGTATAAATAAGCACCTTGTGCTTTTTGAAAAAAGACAGGGTTACCACCAACACTTTTGAATGCTCGAACAGGCGAGTTAACACCACCAGGGATAAACTGTTGTGCTTTATCGAATAATTCAGTTGATCGAGACATAACAAACTCTTTGTATTAGTGGCTTTAAAATAACGACTTAAAGTGAGCTGCCTGGGCAAATACATCGTCTGCTGCAAACAGATCATGAATGACTGCAACCATGGAAACACCTTGGGCAATTAGCTGTGAGGCATTGTCTACGGTAATACCACCGATGGCTACACTAGGTGTATCAAGTGTGTGTATATTAGCCAAAATATTGAATGATGCGGTGGGTGCTTCAGGCTTAGTCTTTGACGCAAAAAAACGACCAAAAGCCACATAATCAGCACCTTGTGAAACAGCCTGCTCTGCCAGTTCCATGGACGCATGACAAGTGGCGCCAATTATAGCCTGATTACCAAGGGTATGGCGAGCTTGAGCAATGGATATATCGCTTTGACCTAGATGAACGCCATCTGCGCCCACTGCTTCTGCAAGCGCTACATCATCGTTAATGATCAGAGGGACCTGATAGTGATGGCATAACCTTTTTAGCTCAGATGCCTGCTGTAAGCGTAAGTCTGAGTTCCCTAGCTTGTTACGATACTGAAGCACTCGGGTACCCCCTGCTAATGCAGCATCAACTAGTGGTATTAACTGATCCTGTGATAGAAGACGCTCATCAGTGATGGCATATAATCCTTTTAAAACGAATGCGCTTTTCATGTCGTGTAATATATTGGCAGTTCAGATTGTATTACAAAAATCGAGTGCAAAAATAAATACGACTTCTGTTATGTTTTTGAGAAGGGGCATCTGTTAGATGGCCTCTAAGGCTTCAGCAAGTTTACTAATACCTACCACTTCCATTCCTTCAATGGGCTTTTTGGGGGCATTAGCTTTTGGCACTATCGCTTTTTTAAAGCCATGTTTAGCCGCTTCATAGATCCGCTCTTGTCCATAAGCCACAGGCCGAATTTCACCGGATAAGCCTACTTCACCAAAGGCAATAATGTGCTGGTCGATTACGCTGTCTCGTAAGCTTGAGACGATAGCTAAAATGGAGGCTAAATCGGCACTGGTTTCTGATACTCTGACACCACCAACGACATTAACAAAGACATCCTGGTCGCTGGTAAAAATACCACCATGTCGGGTTAATACTGCAAGGAGCATCGCAAGACGGTTTTGCTCCAAGCCTACCGTGACACGCCTTGGATTACCTAGCTGAGACTCAACGACCAGCGCTTGAATTTCTACCAAAAGTGGACGGGTACCTTCCCAAAGTACATTAATAATGCTACCAGGAGTTGGGTGTTCTGTCCGTGAGAGAAAGATTGCTGATGGGTTGAGGACTTCACGAAGTCCTTTTTCGGTCATCGCAAATAATCCAAGCTCGTTGATTTGGCCAAATCGGTTTTTGGTGGCTCGCATAATACGAAAACGAGAGTCATCGGTATTACTCAGCATCAGTTGTGTATCAATAATATGAGAGAGCGTCATGGGTCCAGCCAAAGAGTTATCTTTGGTAACATGGCCCACAATGAGTAATACAGTATTGGTTTGTTTGGCAAAGCGGGTTAAGTGGGCAGCACTTTCACGAACTTGAGCAACGCCACCAGGTGCAGCTTCAGCAGTATCGGTATACATCACCTGTATTGAGTCAATGACAATCACACCGGGTTTTTCCTGTTGAGCAATGGCAATAACCTGTTCAACAGATGTTTCGGCCAGCATTTTGAGTTGGCCAGTGGGTAAACCCAAACGATGTGCTCGTGCGGCAATTTGCTGTAAAGATTCTTCGCCAGAAACATATAAAGCGGGCATGTTTTGTGCCGTATGACAGAGCGTTTGTAATAGTAGAGTGCTTTTTCCTGCACCAGGGTTGCCGCCAATTAATACCGCACTGCCGGGCACAAAACCACCACCAAGAACCCGGTCAAACTCACTGATACCACTTGAAAACCTGGGGGTATTACTGATATCAACATCTTCCAGCAGGGTGACACTGGAAAGGCTCCCAGCAAAACCCGCTCGTTGGGCTGTAGCTGCTTGTCGTGAACTACCTAAACTAAACTCTTTGAAGCTGTTCCAGGCTTTGCAGTCAGGACATTGGCCCTGCCACTTGGCAGACTCACTGCCGCACTCACTACAAACAAAGACTTTTTTTGCTTTAGCCATAAAGAAGTATGTTGGTCATTGCGTTAAATTCGAAAGATATGGGGAGCTACTATACTGTATTTTTAACCAGTAAAAAAGATGCTGGTTCATAGCTTTAGTGATAGTTTCATTTCAATGATAGGCAACAACAAGTAATTTGAGAGGGAGGATAAAAAAATATCAAATATCACGGCTTAACGCAGATAATTCTCTTTGAAGTAATTGCGAATCGCCCAAATTAAGCTCAGTTAACCGCTTTAATAATGAAATACTATCAATATCAATTGATATGCACTCAAATCCGGCGTGATCTTCTTCTTGATGAGCAAAACGAACCTTCATGGTGATGATTTTTTCATCATCAAGATGGATAAATGCAGTGAAGGGGGAGTGTGGATCAATTTGCCAATCTTTGGGAGGAATGACCAGTATTCCTCGTAGTGAAATATCATGAAGTTCTACAGGCCAGGTTTTATCTCCTTGGCGAAGCTCGGTACGCGCATCAAAATTAATCCGCGTAAATTTGCGTCGTTCTGTACTGGCTGTGCTCATACGTTTCGCTTATAGGTGGAATAAAAATGATATGTTCCTTAACAGCGAACAGTGCGATATTTACACCTTTAGTGTGTATGAGTAACTATAGTGGGTTTTAAGGGGTAAGCAAGGATTGCCTACCCCGTAACAAAGGCCAAAAAACGCTTGGTTTATTAAGCTAGTTTTTTGTATTTAATACGATGAGGTTGATCTGCGGCGACACCTAGGCGAGCTTTACGATCACCTTCGTATTCACTGTAGTTTCCTTCAAAAAAGACGACTTGGCTGTCACCCTCATAAGCCATAATATGTGTAGCAATACGATCCAGGAACCAACGATCGTGAGAAATAACCATCGCACAACCAGGGAAAGCAAGCAAAGCTTCTTCTAGGGCACGTAATGTTTCAACATCAAGGTCGTTACTAGGTTCGTCAAGTAATAGGACGTTAGCCCCTTGCTTAAGTAACTTAGCTAAATGCAAGCGATTCCGCTCACCACCTGATAAGTCTTTGACGTATTTTTGCTGGTCGCTGCCTTTGAAGTTAAACCGGCCAATATAGGCACGAGAAGGAATTTCATAGCTACCAATGCGGAGGATATCCTGACCATCAGAGACTTCTTCCCATACCGTTTTACTACCATCCAAGCTGTCTCTGCTTTGGTCAACATAAGCCAGCTCTACGGTGTCTCCAATACGAATAGTTCCACCATCGGGTTGTTCTTTACCCGCAATCATCTTAAAGAGAGTGGATTTACCCGCACCGTTTCCACCAATGATGCCTACGATACTACCTTTAGGTACATTGAAGCTTAAGTCTTCAATCAGTACTTCATCGTTAAAGCCTTTGTTGACATGGCTAAACTCAATGACCAGGTCACCTAAGCGAGGGCCAGGTGGAATATAGATTTCGTTGGTTTCATTACGCCTTTGTACTTCTTGTGAACTCAACTCTTCAAAGCGAGCAAGACGTGCTTTGCTTTTTGCTTGGCGGCCTTTAGCGTTAGAACGCACCCACTCAAGCTCGTGTTTAATGGTTTTTTCACGGGCTTGTTGTTGCTTTTCTTCAATGGCTAAACGTTTTTCTTTGTTTTCGAGCCAAGCGGTGTAGTTACCTTCAAAAGGAATACCATGTCCGCGGTCTAGTTCTAATATCCAGCCAGCAGCATTATCCAGAAAGTAACGGTCGTGCGTAACAGCAACGACGGTACCGTTATAGTCATGGAGAAAGCGCTCAAGCCAGGCCACACTCTCTGCATCCAAGTGGTTAGTGGGCTCGTCAAGCAGCAACATATCAGGGTTAGAAAGTAGTAGTCGACATAGCGCCACGCGACGCTTTTCTCCTCCTGATAGATGCTCAATTTTGGCATCCCAAGGAGGAAGACGCAGTGCATCTGCGGCCACTTCAAGTTTTCTTTCTAAGTTATGTGCATCAGCAGCTTGGATAATATTTTCCAATTTGCCTTGTTCTGCGGCTAAAGCATCAAAGTCTGCATCAGGTTCGGCATAGGCTGCGTAGACTTCATCCAGGCGCTTCAGGGCATCTTTGATTTCCTGAACACTTTCTTCAACAATTTCACGTACTGTTTTTTGGTTGTCCAGTACGGGTTCTTGTGGAAGAAAACCGACATTGATACCTGGTTGAGGGCGTGCCTCGCCATCGATTTCTTTATCAACGCCAGCCATGATGCGCAGTAAACTGGATTTACCTGCACCATTAAGACCTAAAACACCGATTTTGGCACCTGGGAAGAAAGACAAAGAGATATCTTTAAGAATTTCCCGCTTGGGTGGCACCACTTTGCTCACCCGATTCATGGTATAGACGTACTGAGCCATATCCTCTACATGTGATTCTGTTGGAAGTGAATGAAAATTGCCGTCAAATTACCGGAAGCCTGTTATGAAGGCAAACAAATCGCTGTGTATTTCATAAAAAAATCATAACGATATCCTGTGTTTAAGGGAGGAAATGTTATGAAGAGAGGATTCTACCTTACTGATAGCGACAGAGTGACGACAACATGAATAAGTTATTTGCTGACCTTTATCGTAATAATAACGTCTACCTTACATAAGGCGCTATGCTGTGCATAGCACAATAAGGAACTTATGTTTCGTTATGAGTCAAATCACTGTTTATAATGTCGTTTATTCAAGTGCGCTGAGACTAGCCTTAGGGTACAATCAGCCTGCTTATACAACTTGAGTCAGTTGTCAATTTATGTTTCATGAGCCCTTTAACCATGGCTTATGAAGTGTATGCCTGAGCCAGTTAGGATTGAAAGAGGACCTGCATGTTTACCTCCAATATGACCATTGCTGCCTACGACCCTGAGTTGCAATCTGCCATTGAAAGTGAAGCTCAGCGTCAGGAAGAACATATCGAACTTATAGCCTCAGAAAATTATGCTAGCCCGCGCGTTATGGAAGCTCAGGGCTCTGTGTTAACCAACAAGTACGCAGAGGGCTATCCTGGTAAGCGCTACTATGGTGGTTGTGAATACGTTGATGATGTTGAGCGTATTGCTCAGGAGCGTGCCAAGCAGTTGTTTGGCGCTACCTACGCTAATGTTCAGCCTCATTCAGGCTCACAGGCAAATGCAGCAGTTTACATGGCACTGGTTAAACCTGGTGATACTATTCTTGGTATGAGCCTAGCGCATGGTGGGCATTTAACACACGGTGCTAAAGTAAGCTTCTCTGGTCGTATTTATCATTCTGTTCAATATGGAATTAATCCTGAGACAGGTGAAGTAGATTATGATGAAGTCGAAGCATTGGCCTTAGAGCATAAGCCTAAAATGATTGTTGCTGGTTTCTCTGCTTATTCTCGTGTGATGGATTGGCAGCGCTTTAGAGCAATCGCGGATAAAGTAGGTGCATTTCTTTTGGTGGATATGGCTCATGTGGCAGGCTTAATTGCAGCGGATGTTTATCCTAGCCCACTGCCTCATGCTCATGTGGTCACCACTACAACTCACAAAACGCTGGGTGGCCCTCGTGGTGGTCTAATTTTGTCTAGCCAGGCTGATGAAGATCTACAGAAAAAACTCAATTTTGCGGTCTTTCCTGAAAGCCAGGGTGGACCTCTTATGCACGTTATTGCTGCTAAAGCAATTTGCTTTAAAGAGGCGATGGAGCCTGAGTTTAAAGCATATCAACAGCAAGTGGTTCAAAATGCACAAGCCATGTGTAGTGTATTCCAATCAAGGGGCATCAAAATTGTTTCAAAAGGGACTGATGATCACCTGTTCTTAATGGATTTAATTGGCAAAGAATATACCGGTAAGGATGCAGATGAAGCGTTAGGTCGCGCTAATATTACAGTAAACAAAAATGCTGTGCCTAATGATCCTCGATCTCCATTTGTCACAAGTGGTCTACGGATTGGTACTCCAGCAATCACTCGTCGTGGTTTCCAAGAAGCTGAGAGTAAAGAACTCGCAGGTTGGATTTGTGATGTGTTGGAAAACATTAATGATGAGCAAGTTATCGCGAGTGTGCGTGAAAAAGTAAAAGCTATTTGTGCTCGTTTTCCTGTTTATGGTAAATAATGAGCGCATAACGAGTTATATTTGTATAAAAAACCCAGCATTTGCTGGGTTTTTTTATGGAGTTTTAATGGGAGGAGAGTAAGTTCTTTGTATATATTTAGAAGGGCTTTCTCCCAATTGGCGTTTAAACATTGTGGAAAAAGCAGATGAAGACTCATACCCCAGGCTTAATGCAACGTCTGTGATTGATTTGCCTAGGTCTAATAATTCAAGCCCATGTAAAATAATTAGGCGCTGTCGCCATTGATTGAACCCCATTCCTGTATGTAGTAGAAATAAGCGTCGCAATGTTCGAGCTGATGCGCCGACTTTGTTTTCCCAATATTCAAGTGGTGTTCTGCGAGTAGGGTCTGAAAGTAAATCCTTAATAATGGGTTGTAATCGGCGATCAGCAGGTATCGGGATATCGTAAGGAATAATCATTGCAGCACTTAATTGGTCTACAAGGACTTGCCAGATACGCTCTAAAAAAATATCAGGAGAATCGGAGCTAGGAAAGTTCATCACATACAATATGAGCTCTTTCACTAAAGGGGAAATTTCAATTACACTTGTTGGTTTATTGATTTGTTGAGTCCAGATTATATCGACATAAATGCTTCGGTATTGAACTTCTGTCAGTGTAGTGACCTGATGATCAACATGAGGTGGTATCCAAACAGCTCTATTGGGAGGAGAAATAAAACGCCCTTCTGAGGTATCAACCTGTAGCACACCTCTTACCGCATATTGCAGTTGTCCCCATTCATGTTGATGTCGAGGACCAAGGTTGCCCATGGGAACATCCTTCGTTCGGGGCATAATACGTTGTAACAACTGCTGAGGTATGCTCATGGAAATTGACCATTTTGCAAAGGTAGTTGGCCATTCATAAAGCGTTCTAAGAGCCAAACTCACGTATTATATTGTTTAAGTATGTTGTTCAATATTACCAACACTTTTTTCGATAATGTAATCATAAACGTACTTAGAACGCTTAACAACATGCTTTAAGACATTGTTAGAAAGCACGAGATAGGATAAATCAATGACTAATGAAAGTGCTTTAAGCTGGCCAAATGAACCTTTAAAACCAAATGAAATTATAATAATAGTACTCCAGTATAAATAAAATGAATCGAATCTTAAAAAAGATCTTTATGAGTAGGTAATTAAATGAAGTTAATAAAACAGCATCACCAGCCGTATTTATTTCTTGTTTTATTGGCTGTTGCAATGCCATTTACATTTTCAGTATGGAATGTGCAGTTAAATAATGCAGTTGTAGAGCTTGCCAATTTTACGGGTAAGGAAATTGGTATGCTACAAAGTATTCGAGAAATTCCGGGTTTATTAGCGATATCCGCAATTTTATTTTTACTGTTTATTTTAGAGCAACGCTTTGCTGTTTTAGCACTCGTGTTACTGAGTACTGGGGTTGCGTTAACTGGACAGTTTACAACTGTATGGGGATTTTACTTAACCACGTTATTAATGAGTTTTGGGTTTCATTATTTAGAAACCACAAGAGATTCGTTAGCACTACAATGGCTTCCCAAAAAGACGGCACCCACACAATTGGGAAAGTTGCTGGCAGTAACATCATATAGCTCTTTAGCCGCTTATGGTATGGTTTGGTTACTACAACAGCTAGCATTGAGTTATGAAGTGATTTATCTAACTGCAGGTGCTATTGGACTATGCTTATCGAGTTATTTGTGGTTTAAGTTTCCTATTTTCGTGCAATCCGCACAACAGCATAAAAAATTAATCTTTAGGAAAAAGTACTGGTTATTTTACTTGTTGACATTTATGAGTGGGGCTCGGCGACAAATTTTTATTGTATTTGCTGCATTTATGATGGTTGAGAAATTTCACTATAGTGTGAGTGAAATTACCTTATTATTTATCATCAATCATATCGTCAGTATTTGGTTGGCACCTAAGATAGGTAAAATGGTACAGCGATTTGGAGAACGTCTTACGCTTTCTCTAGAGTATATGGGGTTAATAATTGTTTTTACGGGCTACGCCTGGGTTGAATCCAGTGAAATTGCCGCTATGTTATATGTGGTTGATCATATCTTTTTTGCTATGGCCATTGCATTAAAAACGTATATGCAGAAAGTGGTCGATGAACAGGATATTGCCGCAACAGCTGCAATGAACTTTACAATAAATCATATTGCTGCGGTCTTTTTGCCAGTCACTTTAGGGGTAGTGTGGTTAACATCACCTGACTTGGTGTTTTACATTGGTGTATTGCTTGCAATACTTTCATTTATGCTTGTCCAACTGATTCCCTATACTCTACGACAAATCTCGCCCGTTGGTCAGCTGGTCATTAACGCTGAAGGTTGATTTATCCTAGGATAGGAATTAACGCAGAAAGGCTGATTTTTCAGCCTTTTGACCTTACCTTCTTTAACAAAACATCAGGGAGTATTTCACTGTAGCCTTTAACTGTGCGAGAATTAATTATAAAAATAATACACTGGAGTGTGACATGTTAAAGGATTCGTTTTATCCTCCGCAGCGAACCCTGATGGGGCCAGGCCCTTCAGATATCCATCCTCGGGTGTTACAAGCATTAAGCCGTCCTACTATTGGTCATCTTGATCCCTGTTTTATTGGGATGATGGATGAAGTCAAACAGCTGCTGAAATATGCTTTCGTCACTGAAAACGAAGTAACGCTTGCTGTATCAGCTCCAGGTTCTGCGGGTATGGAAGCTTGTTTTGTCAATCTAATTGAACCAGGTGAAAAGGTCATTGTGTGCGTTAATGGTGTTTTTGGTCAGCGAATGGCTGAAAATGTAAAACGTTGTGGAGGCCAACTCATTACAGTAGAAGATGAGTGGTGCCAGCCAATTTCTATAGAAAAGTTACAATTAACCCTGGAACAGCATCCTGATACGATAGCGGTTGCATGTGTTCATGCAGAAACGTCTACAGGTGTAAGGTCTGATATTGAAACTGTTTGTCAGATTGCTCAACAGCATGGCTGTTTAACAATAGTTGATACCGTCACAGCACTGGGTGGTATCCCACTTTATGTTGATCAGTGGGGAATTGATGCAGTTTATTCAGGCTCACAAAAATGTTTATCTTGTGTACCCGGACTGTCTCCTATCAGTTTTAGTCCAAGCGCTGTTGATAAAATTAAATCACGTAAAACAAAAGTTCAAAGCTGGTTTTTAGATCAAACGTTGGTGATGGAGTACTGGGGAAGTAAAACAGCAAGAACCTACCATCATACAGCGCCTGTGAACTCGCTTTATGCTTTACATGAAGCGTTATTAATGCTTAAAAAAGAGGGTTTAGAGCAGGCGTGGCAAAGACATGCAGTGATGCATAATCATCTTTATCAAGGGCTGACAGAATTAGGTATCAAGTTTTTAGTTGATGAGCGCTATCGTTTGCCTCAATTAAATTTAATTGCCATACCCGAAGGGATTGACGATGCAGCTTTTCGTAGTCATTTGTTGAGGCATTACAATTTAGAAATTGGTGCAGCAATCGGTGGATTAGCAGGAAAAGCGTGGCGGATCGGTTTGATGGGTTATGCTGCGAAAGCCGAAAATGTGGCTTTATGTCTAAAGGCATTTGAGGAAACACTGAAGATGATGCGGCAGTAATTAGTTTTCATCCCCATCATTATTTCATGGTGGGGTAATAAGCAAGCATCGCGATGGAGATAATTAGAAAACTGGTTACAATTTAATTTTCTGGAAAGCTATAGTGTGGAGAGTAAAACTCCACACACTTTGTGGGACATTTAAGCAGGAAATATTTCTTCGAGTTTGTGGGCAACGCCATGATTATCGCTGCTTAATGTGTTTTCATAGTGAGACAATGAATGACGTAAACGATCATGTGCATTCGCCATAACTACTGGCATGCCAACTTGAGATAACATTTCATAATCATTCATGCCGTCACCAAATGCTACTGTCTGCTCTAGAGAAAACCCTTTTTCTTTAAGGACCTGCTGCAGAGCTTGTCCTTTATTAACATCCTTAGCCATGACTTCTAAACAGTTTGGAAGACTAAATGCTGCACTTACTAAATCACCAAACTGTTCATTAATTTTCTTTTCTAACTCAATAAGAGGTTCAGGTTTACCCGCAAAAAAGACTTTGGCTACATTTTCATGATTTATGCTAAACAAATCAGCAAGTGAGTAATTGAAACCAGAGCTTTTATTAAAGTCGAGTAATGCCTTATTGGGTTTAGATACTAGCCATTGATCTTCTTTATAAATATTAAGCAAAGTTTCTTTTGGTGCCATTTCCAATAAAGGCTGGACAATCTGTTGCGGGATATCTTGTCTAAAAATTGCCTGGCCCTGTTTATTATGGATGCGTGCTCCGTTGCAGGTAATCAAGAAAAGATCGAGTCCAAGGTTTTGGGCGATATGTTTAACGTCGTGATAATGACGGCCTGTAGCAATAATGAAGCGGATACCTTCATTAACAATACGATGTACAGTGCTGATGGTTTGTTGACTAAGGGTGTGGTTTGAGTCAAGCAAAGTGCCATCTAGGTCTGAAACAACAACCTTATACATAAATTACCCCTATTCATTGAGGCGCAAATAGTAGCATAAGATAATAATATTTGTCTAAATAAGGGACTATGCATAAATATAGGTAATCTATAAAATTGGTAAGTTTATCGATGAAAATGCCTAGCATTTAGGTGGTTTTATCTGGAGCATAAAAAAAGCCCCTTATGGGGCTTTAAATGGAGAACTGGATATTTTCGTTGTAATTAAAAGGATAATGGAGGACGAGCCGTGCTAGCCTGATCAACAACAGTAGGCATATGATTATGCTCAACATGTTGTTGTGAACCAGGTTCAGCAGGTATTTGGTCGCCCATTGCATATGGATGTGATTGTTTCCAGTCATCTACTAATTGGCTTAGCCACTGCTGATATTCATTAGCGTAGTTACTTGCTAATGTCTGTATGTGGCTGTTGTAAGCATCAATTTGATTATTTCTTAAGTATTCAGCAAGCTTTAAGTGTTCTGCTGAGTGTTTTTCCTGTAAGAAACGATGCAAAGTATAGGACCAGTGATAAACCATGGAGGTACCCGATGAGTAATCCATGTTCACAATTTGCTGGAGTGATGGACGAGCAGCAGGACTGACACTGCTTACGTCATTCATACCGCGAGGAAAGTCAGAACGCCATGCGATGAACTCTGCTAGCCCTTCTGTCCACCATGTGGTTTTGTTTAATGGATAGTAAGCAAAACGTCCATACAAGTCGAAACGGCCATCAAGATAGTGAACATATTCATGGTTTAGATTCCATATATCCCACTCTTTACCATTGGGACGTTCATAGACAAATAAACGAGCTTGGTTTTCGGCTTTATTGGGTTCACCTTCAATGTAGATACCACCATTATTTGTAGATATCTTGTAAAGTAATGCACCAAACTTTTTATACAGTGATGATTCATCAAATATAACAAGCTCTAAATCAGTATTGTTATCTTCGTTAACTGGCGTCCAGTTTGTGGCCATAAGTGAATGGAAATCATACTCTTGGCGTTTTAGTCGTTGGCAGACTTCAGTCACTTGATTGGAGTCTAGTTGCTGATAACGTAAACGAAGCGTATTGCTACACTGATGGGAGTATGGTAATACTTCACTTATCGTGTACTGGTAACAGAAATTAGCAAACTCTGTTGAACAGCTATTTTCTGGATTATTTTTCCGTGTTTTAGCTACATAGTAACTATAAAAGTTAGCTTTTAACTCTTTTTGATCACTATAATCGTTATGATTTTTAATTAATTTAACTGCAGCAGTATCTAAGCGTTTATTCCAGCTTTTCTCATTACTGATAAATAAATTACCTAACGCTTCAATGGCATTCATGAGAATAAATGGGTCTTTGCGTCCATAACGATCAACCCAAATACCTAACGCTGAATGTTTACCGAGGTTACCAAGATCTTCAGGCAGGTTGGTCGCTAATAATGCTGACTTAAGTGCACTATCAGACTGATTAGGTTGTGTAACCTGGAACCCTAAAATATCGATAGTGGTTGTTAATTCGAAGATCGCCGTGCTGTAACCTGCTGTACCATTAACGGACGCTGCATTTTTTACTAAGTGATCGACAAGTTGATTTAGTATGGCAACATGTTTAGCAAAAAATGAATCAGTTCCTGGAATACGTATGTATCCATTTAGCGCAACAACATAACCTTCCATTGCCACAGCAGCATCAGGTTTTACCTGATAAAAGTCGCTCATTTGAGTAACCTTTAAGAGCGCTTGATCCGCTATTTTCGCAACGGATGGCTTTATATTTTTGACTTCTCGAGAGTAGTTCCAGCCTCTTAAATAAGTGAAAAGCTGTTGTAAGTCTTTATCTGAAATATCATTCTGCTCAGCGAGGAATGCCAGTGCTTGGAAAATTTGGCTTAGCCCATCAGTAGATACATGATTAAAGTCATCATTATAAAATAATCGTGTATCAGTAGTATTCAGGACATTTTTTACTACGGCAGGAAAGTCATTTCTACTTGTCCAAGACGAAGGATAAACAGATTGTGTAGGGTTGGTTGTTTTTGGCTGTTCTGGATTAGTAGGCTTTGTTGGTTTATTTGTTGTAGTTGGTGTTGTCGGTTTAGAGGGGGTAGTGGGCTTTGATGTTGTTGTTGGTTTAGTAGGCTTAGTAGGAGTTGTTGGCTTGTTTGTTGTGGTATTGCCATTAAACAGTAAATGAACTTGTGAAACATTAGAGTCTGCTTGACCATCATTCACACGAAAACTGAAGATATCCTTAGTGACGTTTTGGTTAGAAAAATAAGTGAAGTCACCTGTTTTAGCATCAAGCTTCAATTGTCCATATTTCGGCCATGAAACAACTGTGTACGTTAGTTTATCTTTGTTGGCATCTTCACCCCAGGCATGGCTTTTTAGCAGCTGACCAACGGTAACATAGTTGCTTTGGCCTAAAGTTTTTGGTGGAGTATTGTTTTTGGATACCGTTTTAGAAGGTTCAATGATTAGCTGAACGACAGAGACATTAGAGTACTGTTTTCCATCTGAAACACGGAATTTAAATTCATCGTAATTAGCACTCGGTGAAGTCACTGTATAAGTGAAGGTGCCCTTATAATTATTAAAATTAAGTTTTCCGTGGGCGGTCGTTGTCACTAATTCATAGTAGAGTTTTTGTCCCTCTGGATCATTTCCCCATACCCATGCATTAAGCGGGTCTCCCGCTTTAACTTGGTTGCTTTGACTCATGGTAATAGGTGCTTGATTAGCAAGTGCTGCATCACTGAAGCTGACACTGGCGAGGGCACTAAGACATAAGGATATTGATATATTAAGCGATTTCTTGCGGAAAACTGCCATTTTCTTAACCCTGAGTAATAATTATGTGTTTAGCGTGGCGAATTATGAATTGTTTAAAAAGAATGGTATTGAAATGGTTCACATTTTAAACGTGCGTTTGTCGGTTTAATATATTGCTTTGTTAGACAAACTGATTGTGATGTTATTTGTTGTACTAAAGTACTTTAAAATAATAGCTATAGAAACACTGTTTTTAATAACAAATTAACACATTAAGTTTGAGAATTATTAACAGAAACGTCTTTAAGTTCCACATTTCAGTGATTTTTCTGATTATTAGGATGTACAGGAGTGTCTTGAACAGTTGCCTGTGGAGTTAGTTAACATGGTAGGGGGCATTGGCTTGGGTTTTGCCCAAGAGTGAGTTGCTAAATAGTGATGGGGTCAGCACTCATGAGTTGAAACACTTCGTTTGTGTGAGGACTCTAAGAAGATAGAATAGCCTGCCTTTAACCCTGAAAGAGCAGGTTACGATATCAACAATGAACTGGCTAGTTAGAAATGTATTAATGTTGGATACTACAGATATCAGTCTTTTGAAGATTATAGGTATTGCAACCTTAATGTTATTAGCAACTCAAATAAGTATTAGTTTATTTTACTTACTTTTTTTATAAGAGTGCGTTTAAATAATTTCATTTTTTAACAATAAAGACTTTTTTCCTACCTTTAGAATAGTCCTGCTTTTACTCATAACCAGCCTTGCCTTCCTGTAAAGTCTGATATAATTAAATTACATGTATTCAATTAAAAAAATTATTTTTTAGCCCAGTTTTAAAAAATTATGGAAAAATGACTTCAATGAAAATTCAACTATTCAGTGATTTACACTTGGAGTTTGGTTCTTATCAGCTACCTAAAAGTGAAGCTGATGTAGTCATTTTAGCAGGAGATATTAATTTAGGGGCTAAAGGACTTGAGTGGGCACTTGATAGTTTTCCACAACAACAGATTATCTATGTATTAGGTAACCATGAATATTATCGCCATAGTTATCCTGGATTGTTAATTGAGCTAAGTAAGCATTGCCAGGATACAAATATTCATCTACTAGAAAACGCATCCATTCAGCTAGGCCATGTTATTTTTTACGGTGCTACACTGTGGACCGATTTTAAACTGTTGGGTAATGCAGGTGATGTTGCGAAACTGTGTCAGCAGAGGATGAATGACTATAACTATATTTATCACTCAACAGAACAAACAGTGTTATCAGTTAATCATACTGCACGTGTACATCAGTATTCTATTAGTTGGCTTGAGAAACAAATGACACATGATCGGCATGAGAGAACATTAACTGAAAATAACGTTACCAAACCTTTGGTACAAATTGTCGTATCTCATCATGCACCAAGTATTCACTCAATTCCTAGACATCAAAGGCAAGACTATATCAATGCTGCTTATGCATCGAACCTTGATTGGCTGATAAAGAAAAGGCAACCAAATTACTGGTTTCATGGTCATATTCATAGATCGCAAGATTATATGATCGGCAATTGCAGAGTGATGTCTAACCCTAGAGGTTATCCGATTTCGGTTAACCCTGAATTTAACGAGCAATGGGTAATTAGTGTTTAATAATATGAGTAAAATAAAAAGCCAGTTTTTTCTAGTAAATATAGTAACAGTGCTGGTGTTAGGTTACTGTCAAACAGGCGCAGCAAGTCAAACACAAAAGTTAGTTAATGCAGCTATTGAGCGAACAAGTCAAAAGGTAACCTACGATGGTCGTTATATAAACATTCCTTATCCAAATGGTGATGTACCCAATAATATAGGTGTATGTACTGATGTAGTTATTAGATCATATCGAAAGCTGGGTATTGATTTACAAAGACTTGTCCATGAAGATATGAAGCGGGCATTCGATACCTACCCGAAATTATGGGGGTTAACCAAAACAGATACTAATATTGATCACCGTAGAGTGCCTAATTTACAAACCTTTTTTAAAAGACATGGTACTGTTCTAGAGATTAGTGAGAATGTGAGTGATTATCGGCCAGGTGATATAGTAACTTGGTTATTACCTGGAAATTTAACTCATATCGGTATAATAATTGATAAGAAAAATATTTTTAGGAACAGACCTTTGGTTGTGCATAATATTGGTCATGGAACCGTTGCTGAAGATATGTTATTTGATTATAAAATAACAGGACACTATCGATATAAAACTCATAATTAAAAGCATCTCTTCGCAAGGCATGCAGGCATCAAAATATTTTTAACATCTATGCGTGTCTGCCAAGATGACACGATTAATACAGTTCAATGGGTTTTGGGTTATGCCTGAGCTGTTAAAAAATAGCCGACAAGCAGGCTTATCGGCTATATTGATGGAGGTGGTGTTCTAGAATATGACTTGTTATATGCAAACTCTTGCTTGAGTTAGATATTAAAGAATATGCCCATAATTCCAGGTTTCAATGGTATTTCCTCCATAAACACCACATACACCAAGTCCGTAAGCAGTAACAAGTGAGCCACTGGCTTTTGCAGCTAAAACCATGCTTAGGACAGCTTTCCCACCATCAGTTCCGGCATCAACTCCCAATGCGTTCTTATATGCACTATGCACACACGTTGCAGGAGTTCCTGTTATAGGTTTATTGAAATAAACCATAGCTTTTCCATCTCCATCTACTCGTATTTGAGTAACTTTTGCATTGCTGACGTGACCAATTGAATACACATTAGATGCTGCCAGTATAGAGAATAATGTAACGATATATTTCATCATAATTCTAACTTAAAACTACGCAGTATTATCCCATTAATTTAATAATATTAAATTAATGGCTGGAATTAATGCTGGAGTCCAGCGTCCTTCTTGATAAGGTGTAGACAGCTGCCAGGTATATGACCCGGAGGATTTCAAACAGGTTCCCTGAGCTGTACCTCTGCTGGCGATAAAGGTCCATCCTTCAACACAACCACACTTGCCTTCTTTCATTATTGCAGGTTCGAGCAACCTAAAAGGCTTACCTTGGTAAAGCCAACAGTAGCCGGCTGTTGCTCCATTAGGCAAATCAGCAAATGTTTGAGGAAGTGCCCCTTTAGGGCCTTTTTCACCTTTAATACCGGGTAAACCCGTTTCACCTTTAGTGCCTTTTGGGCCAGGGTCACCTGGAGGTCCTTGTTTACCTTTAATACCTGCAGATGAATCACTGCCATTAGACCCATCAATACCAGTTATTCCATCGGGACCTTTATCGCCATTCTCTCCTTGTTCTCCTGCATCGCCTTGTGGTCCATCTTCACCTTGAGGTCCCTGCTCGCCTTTTTCTCCAGGTTCCCCTGGGTTGCCCTGATCACCCTGTTCTCCAGGCTCCCCGATAATACCTGGGGCACCAGGTAATGCTTCAGTGACACAGGTATTTGCGTAATTAAATGAAAAGTATAAACATAGTGTTTCAGCATAAATCAGTGGTCTGGCATAAATGCGCACTTCATCTATTTCACCACTAAAAGGTGCTAATAATCCTTGAGCATCACCACCTACTGTAAATGGGCCTGCATGATGACTTTGTTTAAACGTCATCATATTGAATTCACCTTCATCAGTTAAAGGCACAATAGCACCATTTAATGACAGTGACACAGGCTTTTGGGTTTTAGCGTCAATATTGACTGTTAGTAGTTGCCAGTCTGATTGTGTATTTACTTTCGAAAGCGAAGTGGCTACATAATCAGAGCGATAATTACCTTCTGCTTGTATTTTGACTTTAATGATGCCTGATGAAGTTAAGATAACCTGAATTTGTCGTGAGCTTTCTTCGTACTCATAGTATTCACTAAAAAGAACTTCATCTGATGTGTTACTACTAATCAGTTTAAACCAGACAGATAAACCTAAACCATCTCTTAGTAACCAATCATTTCGCTTAGGCAGCAAAAGAGGATCACTGTTAAGCACAAATGAGGCGCCAGATTGTCCTACCGCATTAAAGTGACTATCAGAAAGATTATTAACGGTAGCCTGCCATGGATTAAATGCTTGGCTATTTAATACTTGATCATTTGAGTAATTATCAAAGGACCAATAACCTTGTAAATTCGCAGCAAAACTCATGGGAGATGATGCTAAAGCACTTAATACTAAAGGGTAGATTATTTTTTGTTTTTTCATCACTATCTCATTTTGCATCATTTGTGGCCGCCGTGATGCCTGATTGGATTTTGTCCTGTATCACTTGCTCTCCATCCTGATACAGGACCATACAGCGTAATGTCTGCATTTCCTGACTGGTGAACGCAGTGATAGAACGATATACTGCTTTGTCCTTCTGGTTTAAAGTTTGTTATTTTTCTGTAGTAATTTCTATGGTCAAACCAGTGTATGTTTATTTCATAGGCACTGGCTTCTGGGTTAAACCCACTTAGAGTCCAAGTACGGCAGTTATAACCATGGCCTCCTCCCATACTCAATGACTTAGACTGTGGCCATATTTTTAAGTACCCACTATCACCTGAATCTTGAACAGGCCATCCATCATAAGGTCCATGCAGGGTAAGGCTTGAATAACCTCCTTTTTGGGGGCAGTGATTAAATGTAACGCTAGTTTGTCCTTCTGATTTAGTATTTTTGATTGTGCGCTGGTGATTACCTTTACGTGACTGCCAATTGACATTTAGTGTATAACTGGAGGCTTCGGTAGGAAGGTCCGAAAACGTCCAATTTTGGCAATTATTTAACGTAGTGCCAGGCATGGTTTGTGATGCTGTATAATAAGGCAATGGGTTAGCATTTTTCAGGCATGTAAAATGGCTTATGCCTGACCCTCCGAATAATCCTGATAGTGGTACCGCTTCCCATCCAGCTTCGCAAGAGCAGATACTTTTGCCACCTTGTTGAAGAGCAATTGCTGGTGATTGTACTGAGACAACTTGATTATTATTTATTGTGCAGGAGCCAACTAGTGTATTTTCTGGAATATCATAGAAACTCAGCCCTACTAATCCTGCTTCACCACGATCACCTTTTTCACCCTTTGGACCTTTATCTCCAGGGTCTCCTTGTTGACCTCTAGCGCCTTGTGGGCCAGGATCACCTTCAGGACCAGGTTTGCCATTTTGGCCTGGTTGACCTTGTTTACCTGATGGACCCTGTTCACCTTGCAGACCTGTTTTACCTTGAGGACCAGCATTTCCTACAGGGCCTTGATTACCTTTAGTGCCATCTTCTCCTAGCTCTCCTTTTTTTCCTTCTTCACCTTTATTGCCTGGAATACCACGAGTGCCTTTAGGGCCTTCAGCGAATTGCCAACAGTCATCGCCTTGATTAAAAAGACATTGATTTTCGAAAAATGAAAGCGAGCGATCATAAATACTTAGTTGATCTATTAAGCCAGTAAAGTTTTTAATTGCGCTATCTGTTGATAAACCTATTTCAATAGCACTATCGTTTTTCAGTTGGGTACCGCTGAACAGGCTTGAATCAATCGTTTTATTGAATAAAACAGGACGACCATTAATAGCTATATGCAAAGGTTGTGGTTGCTCTTTATCAAAAGAAAGAGTGAAATGCTGCCAGTGTTGTAAATCTGTTAAAGTGGTACTTTGTACTTTAACTGTTACTCCTTGGCTCGATTTAAGCACTAACTCAAGTCTATTGTTTGTAACCTGGAGTTGATAGCCCGCTTGAGTTTCATGATTCATTTTACGAATCAATGAAAAAGTATTCAGTGCTGCATCAGGCTTAAACCAAAAGCTCACTGCATGTGAGTTTTCACCTAACCAGCTGTTTGGAATAACAAGCGAAGTTAATTCTTGGTTGAATCTAAGGGATTTACTGTTCTTTCCTTCCTCTGCAAGCGAAGCATTTTCAGGCAGCTGTAAATTATAAGCATTATTGCTTTGGTCTATAATTTGTTGCGCTTCTATTTTATCGAAGTCCCATAGACCAACAGGTTTTTGCTGAGCAGTAGCGGGGAAAACTGCTGTGGTACAACTTATAAATAAAAGTGTACTAAGTGTATTTTTTCGTATCATTTAAAAACTCATTCACTGTTTTTTTGTGCTGAAACATATTTATTTAAAGCATTTTTTATAGGCTGATAATTAATTTTTAATACACCATGAGGCATTAACATCTCCCACTCGAGTCCAGCCCGATGCACAGCTGCAGGCATTTAAGTACTGGCTATTATGACGATAAGTGTAGGTTGATGCTGCAGTGCCATAATGTAGCGTAATTGTTTGGTTAGCTTTATTTATTTGGCAAAAGCCTGATAGCGTACCTTTAGGTAAATCCTGGTAGGAATCTGCAATAGGACCTGCATCACCTCTTGGCCCTGGCTCACCTTGTGGACCTCTCACACCAGGTAAACCTTGCTGGCCATCTGGTCCTTTGGTGCCTGTTTTACCCACGCCGGGTTGGCCTTCTAATCCTGGCAATCCTGATTTACCTTGTGGTCCTTGAGGGCCAGTCTCGCCTTGTGGGCCTTGAGGACCTTGCTCTCCTTGATCTCCAGGTTCACCTTGTTTTCCTTGTGGGCCTTGTTCACCTTTAGGACCTTGTGGGCCTTTTATTCCTTTTTCACCCTGTGGGCCTTGTTGAATAGGAATAAGGCAGTTTAAACCCAGCTGGCTTAGGCAGTATGACTCTACAGGATTAATGATATTTTGAAATAAATAGACTTCGTCAATTTTTCCTTGAAAATTTTCAGGCCTATTCACCCCAGGTTTTAAAATGTATAGTCTAGGGCTTGTATAACCAATATTAAATGTTGACTTTGAGTCATGAGTTGGTGACGTAAACAGGGAGCTTTTAATTTTTTTCAGGCCTGCTTCAAAACCATTAAGAGTAATTAGAGTCGAATTGAGTTTAAGTCCCGTATTGTAGCTTATGGTGACATGTTGCCATTTTTTGGGTTCTATTTTTTGCTCAGTCTTTAAGTGTAAAATACCTTTAGTAACATCTACGATAATCACGTTTATAAATAGGTTTTTATCAATAAATACAGTTACCCCTGATCTATTTTTTGCAGTACGAGAAAAAATACTTTGATTTGTACTAGTTTCAGAAGCAAATAACCAAGCAGAAAATGCAAAGGGTTCTCTCAATGTCCAATTATCACCTACATTAAACTCCATAGATGAGCTGCTGTCGTTAAACTGTGCAGCATAACCTTGAATGCCTTCCGCAAAAGAAATATCGCCATTTAATATTGATGAATGATTGAACTCACTGTGGTCTCGCATATCTTTATAGTCAAATGACCAGTAACCCACTTGTTTTTTTGGCCAGTTGCCTACATTGGATGGATCGAAAGGATCATTGGCTGATGTTATTGAAGCGCTACATAGTAAAGTGCTATAGCTTATTAACTTGCTTAATTTGCGTAAAAGACGCATACACAAAACCCTGGTAGTTGCAAAAGTTTTAACAGTTATAAGGCGCTTTGTATTCTTCATATCCATAGATTTACTGATACATGTTATGAAGGAAAACACCTAAACATAGTGAAATCATAAAACAATGAAGTGTTCAAAGGACATTGATCTAGTGTGTATTCAAGGTTTATGTGCAAATGAGAATTACACATCTTACACGCTAATGAGAGTTTAAGTGTTGATCTAACAACGGTGTGATTATTTTTCAGTGAGTGGCAGGTTTGTATGATACCTGATTCTAAATTTGTTGCAATTCTATACAACGCTATACAACAAGAAGTGCCTGTGGAACTAAAGTTGCTGAGGATATTTTTTACCAGTTATCTTCTTATATACTCCGTTTATCCTATGATTTTATTAAACTATTTAGTTAATAAGTGTCAGTAAGATTATGATTAATAAAGATATTATTTTTATACTTGAACCTGTTGCGTAAAAAATAAACAAAAATAGCACTGAACAAAATTCTATAAACAATGGATATATAAAATAAGTAAGTGAAGTTTTTGTAAGACATGATACGACTGTGCTAGCTGATTACAGTTTAACAACGGTATTGTGTTTTTATTTGACAGTGTTTGGTATTAATTAAGATGGCAAATATTTTTATCGATTAGGCTAATACCCTTCATAATTGTTTCTTCATTTTGATGCTCTACCCATCTTTAATTAAAAAATGTGCTTATCAGGTATTGATAAGTAAACAGCATACGTTGCTGTCACCAATTACCTTTATGAGAAAAGACTTTTATGGTTGCTTTAGTATCTGGATCTAATCTTGGGTTATTTAATCATTTAGTACTAGGAAATGGGGCTGGTAGTAAAGTAGGTCAGGGTAATAACCAAGTCTTTCTTAATGCAGCAACTGGTAACCTGATTTTACAACAACATTCGGATGAACTTTCTGCATTAGGACTGGATACACAACTAACACAAACTTATAACAGTCAGGGGCAGCATAACGATGCACGCAATCAATCCTGGTTGCTGAATCAGCACCGCTATTTAACAGACCTCCCAGAAAAAGTCGCTGAGGGAAGTAAGTTACGTCGAGCAAATGGTGATGGCAGCTTTAGTGAGTATCACTTTGATAGTGAAAAGCAAGCTTATATTTCCACTGATGGTAGTGGTGCTCATGATCAGATTAGGTTTGATCAAGATAAAAAGCTATGGATTTGGCAAGAAGGTACTTCAGGTGTTGTAGAGCACTATAACTCAGACGGTCAGTTGGTTAGTCGAAAAGATAGAGATGGACACCTACTGAATTTTAGTTATGAAAATAATCTGTTAAGCCGTATTACGGATGCATCAGGTCAGCAGACAATACTCAGTTATATTCAAATATCAGGGAAAACACTGCTGAACCAAATTGCAACAAGTTATGTTAATGACCAGGGTAAAACACAAGAAACCATTAACCAACGATTTGAATATGATCAGCAAGGAAGATTATCTGCGGTTATTATCGATCTTACACCGGAAGATAATACAATTGCTGATGGCAATATCTTTCGCTCAGACTATCAATATGACGGCAATAGTTTACGTATTAAACAAATTACGCAAAGTGATGGTGTCGTTCAGCGATTTACCTATAAAAAAATAGATGAACAATATCGTGTTACTCGTATTGAAGACGGTACGGGTGTTGGAGTTACCCTTGATTATAACGCTACTCAACGACTGACAACGGTTAGTAATGATAAAGGTGAAACATCCTTTTACCGGTTTGATGAGAAGGATAGATTAACGTCAATCACTCAACCGGCAGTTAATCATCAGCGACCCGTATTGTCTTATACTTATGATGACGCAGGTAATATTACCTCTGTAACGGATGCTAAAGGTCAAGTTACACAACGTCAGTATGATGATGCAGGCAATTTACTGACAGAAATTATTAGTGATCAGGTTAATTATTTTCGCTATAACGCGAGTAATCAAATAATTGCTAAGGCAAACTATGCGTTAGCAAAACCCGGTATTATTGATGATATAGGGCATTTAGCAGACCTTCCTGAAAATGCGGCTATAACGAGAATGGTTTATGATCAACGAGGTCACTTACGTTATACAATCAGTGCTGAGAGGCGTATTCAAGCTTGGGATTATAATGCTCAGGGCTTAATGGTTGAGCACAGAGTCTACTCAAACGTAAAGTTTTCACTGGCTGATTACACGGCTGAAAAAAATGTTTCACTATCAGCTATTGATACTTTTTTAAATGCACAGCCACAAGCACAGTATCAAAGAACAACCCATGATTATGACGCCCGCGGTATGGTGGCACGTATTATTCAATGGTCTGGTAATCAAGCTCAGCAAAAAACACACTATATTTATAGCGCTTTTGGCCAGTTAATTAAAACCATCAATGATAAAGGTGTGGTAGAGCAATTTACCTATGACGGACTGGGGCGTGTACTGAGCAAAGAAAAAGCAGGCCAGCGTTTAAGTACAGTACAATATAACAATGCGCAGCAGGCAATTGTCACCACAACGGCAAGTGGTTTATCGACAACGCAAGTATTTGATTCTGCCGGACGCTTAGTAACAGAGTCAACCGTCGCGACGGATGAAACGGTAACTGGAAAACAACGACTGTTTTATGATGAAGCAGGTCGTTTAGTGGCAAAAGAAGCTGCAGATGGTGCGCGTAGCTACCTGTTTTATAATGAGGCAGGACGAAAAGCAGGCACCATTGATGAAACGGGTAAAGCAACTCGTTTTAGTTATGATGCTAATGGGTTACTCGTTGCGACAAAAGAATACAGTACTCACGTTGATACTTCTGCATTAGTTGCAGAGGACGGGGAAATTAATTCAAAGCTGATGAAGCTTACCGCATGGCTACCTGCTGAAACAGCTGCTGACCGTACCTCATATGCTATTTATGATGCACAAGGACGAGAACAGTATGCGATTGATGCTGAAGGATTTGTCACTGAGACGATTTATAATGCTCAAGGTAAACAGGTAGCTAAACATCGTTATGAACAGTCATTATCTAGTGCGCAGTTAACGAATGCAGCCAATTATTCTGCTAGTGATATAAATCGTCTTATTGGTGGTTATAGCTATGTGCTCATGGATAATACTACCTGGACGACAGATCGGCAGCCTGATCAGCCTTATACTTATACATCAAGTGCATTACTGCAGCATAGAGAACTACATGCTTATGAAGACGTATTGAAACTGTCTGGAGAGCGTGTAAATCGAAATCCAGTTCAGCCTTACCCTGTACTGACAGGTTATGACTATACACTAAGATCAGTGCAAAAAGCTGGCGCACAAACCCTGCAATTAGTGGGTGCTCGTGCTACAGAACAGCCTATGGTCAAGGTGGAAGGGCAAGCTCAAGCCGTTACTTCCCCTGAAATATCTCTTGCATTAACCCGTGAAGGTGCTTTAGCAAAATTAACATCACTGTCTGAAGCATTTAGCGCGAATAAAAGTAATGCAGCAGACTATTGGCAAGGTGACCAGCGTTTTATAAAGCCTACAGATCACGGCTTTGATATTACACAGCCAGGTATAGAAAACTCTGCTAGTGACGTTAGTCTTAGTAGTTCAAGAAAATACCTTACTGCTGCAGGGTATCACTTAAAAGTGGACGTAACACTCTCTGATGTATCAAGCGACTTTTCTCTGGCTATTAGTGGAGGTAATGATAAGCAGCACATAGTATCCCTTGCAGTGGGACAAGTTATATCATTTTCTGGTGAAGGTATAGGTGAAGACGAACTTAAAAGAGAGTTTTATCCATATCAAATAAATAAAACTTATACTATTGAGTTTGAGGTCAATGAGAATAGTACAACTGCTTATTTCTACCCTAAAGATAAGACACGTGCAGAAGGGGTTAGTCAACGGATAGAAAATCATGGTTTTAAGTCAGTTAACGTTGAGTTGAATGCAAATGAGTCAATGACTGATGATGACCAACATATTACCTTGACCAATTTTCAGGAAAAAGGCCAGTTGGCTTTAGATAACTATCAGTTACGCTATCGCGCAACAGGAACAGAAAGTTTCACGCCAGTAACTCTTAATGAAAAACAGGAATTTGTCTGGAATAACTGGCCTGAAGGGCAAGCTTACGAGCTGGAGTTAACAGATAAAGAAACGGGTAAGGTATTATACCTTGCGCAAACTTCTGGTGCTGCAGAAACACTGCAGTTTAAACCTGTGCAGGACAATACAGCACCTGCAACATCGGGTGTGTTTATCAATAATATGGTGTCCAAAGAACAATGGACGCATTATCAGCAAATTACTACTAAAGTGTTTAATGCTGAAGGTCAGCTAGTGAGTGAAGGGACTATTTCACCCGCTGATTTTGCCGAATACCAAGGCCAAATAAAAATTGGGGATCAGCTTTTATCCGCAGGGCAATATCAGCTTGAAATTATTTTTACGGATAACAGTGGTACGCAATTAGCACCACTCAGTATGGGTTACCAAGTTGGTAACACAGATGCTGCTTTCCAGCAGTCTTTACAGTGGCTATCACCAAAACAAGCAGGCGAGCTTGATGCGTTACGTGTACGTAAAGCAGGAAGTGATGATTGGCAAACATTGACTATTACCCAAGATGCCCAAGGTAAAAATAAGGCTGATTTAACATCATTGGTGCCCGGCCAATATGAATATCAAATTAATTATTTAAATGATGATGGTCAGATTAGTTATCAATTAACAGGTACTATTGATACGACTCGCTCTAGTGATACAACACATTCTGGTATTACAAGTGTAGAAGCTGAAGCAGAAAGCATAACGTACCAACAAGTCCATAATAAATATGATGTATTACAGGGTGTTATATCAGCAGAAGAACAACAAAATCTGGAAAAAATCGACTGCACTACTTATCGGGATGATGGTCGCTTTCCGCTTGCCGAAAATACAATTACTATCGATGATTGGGTGAACTTTAAAGGTGACGTCACTTTACTTCCCCATCATGCCAATAATCGTCCTTTACTTAAGAACGGTGAAGGCTATCGCGTTGAAATTAATCTCCACTATAAAGATGGTACTGTTGTTACCAAGGCGCCGATTGAGTTTGAGTTTGGGGATGATTTTTATACCGTCAATCAAACCTTACGCTGGCCTGTTATTGAATCATATATTCCTTTTACCGAGCATCATGAGTTTAGCTATCGAGTGAATGATGGTTCGAAGGGGGAGTTTATTTCTGTACCTGTGGTACGAGAAGGCAATGAGTTCGTTGTTCAGCTGACAGGATTGATTCCCGATGAAGGCTATGAATATCGCATTAAGCACCTGGATGACCAGTTAAAACATTCAGGTGTGGGTGAGTATAATGTTAAGTTATGGGGAATTTTTAGCCCTAAGCTGGGGCAGTCAACCAAAAATATTCATGTTAGTTATGATCGCGTTATTTCTGAACCTGATGATAGTGGTGCATTAACCGGCGTTATTTCATCAGAAGAAGCAACGTTGATTGACTCTGTGGGTGTAAGTGTTCGTCAAGAGCGGTCTGATGGCAGTGAACAGACTTTGAGCCGTGCTAAAACTTACATCAGTAGTTATGAAAATTATCAGGGTGAAGTTAATTTAGGCATGCCTGGCGGGTTAAAACCCGGAAAATATAACATTATCGTACAAAAGTTTTATCGAAATGGTGAGGTGAAATATCAGGATTTTACCTATGAAATAGGTGCTCAACCTCAGCTAAATAAAACACATCGGCTACGCATTCCTGTGGCTAACTTGCCCGTTGATATTAATCAGCCAAATGTACAACTCAGCTATCGCTTAAAACAATTAGGTGAGGCGTTTACTGCAATTGATGTAAATAGTATTCGCTCTGCAGATGGACAGTATCTTGAATTAAATTTAGACCAGTCTCGAGAAGCCGCTTATGATTTTGATTTAAAAATTGTCAGTGATCAGGGGGAATTTCAAGGCCGGGCCACGGTGATATTGGATGCTAATACGGATGGTAATTATTTACTGAAGTTTGGTGATAAGTTAGGGAATGATATTGCTGGGCGTTTTACTCATCGCTTGTACAGCCAAGATGGTTTATTGGTCGGTGAGTTGGATGCTGAAGGCTTTTTAGTTGAGCATCGTTATGGTGCTGCAGGGCAAAAAATTAGCACGACACGTTATGCCAATGCTACAGGTTACCCGAGTAAACAGCAGTTATTTTTAGATATTAATGAGCTGAGGCCAGAGGTCAGTGTTAATGATCAAACTACACATTTTATTTATGATGATTTAGGCCAGCATGTTGCTACTGTTGATGCTGAAGGTTATTTGACGGAAACCGTTTACGATAGTTTAGGGCAAGTCGTACAAATTATTGGTTATCGACAACGGATTAATTATCAACAACAAACCCTGACTGAATTACGTGTATTAGCGACAGGTAGTGAACCTAACCGTGTTGAACACCACGAATATGATGAGCGTGGACGTCTGATAAAACAGACAGCGGCAAACGGTTTGGTAACCCATAATGAATATGATGTGATGGGTAACTTAATCACCGTTACTCAAGGCCAGGCAACTGATCATAGCCAGATACGTTATCAAACCAAACGTTATGATCAATTAGGTCGTGTCACGGCAGAATTAACAGCAACAGGTGCCAAACAGCTCGCGGCGGCCACCACGGATGCCGAACGTGAAATCATTTGGCAAAAACAAGCCATTTTATTTTCGTATAATGAGCGTGGTTGGTTAATCAGTAAAACTTACCCAGAAGTTAATGCACTCGAAAGTGGACAAAATAAAAGTCACCCTCAACATTTAACACAATGGTTTTTTTATAATAAAGGTGGTCAGCTTCGTTTTAGTATCGATAGCCAAGGTGCAGTGAATGAGCTGCGTTATAATACGCTTGGTGAAAAAATAGCGAGCATTGACTATGCCACCGCGTTACCTGTTAATAACGCATTAACGGGGGGATTAGAAAGCACAGAATTACGTGAAAAAATAAAAGGCATTGCAAACCCTGAGCAAGATCAAGTTACCCATTTTGAATACAACAAACGTGGCCTATTAGCTAAGTCAACAACGGCCGGTGGTAGTGTCAGCCAATATCAATACAACAGTTTTGGTGAAGTCAGCAGGCTGGCAAAAAGTATTCAAGCTGCAAACAACCAATTTCAAATTGCATCATTTGAATATGATTTACGTGGGTTAGCCATCACTAAAACCCTGTCTGTTGAGGGTTTAACACAAAGTGATCTAACGCAAACAGAAACGATAACCTATGATGCCTTTCAGCGAAAAACCAAAGTGCAACAAGGCGAATTTATTCGTCAACAATTTAGTTATAACCGCTTAAACCAACTTGTCAGTGAACTTAATGCAGCTGGTGATGCAACGCAGGTTGCGTATGATGCGTTTGGCCGTAAAGTATCGGTTACGGATCGCCAAGGCAATACCACCACCTATCACTATGATGATCAGCAACATCAGTTGAAAGTGGTGTCTGCTACAGGTGAGCAGCTCATTACACAATACGACCAGTTTGGTGAAAAAGCGGTTTTAATTGATGCTGTTGGGACACGCACTGAGTACCACTATGATGAAGCAGGACGCGTTCAGCAGATTACTCAACACAGTGCAGACGGCGAACTGTTAAAAACCGTTGAGCAGCATGAATACAATACACTGGGTTGGCAGCAGAAAACGGTAGCGGCTAATGGACTTGTTACGACCTATCAATATGATGTTGCTGGAAAGCTGCTGCGACAAACGGTTGACCCTGAGGGTAAAGCACAAGTCACTTCTCATGAAGTGGATGTGCGTGGCCGAGTGATTAAAACCACCACGCCAGATGGTGTGCAAACGTTAACTGCGTATGATGCTGAAGGTCGGGTGAGTCAGATCATGCGACAGGCTGGAGAGCAGCAACGTATCACTCGTTATCGCTATGATGAGCAAGGCAATAAAGTGGCTGAGCAAACATATTCAGCATCACTTGTTAATGGTCATCAGAGCGAACTTAAGCTCTGGCGGGAAACCCACTACCAATATGATGGTTTGGGTAGATTACAGACTAAGATTGTTGACCCTAGTGGTTTAGCGCAAACCACCCGTTACCAGTATGACGAGCAAAATAATCTTATTGCTGAAACCAATAGCTTAGGGCAGACCACTTACCATGCCTATAACACAGATAATCAGCGTATTTACTCGGTTGATGCCCAAGGTGGGGTAACGCTTGTTAAATACACCAAAACCGGTCAAATCTGGCTAACCGAACAACTGGCTAAACCCATCAGTACCGAAGGACTTGAGCTTGCTCTTAAGCAGGCCAGAGAGCCAAGAGTCGTTATTGAGCAGCGTATTACTGATCGTAGCTCGCCACAGCAGACTGAGCATAATCATCGCAGTTATACCCTCTATGATGCTGATGGCCGTAAAGCCATGACCATCGATAACCTTGGGGGGGTTACTGAGTTTGTCTATAACAGTCGAGGTACATTGGCTCAAACCGTACGCTATACACAGCGCCTATCTGATATTCAGCAGTTGGCAGAAGCTCAGGATTTGGCTGCCGCTAAAGCTCAAGTCCGTGCCACGACTACAGTTGAAAAGCCTGCGTATACCCAAACTACGTTGTTCGATCAGTTGGGACAAGCACGGTTTATCGTTGATGCCAATGGTAGCTTGACTGAAAAACACTACGATATCAGTGGGCAGGTGGTGCGTGAGCTGAAGTATGATCTCGCAGCGGTCGAAGAACTGAAGCTGGATAAGGCTAATCTGCTTGAACTTACTGACCAGCAACTGGAGGCTAAACTGCAAGCCTGGCTGGCTGCAAGTGAAACGACTGAAAGCGGAGAAACAGTTCAGCACCAGCTTAACTATCAGCAGACGGACTATGTCTACAACCAGTTGGGCCAAACGTGCTTCACCATTGATGCTGCCGGATATATAAACCGTTTGAGTTATGATCAAGCCGGCCAGGTGGTTGCCAGCTATCGTTATCAGCAACCACTCAGCAATGAATTACGGCAGGGAGGACGTTTAGGCCAACCATTAGCTTTGGCTCAGCTTACCGAGTATGTTGCAGAACACAATGCGACCGTTGAGGCCAAACAGTATGTTTATGATGCGGCAGGGCGTAAACAATTTGAAATCGACAGTATGGGTTATGTGACGGTCTTCAGCTACGATGCCTTGGATCAGCTGCTCAGTACTACTCGTTATACACAGCCTATCAGTTATGACCCTTCACCCACTGAAGCATCAGTTAATCAGGCTACTCTAAAACTGCATGGTGTATCTACCTGCCAACACTATGATGCACTTGGCCGCACCCAGCTGGAAATCGACGCCCTGGGCCATGTGACCGCCCATGAGTACGATGCCTTAGGTCAGTTACGCCGTACCGTGCGTTATGCTCAGGCATTGGATGAAGGGCTACGTAATGGCTCAACCTCGGAGATTGCCGCGCGCTTGTCAGGCCTGAGTCATGCGCAGGACCAAGCGACGGTGTATCGCTATGATGCCGCCGGCCATAAAACCGCATTGATTACTGGGGCGGCCAGCGTGGTCACCTTAGGCTTGAGTGAGGAGCAGCTGCAGGCGGGGTTAGCGTCAGGTCAGCTGCGCGCCGAGCGCTATGAATATGATGCCCTGGGCCAACGGACCGTGTTGCGCCAAGCCACGGTGGACGGTGATTTCCGTACCCTGTTCTATTACGACAGCAAAGGTCAGTTGACCCGCGAGTTGAAGCAGGTGGATGCCGAGCACGGTTACCTGACCGTGTTTGACTATGATGCTTTTGGTAATAAAATCTTCGAGAACCGCTACAGTGGCTTGCTCCCCATGGCCCTGGGCGCTAACCAGTCTCGTTCCTTGGTCTATGCCGACCGCATTGTCCGTTTCCGTTACGATGCGTTGAATCGTCTGGTGGCGGAAACCGTGCCCAGTGCTGACGGTAATGGCCATGAGACCCGTTATCAGTACGATGCTTTTGGCAACCTCACCTTAAAAACCGAAGCAGCGGGTATGCAGGCGGAGCGCCGCACCGCCTATCGCTATGACGAGCGTAACCAAAAAGTCGCTGAGATTAGCGCGCTGGGTACTGAGGCGGCCGCAGAGACCCAATACCGGTATGATGCATTGGGCCGGGTCAGTGCCATTGTCGATGCTCGGGGTGTGGCCCTTATTCAAGAAGACAGTGACTGGGCACTGGCCGAG